>CAHJWN010000024.1 GCA_903642265.1 Acidobacteriaceae bacterium | reverse complement strand
GGTCAAGAGAGGACACTCCAGGTCGAAACCATTGCTTTGTCGATCTTCCAGTTTACGAGAAGTCGTTCGTTATGAGGTCCTTGCGCGAAACCGCCATCGCGTGCAGGTAGGTACACATACATGGTCTCATCAATTCCGTTTATGGAAGAAGTTGCCACGCCTAACTTCCAAAATAAGTATTGACGTTTGGTCACAGAAGTATTATTTTTCATGAGGAGCCGAAGATTACGGTCTCAGAGTGAGTCGAGAGCTGCTTTGAACTCACCGAAACGACTCTTCGAAGCTCAATTCAGGATCATTTTGACAGTGCATAGCTCTTCCAGAGATTCATCAGCATGTCTGTTCTCTCAGCTCGACAATAATAGAGAGGCACTCTTCATCGAGGCACTCTGCTCCATCCGCTGAACGTTTCACAAATCACTGGAGCTTGAACGCTCTCAGCACGTCTAAACATATATATGAAGGTGCCGGACAACCGGAAGGCACCATTACCAGTCGATACGAAGGGAGAGAGTCTGCCCAGATGCTCTGCCCAATAAGGAGAACAAATTATGCGCTCAGATTTGATTTTTGGAGCTCTCACGCACGTCACGAATCGCTACCAACTTTGCCAGCTTGCCTCAAAGGCCACGCGCAAACTGCACAAGCCGAATACACGTCTTCAGGACACGACCAACGAAGTCTTGGATCGCTTTAAAGACACGGTTCCAATGGATGAGGCAGTCGAACCCATTGTGGAAAAGATCTCCGTTCAAGAACGCCGCGCGGCTTAACGCGCGGCTGCTTCACCTACCCAAAGTGAATCGCCCTCCCTCTTGATCCCCCCCACCTTTCATTCCATGTTCGTTGTTTTTGGGCTACACTGAGTCCACCGCAAGTGGCTTTCCGCACGACCCCTGTCCTCGTTACCTGTCTTCAGTTACCGCAACAGTCCAGTCAAGCAGATCCCTCCTCGCTTCAACCCCCTTCCTTTCACATCCATCCAGGTACATCATGACCATTTCTGAGTTAAAAGAGCACAACATCGCGGAGCTAGGTAAGCTGGCTCGCGGTCTAGACATTGCGGGCACCAGCGGCCTGCGTAAGCAAGACCTCATCTTTAAGATTCTGCAGGCACAGAGCGAAAAAGAAGGCCATATTTTTGCAGAAGGCGTGCTTGAAATTCTTCCAGATGGATACGGATTTTTGCGGTCACCGGATTACAACTACCTGCCCGGCCCTGATGATATTTATGTATCGCCGTCACAGATTCGCAAGTTCGACCTGAAGACAGGCGACACGATCAGCGGAAATGTCCGGCCGCCGCACGAGGGTGAGAAGTACTTCGCACTGGTCAAGATCGAAGCGATCAACTTTGAATCTCCTGAGGAGACACGCAACAAAATTTTGTTCGATAATCTGACTCCTCTGTACGCCCAGGAGCGGGTAAAGATGGAGACCGTTCGGGAGCACATCAGCGGGCGGGTGATGGATCTACTGACGCCGGTGGGCAAGGGGCAGCGTGGACTGATTGTCGCACCACCGCGCACCGGTAAGACGATGCTGCTGCAGTCCATCGCGAACAGCATTACGGCCAATCATCCCGAGGTGGTGTTGATCGTCCTGCTGATTGACGAGCGCCCGGAAGAAGTCACTGACATGCAACGGTCGGTAAAGGGCGAGGTAATTTCTTCCACTTTTGATGAGCCGGCTGCACGCCACGTACAAGTAGCCGAGATGGTGATTGAGAAAGCAAAGCGGCTCGTCGAACATAAGAGAGACGTCGTCATTCTGCTCGATTCCATTACGCGTCTCGCGCGTGCCTACAACACGATTGTGCCGCCTTCAGGCAAGGTGCTTTCGGGTGGTGTTGACTCCAACGCGCTGCAAAGGCCGAAGCGGTTTTTCGGTGCAGCCAGAAACATCGAAGAGGGTGGGTCGCTGACGATCATTGCGACAGCACTTGTAGATACTGGTTCGCGCATGGATGAAGTCATTTTCGAAGAGTTCAAGGGTACAGGCAACATGGAAGTCATTCTGGATCGCAAACTTGTCGACAAGCGCGTGTTCCCAGCGATCGACATTCAGAGGTCCGGTACACGTAAAGAAGAGCTGCTGATTCCGAAGGAAGATTTGCAACGTACCTGGATTCTGCGCAAGGTACTTAATCCGTTGTCCCCGGTTGAAGCGATGGAGTTGCTGACGGACAAGCTGGCGAAAACACGCAACAACCAGGAATTTTTACACAACATGAGCTCGATCTAGCGGGCTCCGTGAGCGGCTGCGTCGTATAGATCAAAGCCGTCCGCAATGCTACACTGAAGTTCGGATTGTTGCTCCCCGCAGGTGCAGATTGATCGTACCGACTACCATGCGGAGGTGGCGAAATTGGCAGACGCACTAGCTTGAGGTGCTAGCGCCGCAAGGCATAGGGGTTCAAGTCCCCTCCTCCGCACCAATCCAAATTTGGATAAAACAAGGGTCAGCTCATGTGAGCTGACCCTTTCTAATTGCATGATTCATCGAGGTAAGACGGAGTTTAAGGGGGGGAGGTTCGAGCGCGAAGGTGACATGGTATCTCGCGGGATCTTCGCCAAGCTAAAGGGGGTGGACCTCCCCAATCTGGTAACTAAGATGGGGTTAGTGGGCCGCCGGGGCTTTCCCGGCCAGCTTGAACTTCTTAGTGAAGAGGACGAGAGGGGCGGCGACCAGGGTGACGACCCCGAGTATGTAGAAGCAGTCCATAAACGCAAGGAGCCGCGTTTGCGCTTGAAGTTGATCGTAGTAGCGGGCGTAAGCGGCGCTGATGGCGTCGACGTGCGAAAAGCCGTGCGATTGGAGATAGGCGGATGTCTGCTGGATGGCAGTCCGTAGGGACCCGGAGGAGGGTGCGAGGTTTGCACCGACGGTCGCCTGGTGGAAGTTCTGACGGCGCTCGCTCATCGTGGTGATGAAAGCAATTCCGAAGCTGCCACCCCAGTTGCGAAAGAAGTTGGTGAGTGACGAGGCTTTGTTGTTTTGCGCAGGCGTGAGTTGTGAGTAGGAGATAACAGAGAGCGGCACGAAGAAGAATGCATAGCCCAGGCCTTGCAGCGCTCGCGCCCATGCGTAGTGGCTGTAGTCGGTTTGAAGATTGAAATGGCTGTAGTGGATGAAGGATAGGCCAACCACCATGACTGCACCAAATAAGAGAATCTTAGGGTGAATGATGCCTCGCTGGACCAGTTGCGCACCGACCGGGGCGAGAACTGTGATAACGAAAGCGCCAGGCCCGAGGACGAGACCGGCATCGATTGCGCGATAGCCATAAAGCGATTGAAGCAGTTGCGGGATCATGGTGGTCGAGGCGAATAGACCGAAGCCGAAGAGAAAGTAGAAGACGCAGGCGATGGCGAAGTTGCGGACTCTGAGTAGGCGCAGGTCGATGACGGGGTCGGGCTGGTGCCACTCCCAAAAAACCGCGGCAGTGAGGCAGGTAACACCAATGATGAACATCCAGATGATGAAGGGCGAGCCGAACCAGTCGTCGATCTGGCCACGGTCAAGGAGCACTTCGAGAGCGCCCGAGCCGACGGCGATGAGGGCGATTCCGACAGCGTCGATGCGGAGCTTGCCATTCACGCGGACGGTCTTGCGCTCTTCTGCAAACGAGGGCGGGTCGTGAACGAAGCGGGCTGTAAGGAACAGCGACAGCATTCCGATTGGAATGTTAATAAGGAACACCCAGCGCCAGTTGTAGTTGTCAGTAATCCAGCCGCCGAGGACGGGGCCGATAGCCGGGGCAGTGACGATGGCTACGGTGTAGAGCGCGAAAGCCGAGGCGCGTTTTGCGGGCTCAAATGTGTCCACGAGAATCGCTTGTTCGACTGGGGCTAGGCCGCCACCTCCGATACCCTGCAGGACACGTGCGAAGAGCATGATGTTCAGGCTTGGAGCGATACCGCAGAAGAACGACGTAACGGTGAAGAGGGCAACGCAGGCCATGTAGTAGGTCTTGCGACCGAAGACGCGGGACAGCCAGGCAGACATGGGGAGAACTACAGCGTTGGCAACGAGGTAAGTGGTCAAAATCCAGGTGACTTCGTCGTAGGAGCGTCCAAGTCCGCCGGCAATGTAGGGAAGCGAGACGTTAGCAATCGAGGTGTCCAGGAGTTCCATGAAGGTGGCGAGCGTGACCGTAAGGGCGACCACCCAGGGACTAATCAGCAGCGGATTGTTGGCCGCGGTGCGGGGATTTGTTGCAGATGGCAATGTTGCGACAGCGCTGGCCATGCAGACTCCTCGTAATAGAGAGACCGTTCGGTCGCAATACGCATCTGATTCAACAGCAGAAGAGTGCGATGCGTCTTTTTTCGGCTATTCTTCTGCGGGAGAACTTTCGATGAGCAAGGGAGATGTGACGCGAGACAGAATAGTGTCCGAGGCGGCCCCGATCTTCAATCAGCGTGGGTATAGAGGGTGTTCCATCCAGGACGTGATGAAAGCGACAGGGCTCCAAAAAGGTGGCATTTACAGACATTTCAGTAGCAAGGAAGAGCTTGCGGCGGAAGCATTTCAATACTCCTGGCGCAAGGTATTGGAGGTGCGGTCGATTGGCGGGCCGGTGGAGGGTGGCGCGATAGCAGCTCTCCTCGATAGAGTGCATCAGTTTGTCAGGGTGCCCTCGCCGGTTGTCGGCGGATGTCCGCTCATGAATACGGCTGTCGATGCGGACGACACGAATCCTCTGCTTCGAAGTCTGGCGACGCACGCGATCCAGGAGTGGAGAGCACGGCTTGTTGGGATCGTCGAACAAGGTATTGTGGAGGGCGAGATTCGGGCGGAGGTTCAGGCCTCTCGGATCGCGAATGCGATCATCGCGATGCTGGAAGGAGCGTTAATGATCAGCAGACTCGAAGGTACGAAGCAGGCGGTACTGGATGCCGAAACAACTTTGACCGCGATGATTCTTAGCCTGGCGCCAACGAAGTTGATCGATGGACCACTTAGGCGCAGGAAAGCCAAGACGAAGCCCTCATTGCCAAATCGGGCCGACGTTCGAGCGGCGAAGTAGACGCTGCCGGTGCTAAACTTGCAAGTGAGACGCAGGCAGCAGCATCTGTAAGTGGCGCGTTCTCTAACGAGATCTGTTTCAGAAAAGGGTACGAAGTCAACATGGTTTATCTTTTGGTAGTCTTCCACGTGATTGTTTGCTTGTTCTTAATCGGCGTTGTTCTTTTGCAGCAGGGTAAGTCGGCTGACCTGGCGGGCGCGTTTGGCGGACAGGGTTCGCAGACCGCCTTCGGACCTCGCGGCGCAGCTAACCTCCTGACCAAGCTGACAACCTATGCGGCAGTTCTGTTTATGCTGGTTTCGATCGCGCTTACGATATTGCTTTCGCGCGCGAGTGGCGACCACTCGGTGCTTTCGGGTACGGGTGCCTCGCAAAGTACACCGGCGAAGAAGTAGCTGATAGAAGTAGGTTCGACAAACGCGCGGCCCAAACGGCTGCGCGTTTTCATGTTGCCTGATAAGAGGAGTAAAGCTTGATTCATGAAGTGCTGGCGGTGGGGCCACTACAGTGCAATTGCTCTATCCTCGGCGATGAGACATCGCACGAAGCGATCGTTGTCGATCCAGGCGACGAAATTGCGCGCATCTTGCATGCCCTGCAGCGGCATCAGTTGACCCTAATGCAGATTGTGGTGACGCACGCTCACATCGATCACATCGCAGGTGCTTACCGACTGAAGCAGCTTACAGGTGCGCCAGTCCTGTATAACCAGGGCGATCTGCCATTGGTGGCAATGATGGAAGAGCAAGCAGCATGGATCGGTGTAAAGGTGCCGGAGGTCCGGGCGCCGGACGAGAGCCTTGAAGATGGCGACATCGTGGGCGTGACCGGGATTGCAGGCACAATCATCCACACGCCGGGTCATACGGAGGGCAGCTTGTGTATGTACGTGCCGGAGCAGAAGTTATTGCTGGCGGGAGACACGCTGTTCGCAGGTTCAGTAGGGCGAACTGACTTGCCTGGAGGACATACAGGAAAGCTGCTGGCCTCAATCCGTGACCGACTTCTCACCTTGCCGGACATTACTAAAGTGATACCTGGCCATGGAATAAACACCACGATAGGACTTGAACGGCAGGACAATCCATTTCTTCAAGCCTTTTAGTTTGTGCATCTAGGACACGTTTCTGCAGCTGTCGCTTTAGGCGCGACAAGCCTGGGGTAACCCACTAGGTTCATATCTCCTTGCATATACTCAGCTTGCTAACTCCGAGCTCGAAAAGCGTCGTGGGAGTAATAAGGCTGAGTACGATTAGTCGTGGGTCTGATATGCCGTAGAAGTCGCCGGGATGAACGATCACGTCGGCATCAAGAAGCGATGCCGCTGCAGACTTTAACGCGCGAAAACGAACCACAGCGGACCAGCCGGCTTCCATTTTCAGGACTTCTACGCCCAACGACAGGAGCGCCTGCAGATTTTCCTCGATGCGGACGCGAATCTGCTGTTGCATTTTGCTCCTGTTGGCGAGCCATACCGGCAACGACAGCTGGGCGGGCGCATTCATGGACAGGAAGGTGTCCGCTATTACCTCGAGGCGCGCCTCCGCTTCAGAGGCACGGGATTCCGGGCCGAAGACGGCAACCCAGGCGACCTTCATCTGCGGCAATGCGCAGACTTTGCTGATGCCGCTAAGGACAAACGTGAGGACAGGGTGCGGACCGGTGGCGAAGCTCTCAGCCGGCGATTCGTTATTCGCAGAACTAATGGGGAAATCGAGGAAGACCTCGTCGACAATCAGCACAAGGCCGTGGAGGGCGCAGAGCGTTCCTAGCTTTTCGCGTTCGGCGCGGTGGGTCCAGTGTCCAGTGGGATTGTTTGGGTGGACGATCAGTATGGCGCGGGTGCGAGGGCCGATTTGGCGTTCGAGTTCAGCGAAGTCGATCCACCAGCCGTAATCGTAGAAGAGTGGATAAGGTTTGAGGACAACGTCATCGAGGGCGGCAAGGAAGTCGAAGAGCGGATAGCTTGGCTGGGCTACGAGCACTTCGTCACCTGCATCGCAAATGAGGCGGAATACCCAGGAATACGCTTCGCTGGTGCTGGTCGTCAGGAAAATTGAGTTGGACTGTACAGTGGCTGCGTGGTCGGCGTAATAAAGCATAACGGCTTCGCGAGCCGAACGGAGGCCGCGCGGGTCGGGATCATAAACGAGTGCCTGCCGCTGAATCTCCTCACAAGCCAGGGGTGCGAAGATGGCGGTCGTGTCGTACTCGAAGCCGCAACGTGTCGGATTCGAGATTGTGAGGTCGATAAGGTCCCGACCTGCAGTGCGTGCTTCGGAGAGTGCAGTGGAGAAGTCACTGGGGTGTAGGTCCCATGCCGTGCGTTGCGAGAAGCGCTGTCTGGTTTCGGCCACGGAATGATCTTAAATGCTCCGCTTACAATCGACGTAGATGACAAAGCCGATAACAGCAGTCCTCTTCGATTACGGAATGGTTCTTTCGGGGCCTCCACTGCCAGCTGCCTGGGAACAGATGAAGGCGATCACGGGCCTTGATGAAGAGCGGTTCCATGCGGGCTACTGGTATCCGCGTCACGAATATGACCGGGGAACGCATACGGGCGAGGAATATTGGCGGCTGGTTGCTGGGCATTCCGGCGAGAAGCTTGATGATTCGCAGGTTGCAGGTTTGATTGCTGCCGATAACCAATTATGGACACAGCCCAATCCGCCAATGATCGCATGGGCGCAAGCGCTGCAGCGTGCAGGTGTGCGGACGGGGGTTCTTTCCAACCTGGGCGATGCGATGCATGCGGGCGTGGTGAGCCGGTTCGACTGGTTCGACAAATTTCACCATTGCACTTTTTCACACACGCTGAAGCTGGCCAAGCCGGAGATCGAGATCTACCGGTATGCAGCGGCAGGATTAGAGACAGCTCCGGAAGAGATACTTTTCATCGATGACCGCGAGGTGAACATTGCGGGAGCGGAGCAGGCGGGCATGCAGACGCTCTGCTACACCACGCATAAAGCGTTCGAAGCGGAGATGCTGGAACGTGGATTCGGCGAGTTGCTTAACTTAGAGCATCCGTCTGCATGACGGCGTGAATGCCGACAAGTCTGTTATCCCGCTGGCGAACGTCTAATCAAGGACCTTACGAGTATCGTAGAAGAGTTGTTGGAGGAGTATCTGTTGCGTTGCTACCGCATGCTGGCTGTTCTGTCTGTCTTGTCCTTCTCTGTCGCTTCACACCTGTTTGCCCAGGACCTTGCCAGCTTCGAGAAGCGGACTACGGTGAAGGTCTTACCCAACGGCCTGACTCTAATCGTTTGCGAACGGCCTGAGGCCCCGGTCTTCAGCTATTTCACGATGGTGGATGCTGGGTCGGCCGATGACACGCAGGGGGCGAGCGGGCTGGCGCACATGTTTGAGCACATGGCGTTCAAAGGAACTACGGAGATTGGCACAACCGATTATCCGGCGGAAAAGGTGGCGCTGGCCAAGGTTGAGATTGCCTATGCGGCGTATGACGCGGAGTTGCGGAAAAGGTTTGGGCAGGACAAGGCGAAGCTGGAATTGCTGCACAAGCTCTTTCTGGATGCGCAGACAGAAGCGGAAAAGTTCGTGATCCCGAACCAGTTCTCGGAGATTGCAGAGGAGAACGGTGCTGTTGGACTGAATGCATCAACGAGCGAAGACTCTACGCAGTTCTTCTGGTCGATGCCTTCGAACCGCCTTGAGCTCTGGGCCTACATGGAGAGCTCGCGGATCGGCTCGCCGGTGGAGCGGGAGTTCTACAAGGAACGAGATGTGGTGCAGGAAGAGCGGCGGATGCGGACTGACTCGACCCCAACGGGAAGGATGCTCGAACAGTTCGTTGCGACGGCGTACGTAGCGCATCCTTATCGCAAGCCCGCAGTGGGTTGGGAGAGCGAGATCAGCCAGGTGACGGCGACCGAGGCCGACGCATTCCACAAGAAGTACTATGTTCCGGCAAATATTGTGATTGCAGTGGTGGGCGATGTGAAGGCAAGCGAGACGATGCCGGTGCTCGAGCGCTATTTTGGAAGAATCCCGGCAGGGCCAAAGCCGCCGTCGATGACAACAGTTGAGCCGCCGCAGAATGCCGAGAAGTCAGTGGTGATCAAAGAGGCAACGCAGCCGTTTTACATCGAGGGCTACCATCGACCGGACTATCGTGACCCGGATGATTCTGCGTATGACGCGATCACGGACATCTTTTCAAATGGCCGGACGGCGCGATTGTATCGCTCGTTGGTCCGCGACCAAGGGATCGCAGCAGAGGCTGAGGGGTTCAGCGGGTACCCTGGTGATAAGTACCCAGGGTTGTTTGCTGTATACGCGGTTCCGCTTCCGGGGCACACGCCGGCGCAAATGCGCGATGCAATTCATAAACAACTTGAGTTGCTAAAGACCACTGACATCTCGGATGAAGAGCTGGCGCGCTTCAAGACCCGCGCGCGCGCCGACCTGCTGCGCGGACTGGGCGACAATGAAGGTCTGGCACACTCGCTGGCTGAGTACCAGACTCGATTTGGTGACTGGCGTCAACTGTTTGGTGATCTAACGAAGATCGATGCAGTGACGAAGGCGGACGTGCGGCGGGTGGCAAACAAGATCTTTATGGACACTAATCGGACCAGCGCGGAGATCGACTTTGTTCCTCCTACTGATAAGGCTGCTGCGACGCCTGGCCTGGCTGGACCAGGAGGTGGCAATTGAAGTATCTTCAGAGACTTTGTTTAGGCATGATGATGAGCGGCAGCCTGCTCGGGGTCGCACAGACCCCTGCTGCCGAACCGTGGACGAAAATTCCAATTCCCCCGCTGCATGCGTTCAAACCAACGGAACCAAAGCGCATCGAGTTGTCGAATGGGATGGTGATCTTTCTGCAGGAAGATCACGAACTTCCCTTTATCAGCGGAACAATCTTGATCCGTGGCGGGGGCAGGGATGAGCCGGCGAACAAAGTTGGGCTGGTGTCGCTTTATGGGCAGACATGGCGAACCAGTGGCACTGCAACAGTCGATGGTGATCTGCTGGATGACCGACTTGAGGCAAAGGCTGCGAACATCGAGACCAGCGGTGGTACGGCGCTGACGACAATGAGCTGGTCAAGTCTGAAGGGCGACTTCGACTCCGTCTTTGCGTCGGCTGTGGACCTGCTGCTGCATCCGGTGTTCAAGGCAGACAAACTGAATTTGGCAAAGATGCAGATGCAGGCGGGCATCTCGAGGCGCAACGATGATGCGAGCGGCATCGCGAGCCGCGAGGCTTCGCTGCTGGTTTATGGTGCGAAAAGCCCGTATGCCCGCGAGGCACAGTACGCAACGATCGATGCCGTGACGCTTACCGACTTCAAGGCGTGGCACGACACTACGGTGGTTCCCAACAACATGATCCTGGCGGTGTCGGGAGATTTCGACAGCGCGGCAATGGAAACTAAGCTGCGTCAAGCGTTTGCGGCGCTGGCTAAGGGGAAGACCTTCGCCAAGCCAAAGACGGATTTCACCGGCCCGAAACCGGGAGTTTATACGGTCGATAAGACAGACGTGAACCAGTCGAATGTGATCATTCTTGGGCTGGGCACAGAGCGGAGCAATCCCGACTATTACGCGCTGAGCGTGATGAACGAAATCTTTGCCGGCGGGTTTGGATCACGGCTCTTTCAGAATGTAAGGACGAAACTTGGGCTGGCATATAGCGTTAGCGGGAGTTATGGCGCGTCGTATGACCACCCAGGCGTATTCGAGGTGTCGGCTTCTACTAAGAGTGAGAGCACGGTAGCGGCGGCGGAGGCAATGCTCGACGAGATTGGCAGGCTCAAGACAATTCCTCCGACTGCAGATGAACTTCATAAAGCGAAAGATGACCAGCTGAATTCGTTCATCTTCCGATACGATTCGCCAGACAAGACATTGAACGAGCAGGTGGCGCTTGCATTCTTTGGGTATCCGAAAGACTTCCTGGAGAAGTACAAGACGGGGATCGAGGCGGTCACGGCTTCCGACGTATCCAGAGTGGCGAATAAGTACATCGACGCTTCAAAGCTGGCGATCCTGGTGGTAGGGAATCAAGCCGAGATGAAGACGCCGGTGAGTACACTGGGCAAGGTGACGACGCTGGACATTGCGATTCCAGGTACCCCGGCGGGCGGACCGACACAGCCGTAAGCCCTACCGACGTTTGAGGCGGGCGAGATCTTTCAAATACTCCCTGAGCGGGCGGGCGGGTCTGCCCCAGAAGACTTCACCAGGACCGTGCATCTTCTTGCCGCTGAGGACGCCGGCGCCGCCTCCGAGAATGACTCCGGCGCCAACAAGGGCATGTTCGCCGATGCCGACCTGGCCGCCCAGAATGGCTCCGTCTTCGATAATGCTTGAGCCAGAGATGCCGGTCTGCGCGGCGATAATGACGTTCACGCCAATTACACAATTGTGGCCAATGTGGACGAGGTTATCGAGTTTCGAACCTGCGCCTATGCGCGTCTCGCCAAGTGAGCCGCGGTCGATCGTGGTGTTAGCCCCGATGTCTACGTCATCTTCGATAGTGAGTGTGCCTTGCTGGGGGAAGAGCGTGTACTCGCCGGAGGCCGAGTCCCGGGCGTAGCCGAAGCCTTTGGAGCCGAGCACCGCACCGGCCTGGACGTTGACGCGAGCACCTACAGATGTATCTGCGTATATCGTAACGTTCGGGCCGATGCAGCAATTGGGCCCGATAGTGACGCCGGCCTGAATGACGGTGTTTGCCCCAATGCTCGTGCCTTCGTCGATTCTGGCCGTGGGGTCGATCACGGCGGCGGAGTGGATCTGTTTCTCAGAGTTGCGTTCCCCTAATCGTTTTGCAACTTGCGCAAATGCGAGACGCGCGTCCGGCACTGCCACGATTCTCCCGTCTGTGACAAGCTCAGCAACCTTCTGGTTCGCGAGAATCAAGCCCGCTCTGGATTCAAGCGCGCGCTGAAGAGCTTTAGAATCGGTTGCGAAGACGACAGAGATTGGGGTAGCCGCTTCCACAGACGAGACCGAAAGGAAGTCGTCAAATTCCAAGCAAGGTGCTGTTTTCGTGTTCAGCCATTCGGCAATTTCGCCTGCCTTCGCCATTAGTAGATTCCTTCTTCGCCGGGTGGGCGCGTCTTCCACCGCCGATGCATCCACAGCCACTGGTCTGGGTACTGGCGAATGTACGACTCCGTGACTGCGGCGAAGTTGGCGGTGTTTGCGATGGTATCCGCTTCGGCATCACCAGTATCAACAATCTCGATCTGCGACCCAAAGTGAAGAACGTAGCGCCGTTCGCGTTCTTCCCAGATCAGAAAGCCGGGAAGGACTGCGGCTCCCGTCTTCAGAGCGACGCGTGCAAGACCAGATGCGGTAGCAGCAGAGCGTCCAAAGAAGGGTACGAAGACACCCTGCGGCGGCGTCATGTTTGTGTCCATAAGAATGCCGACTGTCTCGCCGGAGCGCATGGAGGCGATCAGGCCCCGGGCAAAATCGTCCTTGTGGATGACGCGGTTGCCGTGCCGGCAGCGAATGCGGTTGACGAACTCGTCGATAAGCGGATTATCCAGACGACGTATAACCAGCCCCATGGGATAGCCCATCAGAGAATGGTAAAAGCTGGAAAGCTCCCACGCACCGAGGTGGCCCGTAAGCACGAGGACGCCTTTGCCTTGATCGCGTGCGGCAAGGTAATGGTGCAGACCCTCATATCGGATTAAGGTCTGAGCAACATCTGGAGTGTAGGAAGGCATGAGGCAAAATTCCGCCAGGTGGTGACCAAGTTTTCGATAAACCTCGCGTAGGATGCGGTCCCGGTCAACACTACTGCGCTGAGGGAAGGCAAGTTCAAGATTGCGTTGACCCGACTTCCGAAGGCGCGTCAGCATGACATACGCCAGGCTGCCTAAGATTGAACCAACCGCGCGAGCAGTGTGACGTGGAAGTGAACTCAGTAGCCAGACAAAGAATCTTACGGTGCCGAACTCGATGGCCTGCCGGATCTTAACTCCCGGTCTGAGGTGGTTCGTTTGGAGGTCCTTACTCAAGGCCTTAGTTTACGTCACGAGTCTAGTACGCTTGGGAGCGGAGCGTAGAGGAGATAAACATAAAGGGCAGCCGGTTGGCTGCCCTTATGTTCTTAGGTTTAGATGAGTGCTAGTGATTATCGCGGGCTACCACGAAGTACTTGGCCACGGTCCGAACAAATGGACGTGCATCCGTAGGTACAACCTGATCGCCATGCAAAACCTTCTCGAATGGAAGATCGGAACCATAGAAGGTGCGCGTATCGTCAGAGTTTTGCGAAAGCACCGTGCCGTCAAGATCGATTCCTGCAAAAAGCCCCTTGCTGCGTGAATAGGTCAGAAACTCGGAGTTCAGCTTCCAATCAGTTCCGGCTTGTGCATTGCGTCCCACCGGACCCGCAGAGGCTGCAGCATCGCCACCGATCTTGAACTTGGCTTTCAGCATATCTTGCAGACCATTCTGATTCATTGCAACTAGAACCAGATCAGTTGATTGCCCGCCAATCTGCCATCCGAAGCTACCACCCGCAAGCTGTACAAAGACCGGAGCACTCCAACCTTGAGGAGTTCGGCAGGTTGCCGCGCCTTGACCATATTGAGCTCCAACTACGAAAGCACCCTTCTTGTAAGCCGGGATGACAACGACACACGAGGCACCCGAAAGAATGCCCTGCGGAATGCCCTTATCGGGCGTCGCCATCACTTCATTGAGAACGTTGCGCGCGTTGTTGAGTCGCTCATCGAGCTTTGACTTGTCCGCTTCTCCAAAAGCCGAAAGCGAAGTGCTGGCCAGCGCCAGTGTGCAAATTACCGTTGCGAATCGTTTCATGTCCGTACCTTTCATTGTTAGCCTTATCCCATAAGCGGGCAGACTTTGTAAGCGTAAGCAAATCTCACAGCTTTTATAAGATGGGGAGGCTTCTCCCTAAGTTGCATCTTTAGTTCTCAAGGATGGGTCCCAAACTGGCTCGGGAAGGCTGAGTAAGCCTCTTCCGACGCAAGTCTCCGGCAAAAAATGGGGGCTGCCAAAGCCCCGGATTGCTCCGGCGTTTCGACAACCCCACTCTCCCAAGTCTGTGTAACTGAAACAACTTTGCTCTACGCAGATCTTCTTCACAACAGTACAGAGGTATGTGGACGAAAGTAACCACCACTTGTTTACGGATGAGTTACTCCCAGTTGAGGGCCTAGGCACTCAGTTCTACGCTGATAGATTTCGCTTCAGTATCGATTGCAAGGATGCGAAAACGCCGGACCTGCCCGGTTTCTGGAACTTCCTGTTTGATCGATGCTCCCGAAGGCCCGCCTTTCCACTTGGCGTTGAGCATGGAGCTAAAGGCGGACAAGTCCAGCGTTCCACTTGGTACAGTGTTGTCCGTTGCAATTTCCGGAGCCTTGAGAACGCAGGTTGCATGGATCCCTTCGCCAAGCTCGATACGAGCACTACTGCCCTCGATCATCAAAATGCGTGCTGTTACAGTGTCGCCAGGCTTGTGTTCGGCGAGGTACTCGTCAAGGCCAGTGGGAACAAGTTGCTTCATGCTCAGCTTGATCTGACGCTTGGCCGCGTCAACTTCGACCACTTTGGCTTGAACCACCTGGCCGGTGCGAAGTACATCCTGGGGCCGTTCGACGCGTTTTTCGGCAAGGATCTCCGAAACGTGAACCAAGCCTTCAATTCCGTCGGAGAGAGTAACAAACGCCCCAAACTTCGTGAGTGATGAGACTGGGCCCGTGACTGTCGAGCCGACAGGGAACTTGGCGGGCGCCTCAGCCCATGGATCACCCAGGGTTTGCTTGAGGCCCAAAGCGATCCGCTGTGCTGCGATATCGATGGCGAGGATCATGGCCTCAACTACGTCGCCAACCTTGAGCATGTCCTCAGGCTTGCGGACCTTCTTGGCCCACGACATCTCGGAGACGTGGATCATGCCTTCGACACCCGGCGTGAGTTCGATGAAAGCTCCGAAGTCGGTGAGGCGTGTGACCGTGCCACGGATGCGTTCGCCAACGGTGTAGGTGGCCGGGACGGCGTCCCATGGGTGAGGAAGAAGCTGCTTGAGACCAAGCCCAATTTTACGGGTTGCCGGGTCGATCTTGAGGATCTTGACTTCCAGTTGCTGGCCGGCAGTAAGGACGTCAGACGGCGATGTTACGCGAGACCAGGAGATGTCAGAGATATGGAGTAGACCGTCGACACCGCCTATATCTACAAAAGCTCCGTATTCTGTGAGGCTGCGAACGGTACCGGCGACGGTGTTGCCTTCGGTAAGCTCGGAGTAGAGGCGATCCTTGGTGACCTTCGATTCTTCTTCCAAAACAACACGGCGGTCAACGACGATGTCGACGGAGTCATCTTCCTCTTTTTCAAGCTTGATAACGCGGCAGAAAATCTCTGTGCCAATGAGCTTTTCCTGGTCGGCTGCGTCTCGTGCTCCGCTTCGGGAGGCAGGCATGAAGGCGCGAACGCCGACGTCGACGGTAAGACCGCCTTTCACGACGGCGGTGACGGTGCCCGATATGGTGCTGCCTGCGGCGAAAGCGGCCTCGAGCGAGGAGATGTCTTTCGGCTGAGCTACTTTGTGAAGCGACAGATCGTAGTAGCCATCTTCGTTGCGGCCCTTGCTGGTGACAAGGAGTCTGTCGCCAACGGCAGGCGTTTCGCCTTTAGCCGTAAACAGTGAGAGAGGCAGAGTGCCCTCGGTCTTGTAGCCGATGTCAACAAGGACAGCGTCGAAGGTTATGCTGACAACCGTTCCATTGATCTGGTTGCTGCGGGCGCCGTCGTCGGAAATGGTGCGACGGGAGTTGGCGCGCTCATAGTCGGCAAGCACCTGGTCAAAGGATTCAGCTGGTTCCGGGTTGTCGGGGATGCTCGACTCCGTCTCTTCTTCGATGGGTGCAGAGGTTGTGGCGGGAAGGGTTTTGGAAGATGCTTCGGAGTGCGATGTGATGATTTCAGACATGAACGATTGCGGCCTCTTCAAGATTCGTTGGGTCAGGATAACACTGGCTTTTAGTGTTTTATGATTAGAGGATGAGTGAAGTGATGGAAGCAACAGAGGCGGCGCAGACAGGTCATGCGGCGAAGTACACCCGGAACAATCCGTATATGTCCGCGGTGCAGCAGAACTACCGGCTGACAGCTGAGGGCTCCGAAAAGGAGACGCGGCATGTTGCGTTGGAGCTCGAGGCGGGCATGCAGTACACGCCGGGTGATGCAGTTGGCATTCTTGCGGAAAACCGCGAAACCGAAGTGGAACTAGTGCTGAAGGCGCTCGGTTTTAGCGGCGACGAGCGCGTGCTCGATCACTATAAGGTAGAGATCTCGCTGGAAGAAGCGGTACGAACCCGACTTGCAATTGGGAAACTCACACGAAGCACAATCAACCAATATGCGAAGCTGGTCGATCCGGCAAATCCGATCATGCAGCTCAAAGCGATGACCGGACCCGAAGGCAAGGCCCTCGCAGAAGAACACTGCTGGGGACGGGAGTTCATCGACCTGCTGCACGAGTTTCCCGGCGTGTTGAAGGAGCCGCAGAAGCTGTTTACGGTTCTGCAGCGGCTGACACCAAGAATGTACTCGATTGCTTCAAGCCAGATGATGCACCCGAATTCCGTAGAGACGACCGTACGTGTCATCCGCTATGACGCGCATGGTCGCGGGCGGCAGGGGCTGGCGAGTGGCCACATGGGCGAGCGGTCTCCAGTGGGCTCAACGTTGCCGATCTTTCTTCATGCGAACGGAAATTTTCGGCTGCCGGAGGATACTTCAAAGCCAATCATTATGATTGGCCCCGGTACCGGACTAGCGCCGTTTCGTTCTTTTCTTGAGGAGCGACAGGCAAAAGGCGAGACAGGCAAGAACTGGCTGTTCTTTGGCGACCAGCGGTCAAAGCTCGATTATCTGTATCAAGAACAGCTTGAGGGGATGCATAAAGATGGTGTCCTGACGCATCTCGACACTGCGTTCTCGCGCGACCAGCAGACAAAGGTCTACGTGCAGGATCGCATGCAGGAGAAGGCGGCGGAACTCTTCAAGTGGCTCGAAGACGGAGCTTACTTCTATGTTTGCGGAGATGCGACGCGCATGGCGAAAGATGTCGAAACTGCGCTGCTGGATGTGATTGCGAAAGGCTCGAATGGTACGCTCGAGCATGCGGCGGAATACCTCGAGACAATGAAAAAGCAGAAGCGGTATCAGCGTGACGTGTACTAGAGAGAAAGCCAGGTTCGGGCTTTAGTCAGCCGAAGATCTGCTTTGCTGAGGCATGCAAGTCCCCAAGGCTGATGGCGCGAGCGACTCGTTCGCGCCATCAGCTTTTTACTATATGCGGTGCGTGTCGGGACGCCAGGTGACGATGCTTTGCTTGATCTGTTTAGGCTGCAGACCCTCGGTCAAGGTTCGTGCCATCAGTGCGGGCAGCTCAGCGTCAGATGCGAACCGCAAGGCAACGATCTGCCTGATGGCGAGGGCAGCTGAAGCGTCTAGTTGGGTAGGTGACAGCAGGCTGATATAGCGGAGACGCTCTTCGACTCGGATGACGCGATCCTGGCCTTTGAGGTCGTTAGTGCGGGACTTTACTGCCAGGGTCAGCAGGGCCATTGCGACTACGACCAGCCAGATGCGATACGGCAAGTTGTGATGACGATGATTCACAGCAGCGACGGTCATGATGATGACGTTCACCAGCAAGACCGGTACAACGAAGGCGTGTATCGGTAGATCAAGGCGACCGTGGTTCTTGAAGTTTTGTGTTTCGGGCATAGCCGGATGGTACATCGGGAGCAGGTTTCGGCCGGGTGCCGGTTTCGAGTAGGCTCGATGGTATGGCACAGACAATGAAGAAGCGAATCGGTGTGCACCTGGGTACCGCAGGCGGATGTTGGACGGCGGTGAATCGGGCCGTCGAGGTGGGTGCGAATACGTTTCAAATATTCTCGGCGAGTCCGAGAATGTGGAGGGCTGGGCCGGTAAAAACAGTCGATGCGGAGAAGATGCGTGAGCTTCGAGCGAAGCATGATGTGGGGCCGATCTCGGTTCACGCAAGCTACCTGATCAACATGTGCAGCCAGACGGAGGCGGTCCGGGAAAACTCGATTGCTGCGTTTCGCGGTGAAGTAGAACGGGCGCTGGCGTTAGGCGCTGAGTATCTTGTATTGCACCCGGGAAGCTGGAAGGGACTGACGCGCGAAGAGGGTCTGCGGCTCGCAGCGCAGTCTATCGAGCGGGCGCTCGATGGGGTGCCCTGGCAGGGCAAAGACTTCACTATACTGATTGAAAACACCGCAGGAGCCGAGTTCTCGCTTGGCGGTAAGCTGGAGCAGGTTGCCGAGTTGGTGGAGTTTCTGAAGGCTTGCGCTCCGGTTGGAGTTTGTCTCGATACATGTCACACGCATGTTTCGGGGTATGACGTGGTAAGCGAGGAAGGTTACGCAGAGACAATGGCGCTGGTAGAAGCGACAATCGGCTTCGATGCCGTAAAGGTTTGGCATTGCAATGATGCCAAGGCGGTGCGTGGATCGAAGCTCGACCGCCACGAACATATCGGCGAAGGCACGATCGGGGCGGCAACGTTCCGGCGGCTGCTGCGCGATTCAAGGTTTTCGCATGCAGCGTTCATTGCGGAGACACCAGTGGATGCTCCAGGAGACGAGGCAAGGAATGTTGGAGTATTGCGGGCCCTGGCTGCAGTGTGACTTTTGTCCATCGGTTCTTGAAGATGAAGATGCAATGAACGGCTAACTGTCTCGCGAGTGTGAGGCCGGTTTATCTCGCAGCCGAGTGCCGAAGATCAACGCATAAGCATCAATTCTGCTGCAGTTCATAGCGTATCGAGGCGGAAGGCCGTGTCGTAGGTCTCGACGGGGAACCCTTGGGCTTTCCATGCTGCCAGGCCCCCACGTAGAAACTTCACGCGGAGGTGGTTCGTGGCGTGCGCTTTGTGAAGAGTGTCGCGACTGGTGCCGTCGCTGGGGCAGGTGCAATAGAAGACCACGTCGCGGTCCATCGGCACGAGCGCTGGATTGGCCTGGACGTCCTTTGGTGCAATGCGGACGCTGCCGGGGATGATGTGCGGATCGGCAAGCAGATCGAGAGGCAGGCGGACGTCGACAACCATGACCGAATTGAGTTCACCAAGCAGGGAATAAAGATCCGCAGGGGACACACTGAACTTTGTGATCTCTTCAGCTGCTTTGCTCTTCCCACGAAGAATGAAGAGCGCTCCCACAAACAAAATCAGGCCGATTAATCCAACAAGACTCGTCATTGCCAGGCTCCTTCAACGTTAATAACTCTTGATCCGCCAGGCTCGGCAGACTTCTAAATATCCGGCCTTTACAATGAAGACAGTATGCCCGATATCGAGACGATTACACGGAATTTAGATTTAGAAGACAAGAACGTCAACTCGGCTGGCGCTGCAGGGAGGAATCCTGCTAAGTATTCGCCATCAGAGATTGAGCCGAAGTGGCAGGCGATTTGGGATGCAGATCCAAGCTTGTATGCGGCTGAGGCGCATGACTGCGGCAAGCCGAAGTATTACTGCCTGGAGATGCTTCCGTATCCGAGCGGTGCGCTGCACATGGGGCACGTGCGGAACTATGCAATCGGCGATGCACTGGCTCGCTATATGTGGATGCGTGGGTACAACGTGCTGCACCCAATGGGATGGGACGCGTTCGGTTTGCCGGCAGAGAATGCGGCGCTGAAGAACAATACACCGCCGAGAGACTGGACGCTTTCGAACATCGCTTCGATGAAGAAGCAGTTTCAACGGCTGGGAATGGGATTCGACTGGTCAGCTGAAATAACGACCTGCATGCCGGATTACTACCGCTGGAACCAGTGGTTCTTCTTGAAGATGTACGAGGAAGGCCTGGCGTATCGCAAGAAGAGCAAGGTTAACTGGTGCAATCTCTGCCAGACGGTGCTCGCAAACGAGCAGGTAGTAAATGGCTGTTGCTGGCGGCACGAAGAAGAGCGTGTCGAGTTGCGCGATCTCACGCAGTGGTTCCTGCGCATCACGAAGTATTCAGATGAATTGCTCAAAGATTTAGAGAAGCTGGATGGATGGCCGGAGAAGGTCAAGACCATGCAGCGGAATTGGATCGGGCGGAGTGAAGGGACCTTGGTGGACTTCAGAGTCGACCAGGGACCAGAGAGTAAAGGACAAGGAACAGCAGATAGGATTACCGTGTTTACGACTCGGGTAGATACGATCTACGGCGCGACATCGGTGCAGGTGGCGCCAGAGCATGCAGTTGCGAAAGCGTTTGCCGCTGAAGACGAGCAGCTGGCAGGGCAGATCGATGAGTTGATTGCGCAGCAGAAGAAGGCGCGTGAGACTGGCGATCTAGGCGCGATTGAGAAACATGGCGTGGCGACGGGGAAGTTTGCGGTCAATCCGTTCAATGGCCAGTTGGTGCCCATCTGGATAGGGAACTACATTCTTGCGGATTATGGTACCGGTGCGATCATGAGCGTTCCTGCGCACGATGAGCGGGACTTTGAGTTCGCGACCAAATACGGTCTTGAGGTCAAGCGCGTTCTTGCACCAAATGTGGATGAGGATGCCGCGGGGTTGATTCTGCCGTATACGGGCGAGGCTGAAGCAGTTCTGATCGATTCCGGTGAGTGGACAGGCGAGGCGTCGCTCGAAGCGCAGGAGAAGATGGCAGCCTTTGCAGAGGCGACTGGATTTGGCAAGTCGACAGTCACGTACCGGTTGAAGGACTGGGGTGTGAGCAGGCAGCGCTATTGGGGAACGCCAATCCCGATGGTGTACTGCACGAATGGGCATGATGGCGTAGAGCCTGGGGGTCTGGTTGCGCTGCGCGAGAGTGATCTGCCGGTAATTCTGCCGCCGCATGTGGAGATCACGCAGCAGGGCGGCTCGCCGCTGGGACGTTTGCCTGAGTTTGTGAACACCACATGCCCAGTGTGCACTGGTCCGGCATTGCGCGAGACCGACACAATGGATACGTTTGTCGATTCGAGCTGGTACTTCTATCGCTATACGGACGCGAAAAACTCGTCAGCGCCGTTTGCAAGAGATAAGGCAGCATACTGGTTTCCGATCGACCAGTACATTGGCGGAGTTGAGCATGCAATCCTCCACCTCATTTACTCGCGCTTCTGGACGAAGATGATGCGAGACATCGGCGTGATTGCGAATGATGAGCCAGTAGAGCATTTGTTCACGCAGGGAATGGTGATCAAAGATGGCGCAAAGATGTCGAAGTCAAAGGGGAATGTCGTCTCGCCGGACGTGATGATCGAGCGCTATGGCGCGGATGCGGCAAGGATGTACTCGCTGTTTGCGGCGCCGCCAGACCGTGACCTCGAGTGGCAGGAGGATGGTGTTGCGGGCATTAGTCGATTTCTTGGGCGGGTCTACCGGCTGGTAACGAAATACGTTTTGGTTCATGGATCCGCTGGTGCAGTGGATGTTGCGAGTGAGTCTGCCGCAGGGCTGAATCTGCTGCGGAAATTGCACCAGACAGTTGCGAAGATCACACAGGACTTTAGCGGCCGGTGGCACTTCAATACCGACATTGCGGCGATCATGGAGTTAGTGAACGAAATCGTTGCGGCAGAGCCTGCTATGGATTCTGGGGAGATCTCGCAGGCGGCTGTGGCGGAGGTATTCCGGAGCGTGGTCCTCATGCTGGCGCCGTTTGCGCCGTTCTTTGTGGCGGAAATGTGGCAGCAGATTGGTGGCGAGGGTGTGGTCTTCAGAACGCCGTGGCCGTTGGCGGATGAAGATCTTGCGCGCGAGAACGAAATTGAAATTCCGGTGCAGGTGAATGGCAAGCTGGTGGCAGTGGTGAAGGTGCCTTTGGGTAGTACCGAGGCTGCGGTGAGGGCTGCTGCTATGGAGGATGCCAGGATCCTGGCTCGCCTCGAAGGCAAGAGAATTGTGAAGGTCGTCATAGTTCCGGGCAAGCTTGTAAACTTCGTGGTGAAGTAACCATGGCGGAGATTCAAAAGGCCCCTGTTCGGGGTACGCAATCATTTGTGCACACGCTCTCATCGTGTTGGTATCGGCCGTCAATGACGGCCCTTGAAGTTGCGTGGCGGTGGATCTACGGGGTTCCCGCGCTGTGGATGTTGTTTACTGAGCTGCGCAAGGTCCTGGCGGCGCACACGGATGGCACGCTCGAACTGGCTCGTCTTGGGCTTGATAGTGCGCTGCTGAACGATCCTGTGGGAGCGCTTACGGCGGACCCGATGGGTGCGGTGAACAAACTTACGAGTGCGATCAACGCTGTGTTGCCGGATCTGAGACACCTGGCGCTCTGGCTCGTACCGTTGCTGCTGGTGGTCTGGGTTGTGGCGTCTTCCCTGGGCCGGACTGTAGTGCTTCGTCGGGCGGATGCAGCTCTGCGGTCAAGGCCACTGACGCTCATGGTGTTGCAAGTGATCCGGCTGGTTGCGTTGTGCGCGAGCTTTTGGGTGTGGTGGTCGCTGATCGAGTGGGCTTCGCAGATCGCGGTGACGGCCCCGATTGCTTTGGGTGAGGAACCAAATCTGGTTCTCTATTGTGCGATCGTGATCGTGAGCACTCTTGGGCTGTTCGTCTTGTGGGGAGTGGTGAGCTGGGTGTTTTCGATCGCTCCGCTGCTTGCAATGCTGCGGGGTAGTGGGGTTGGTAAGAGTCTTGCGGATGCCGTCAGGCTCGGACCGTTGAAATCAAAATTGGTGGAAGTCAACCTGGTGATGGGGATTGTCAAGATCGCTCTGATTGTGCTGGCAATGGTCTTTTCGGCGACTCCACTTCCGTTTGAAAGCGTAACAAGCGCCGGATTTTTGGCCTGGTGGTGGGCAGGAGTCACGGTGCTCTACCTGGTGGGATCGGACTTTTTCCACGTCGCCCGATTAGTCGCATATCTGAACCTGTGGCGCGAGTACGAGGCGGAAGAAAGGCCCGAGCAGGCCGCTTAGATATTGCATCCAATGAACATCGGTTATTAGCTCAGGTGGCACGGGGGAAGCGCATGTCGTTCGCACTGTATGTGGTTGGAATGGTCATTCTGATTGGCGGCCTAATCTATGTGGCAGTGCTTACGCATGTTCATACGCAGTGGATCGTTGCGATGGTGATTGTCCTGGCGGGAGCTGGGCTGATGGCTGCGGTAAATAACACGAAGCCCCGCGATTCAAAGTAAGCCTTGGTGGGTGGGCACCCGCGGTCAATTTACACTTAGATCGTGGACACTTCAACAATCGTCATTCTGGATTTTGGTTCGCAATATACACAGTTGATCGCGCGGAGAATACGGGAGTTCAACGTGTTCTCGGTCGTGCTTCCGTGTACCACTTCGCTTGATAAAGTAAGTGCGCTGCAGCCGAAGGGAATTGTTCTTTCGGGCGGCCCTTGCAGCGTTTACGACGCAGATGCCCCGGCGGCCGATCCGGCTGTGCTTGCCATGGGCGTTCCAGTCCTGGGTATCTGCTATGGCCTGCAGTTCATCACGCATCATCTTGGTGGCAAGGTGGTGTCCGCGGCGGCCCGGGAGTATGGACACGCCGAAGTAAGCGTTGTGGCGGAAACACCGCTGTTCAAGGGGCTGCCCAATGCTATGAACGTATGGATGTCGCACGGCGATCATGCTCAGGAATTGCCCGCCGGGTTTCGCTTAACGGCTAAGACGTCGAATGCGGTAGCCGGCATCGAAGATGCTTCGCGTGGAATGTACGCCGTCCAGTTCCATCCCGAGGTGGCGCATACGAAGCAGGGCATGGCTCTGCTCCAGAACTTTGTGCTGAACATCTGCGGGGCGACGGCGGATTGGACGCCGGAGCACTTTATCCAAGGCACGATCGAGCGGGTACGGGCGCAGGTCGGTGATGGACACGCCATCTGCGGGCTAAGTGGCGGCGTCGATTCGTCGGTCGCTGCGGTGCTGGTTGCGAAGGCGATTGGTGACCGCCTGACGTGCATCTTCGTCAACAACGGCGTGCTGCGCAAGGATGAGTTTGCGAAGGTGCAGACGACGATGCGAGAGCAGCTGGGGCTGAATGTGGTTGCTGTGGATGCGAGTGAACGCTTCCTGTCGAAGCTTGCTGGAGTGACTGATCCGGAGCAGAAGCGAAAGGTGATCGGGAACGAGTTTATTGCCGTATTCGATGATGAAGCCAAGAAGATCTTCGAGTCAGAAAAGCACGTCGGTGAGGAGGTCGCCTGGCTGGTACAGGGGACGCTGTATCCCGACGTGATCGAGTCCTCGAGCGTGCATGGGCCGTCGCACACGATCAAGAGCCACCACAATGTGGGTGGGCTTCCGTCGGACATGAAGCTGAAGCTGATTGAGCCATTGAGGGACCTTTTCAAGGATGAAGTGCGGCGAATTGGACGCGACCTTGGGATGCCTGATGAGATTATCGAACGGCAGCCTTTCCCCGGTCCGGGGCTGGCGGTGCGGATACTGGGCGAGGTGACAGCCGAGCGGGTAGCAATGCTGCAGGAAGCCGACCAAATTGTGGTAGATGAGATCAAGCGGGCCGGACTATATCGCAAGGTATGGCAGTCTTTCGCGGTGCTGCTACCGGTGAAGTCTGTTGGTGTTATGGGTGATCAGCGGACGTATGCGAACACCTGTGCCGTCCGTGCAGTGGAGAGCGAGGATGGCATGACAGCCGACTGGGCTCCGCTGCCGTATGAGGTCCTACGGACGATCTCGAGCAGAATTGTGAGCGAGGTGCGGGGAATCAATCGTGTGGTGTACGACATAACAAGTAAGCCGCCGGGAACGATCGAGTGGGAGTAGTGCTTCCTGTGGATGCACCATTTGCAATCGAAAAGCACGCGTGCTACAACTGACTTATTCCAGTTTGCCTTTGGGCAAATTTGAATTTCATGCAGAGTGGTTGAGGGACGAGCCCTGAGACGCCACGACAACCGGACAGACCATGCGTACCGGTGTCAACTCTCTCCTGGAAACGGGGAACATGAGATTCGGAGCACGCCAACCATTTATGGTTGGCAACCCCGCATTTCCTTCCCGTTGTACTTCCAAATGAGAGCACGTCCCAGCAAGCCGCACCCCTCCTCTACCGAGAGAGTGCAATGGACTATTCCTGTAGCGCATACGAGTTGAAGTGTAATGAGTGCGGCAAGCGATTTGGCAACCAGCCGATTTCGGCCTGTGAAGACTGCCTCGCTCCGCTGGAAATTCACTACGATTTAGAGGCTGTCCGCAAGGACTTTACGCGTGAAAAGATCTCCGCAGGCCCTGCAAACATCTGGCGCTATAAAGCGCTTCTCCCAATTCCAGCAGGATTCGAGCCGGACCTTCCAGTAGGCTTCACCCCACTGGTCAAGGCAAAACGGCTGGGTGAGCGAATTGGCGCGAGCAATCTTTACATCAAGAATGACGCTGTATGCTTTCCTACGCTGAGTTTCAAGGATCGCGTGGTTTCGGTGGCGCTGGCAAACGCGCAGGCATTTGGATTCGAGACGGTTGGGTGCTCATCTACTGGGAATCTGGCGAATTCGGTAGCGGCACAGGCTGCGCGATTGGGGCTGAAGTCCTGCATCCTGGTTCCCGCCGATCTTGAGCCGGCAAAGATTCTGAATACGCTGGTGTACGGAGCGCGGCTGGTGCGGATCGATGGTAATTACGACCACGTGAACCGGCTGTGCACGCTGATTGCCGATGAGTACACTTGGGGCTTTGTGAATGTAAATCTTCGGCCATATTACGCGGAGGGATCAAAGACGGTGGGATACGAAATCGCCGAACAGCTTGGGTGGAAACTGCCCGACAACATCGTATGCCCGATGGCGGGTGGGTCGCTAATTCGTAAGATCAAGAAGGCTTTTGGGGAGCTCGTGGCTCTGGGGTTGGTAGAAGACAAGCCAGTGCGGTTCTTTGGTGCACAGGCAACAGGTTGTTCTCCGATATCGAAAGCTGTGAAGCAGGGAAATGACTACATCGAACCGCAACGACCGAACACCATTGCGCGTTCATTGGCGATCGGAAACCCGGCAGATGGCCCTGCGGCAGCGAAGATGATCCTTGGAACCGGCGGCTGGGCTGAGGATATTTCGGATGTCGAAATTGTTTCCG
This sequence comes from Acidobacteriaceae bacterium, assembly GCA_903642265.1. Taxonomy (GTDB): domain Bacteria; phylum Acidobacteriota; class Terriglobia; order Terriglobales; family Acidobacteriaceae; genus Edaphobacter. The sequence goes on along the minus strand of CAHJWN010000024.1, from coordinate 21,917 downwards.
GCATCCAGGAGCTCGCCGAGACTGAAGGCATCTTTACCGAGACTGCGGGCGGCGTTACGACGGCAGTTGCTGCCCGACTGTATGCGGATGGTCGGATCTCTGAAAGGGAAACGACAGTGGTGTGCATTACGGGTAATGGGTTGAAGACGACAGATGCCATTGTGGACCGGTATGTGTTGGGTCGCGCCGTCAGACCGAAACTGGCCGATTTTGCCAGCTACCTCGCCGAGTTGAGTGGCGTCCCCGAGGCGGAGCTTGCACTAGCTGGTGTTTAGGCTGAAATTCGATGAACAAAGCGATGTAATAAGAGGAGAACGTTGTCAATGGCCGTGAAAGTCTTGCTTCCTACTGCCTTCATCCGCCATACGGATGGCAAAAAGCAGTTTGCTTCATCTGCCGCGGATTTGCCCGGCCTGCTCGCTGATATAGATCAAGCTTTTCCAGCGCTCAGCACACAGATCAAAGGCGATGACGGCAAGTTACGCCGATTTATCAACATCTATATTAACGATGAGGACATACGTTTCCTGGGCGGCGATGCGTATAGCTTTCAAGACGGCGACGAGATTATGCTCATTCCGTCAATTGCAGGGGGAAGTTTCGGGGATGTAGCATGTGAACCGCAAGCATTACCAAAGATGACTAAGCGTTTTGACGGTACAAAGCAACGATTCGCGTTTGCTGCTTGTCTCACATATTGAACCTATTCGCTTTATGAAAGAAGACACTCAATGTTTCTGATTCTCGCTGTCGTTCTCGTACTTCTGTGGGTTGGCGGCTTCACACTTTTCCATGTCTCGGGTTTCTTTATCCATCTCCTCCTTATCTTTGCCGTGATCTCAATTGTCATGCATTTCGTGAGTGGCAGACGTTCTGTATAGAGCCATGCATTAGAAAAGGCTGGGCCACATTGTCCCAGCCTTTCTAATGCAACATATCCGTGTTATTGATGTGCCATCGGCTGGGAAGTAGACGCTGCCGGTGGTATGCCGCTGGCAGCGAGTGCTTCAGGTAGCTCATCCTGCAACACAGGCAGCTTTTCTTCTAACGCAATCTGAAGAACTTCATCCATCTGCTCAACGAAGTGCAGCTTCATAGAGGACTTCAAAAGCTCTGGCAGATCAGCAAAGTCGCGACGGTTATCTTCCGGGAGAATGGCTTCAAAAATGCCGGCGCGGTGGGCCGCAAGAAGCTTTTCCTTGAGACCACCGATAGGAAGGACCTTACCGCGAAGGGTGATCTCTCCCGTCATCGCGATGTCACGCCGAACCTTTATCTTGGTAAGCGCACTCGCAAGTGCGGTAGCGAGAGTAATGCCGGCGGATGGCCCGTCCTTTGGAATCGCGCCTTCGGGAACGTGCACATGGATGTCGAGGTGACGATAGAAGTCTCGCTCGAGGCCAAGCTGACGTGCACGCGAACGGATGTAGCTAAGCGCTGCTTGTGCGGATTCCTGCATGACGTCGCCAAGCTGACCGGTGGCCGTCAACTTGCCTTTGCCATCAAGCACCTGTACTTCGGTTTGCAGGATGCTACCGCCAACCTCCGTCCAGGCGAGGCCGGTGACAAGGCCGATCTCGCTCTTCTCATGAACTTGTGAGTCGCGGAACTTTGCGACTCCCAGGATTGACTCGAGGTTATCGCCCGTGATCTCTTCCTTGTGCTCCGGGCCATTCTGAACCACCCGACGCGCAACTTTGCGGCAGACATTCCCGATTTCACGTTCTAGGTTTCGCACGCCCGCTTCGCGAGTGTACCCGCGGATAATAGCCTTCAGGGCATCGTCGGTGAAGTTGATCTGCTCGGCCGTTACGCCCGTCCCCTCAAGTTGTTTCTTGACGAGATACTGCTTTGCAATCTCAAGCTTCTCCACTTCCGTGTAGCCGTGGAGACGTAGGATTTCCATGCGGTCCTGTAGCGGTCCAGGGATCGTGTGCAGAACATTCGCCGTGGCGACAAAAAGCACCTGAGATAAGTCATATTCAACGTCGAGGTAATGGTCCTGGAATGAGGTGTTTTGTTCAGGGTCAAGAACTTCGAGCAGAGCACTTGCCGGGTCACCGCGGAAGTCCGACGCCATCTTGTCTATCTCGTCCAGCATGAACACCGGATTTTTCGTGCCAGCCTTCTTCATCGATTGAATAATCTGTCCAGGCAGGGCACCGATGTAGGTTCGGCGATGACCGCGGATCTCGGCTTCATCGCGGATGCCACCCAGTGACATGCGGACAAACTTGCGCCCAGTCGCCTTAGCGATCGACATACCGAGCGAGGTCTTGCCTACTCCAGGAGGCCCGACGAAGCAGAGGATCGAGCCTTTTGGATTCTTTACGAGCTGGCGTACGGCCAGGAATTCAAGGATGCGTTCCTTGATTTTTTCCAAGCCGTAGTGATCTTCGTTCAGGATCTTCTCAGCATGTTCAATGGATCTGATTTCCTTGGAACGTTTCTTCCATGGCACGGCAAGTAGCCAATCGAGATAGTTGCGTGACACCGTAGATTCGGCGGACATGGGCGGCATGGCTTCAAGCTTCTTCAGCTCCTGCGTCGCTTTCTCAAGAACGTCTTTAGGCATGCCGGCTTCGTCGATCTTTTTCTTAAGCTCGTCAAACTCAGACTTCTCGCCGCGGCCAAGTTCTTTCTGGATGGCCTTGATCTTCTCGTTGAGGTAGTACTCCTTCTGGGCCTTTTCCATCTGCCGCTTCACACGCGACTGAATGGTGCGATCCATGTTGAGCTTTTCGATGGCCACATCGAGCACGTCCGCTACGCGGGAAAGGCGCGTCTCGGGGTCGAACACTTCGAGAAGCTCCTGCTTCTCTTCGATCGAGAGCTGTAGGTTTGCGGCGATAGTGTCTGCGAGCTTGGTCGGCTCGTCCATGCGAACGCTGGCTGCCATAGTTTCGTAGTTAAGCGACTGCTGGAGCTTGATGTACTGCTCGAAAAGCGTGTGGACGCGCTGCGAAAGGGCTTCGACCTGAGGGGTCAGATCAAGATGGGTCTTGCCGGTGCGTACCGTGGCCACGAAGAAGCCGTCCTCATCGTTCACTTCGGTGGCACGGGCGCGTTCTACGCCCTCGACGAGCACCTTGATATTGCCGTCTGGCATCTTGACGCTCTGAACAATGTTGCCGATCGTGCCGGTGGTAAAGATGTCGTCAGCGTTCGGCTCATCTATCGAAGCATCGTGCTGCGTCGCAAGGAAGATCTTGCGGTCGCCGTTGAGTGCCTCCTCGAGCGCTCGCACACTCGATTCCCGGCCAACTACAAAAGGCGTCATCATGTGGGGAAAGATCACCATGTCACGAATGGGCATCATCGGGAGCTTGCGGACTTCGCCGTTCAAAATTTCCTTAGGTCGGTTTGTCATATATCCCCATTAGACGTGTGGCGGGTGGCGAAGATGCAGGCCAGCCATCCGTACGTTTACGTGATTGTAATTGGTGTCAGAGCAACGTGCGAATCGCACCGAGGGCGGTTCGATTGTGGGATCAAAGTGTCGAGACCTAAGACTGCAGACAAGATGCATTGCAAAAGAAAAGCCTGAAGAGCGTTGGCTCGTTCAGGCTAGTGTTGCAGTCAGCGAGCGGGATCAGCCAGCTTTCTCAAGAATGACTGGCAAGGTGTTTTCGCGCTTCTGTACCATGTCTTCCGTGATCACAAGTTCTTTAATCTTCTTGTTGCCGGGGACATGGTACATGAGGTCAAGCATGAGTTCTTCAAGGATCATGCGGAGACCGCGTGCACCAACCTTACGATTCAGCGCTTCGCGGGCGATGGCTCTTGCCGCATCGTCAGTAAACGTGACCTTCACACCTTCGTAGTCGAAGAGCTTGGCATACTGCTTGAGGATTGCGTTGCGGGGCTTGGTGAGGATCTCGATGAGTGCGGCTTCGTCAAGTTCGTCGAGTATGCCGAGGACAGGAAGGCGGCCGACAAACTCCGGAATAAGGCCATACTTCAGAAGGTCTTGAGGTTCGGCCTGGCGCAGGATCTCGGAGTCACGTTGGGCACGAATCGGGGTAGCAAGACCTTCCTTTGCATCAGGATCAGCAATGGCACGGAAGCCCAATGCCTTTTTGCCGATACGGCGGCCGATCACCTTTTCGAGGCCTACGAAAGCGCCACCGCAGATAAAAAGGATGTTGGTGGTGTCCACGGCGGTGAACTCCTGGTGCGGGTGCTTGCGCCCGCCCTGCGGTGGAACATTGGCGACGGTCCCTTCAAGGATCTTAAGGAGCGCCTGTTGAACACCTTCACCAGAGACATCCCGTGTAATGGACGGATTTTCGTCCTTACGGCCTATCTTGTCGATTTCGTCGATGTAAATGATGCCACTCTGCGCGCGGGTTACATCACCTTCCGCAGCTTGCAGAAGCTTGAGGATGATGTTTTCGACATCCTCACCCACATAGCCGGCCTCGGTAAGGGTGGTGGCGTCGACGATGGCAAACGGAACATCAAGCATCTTCGCAAGCGTATGGGCGAGCAGCGTCTTACCGGAACCAGTCGGGCCTACGAGGAGAATGTTCGACTTCGCGAGCTCTACATCGTTGCCGCGAACCTTGTTCATCTGGATGCGCTTGTAATGGTTGTAGACCGCGACTGCGAGCTTCTTCTTGGTCTGATCCTGGCCAATCACATACTCATCGAGAAACGCTTTTACCTCCTGCGGCCTGGGCAGGTGTGCCGGGGCCGCGCCAGGTTGAGCCTCCGAGCGGTCGTCTTCGAGAATGGAGTTACATACAGCGACACACTCGTCGCAGATGTACGCGCGCGGATAGTCGGATGGAGATGAGATGAGTTTCGCAACTGCGTCCTGAGACTTATGGCAGAAAGAGCAGCGAAGAGATTCGTCCGTGCCGCGCGACGTTTTCATTTGAGAAACAGCTCCTGTCAAACGAGTAAGGGAGGGGTACACCAATCACGTTACTCGGTAGTTTACACCCGTTTGGGCGGCAGCACGATTCCACAAAGGATGGAAGAGCGCCGCGGGTACCGGGCCGGATGCGCGGGAGTAATGACGATGGCCCGCACCGACCTGATCACCTAGTCGATGCGGGCCAGAGTTGCCAATGCTTTACGAGCGGGGCCGATCAACGATGTCATCAATAATGCCGTATTCCTTAGATTGCGAAGCAGTCATGATGAAGTCGCGTTCGACGTCTCGCTCAATGCGATCGAGCGGTTGGCCAGTAGAAAGGCTCATGAGTTTGTTGGTGATTTCGCGGATGCGAAGGATTTCACGGGCGTGGATATCGATGTCAGTGGCCTGACCGCTAAGACCGCCCATGGAAGGTTGATGGATGAGAATGCGCGAGTTAGGAAGCGCAAAACGCTTGCCTTTCTTGCCTGCCATCAGGAGAAATGCTCCCATGCTAGCAGCCTGTCCGATACAGAAAGTCACAACATCGTTCTTGATGTACTGCATGGTGTCGTAGATGGCAAGACCAGCGGTAATCGATCCACCTGGGGAGTTGATGTACAGCTGGATGTCCTTCTCGGGATCCTCGCTGCTAAGGAATAGAAGCTGAGCGATGATAACGTTTGCAATATTGTCATCGATCGGAGTGCCGAGAAAAATGATGTTGTCGCGCAGCAGACGGCTGTAGATGTCGTAGGCACGTTCGCCACGACTCGTCTGCTCGATCACCATAGGTACTAATCCCATAACACGCTCTTTCTTTTGCTGGTGCTTCCACCGGTTGTGCTGCGCCTGTTGTTCAGTTAGGGATTTCGCCTACGAAGAGAGCTTTTCGTAAAGCACGGTGCCGGTCTTTTCGCGCTTCATCTGATCGCGAATCTTGTCCATGCCGCCTTCTTCGTTCAGGCGCTTCACAAGCGCGTCGTACGGTTCGCGCGATTGCATGGAGAGCATCATCAGTTCGTTATTCAGCTCGTCTTCAGAGATTTCAACCTTCTCTGCAGCGCCAATGCGATCGAGCAGGAGCGAAGCCTTCACCTCGTTCACGGCTTGGTCGCGCTGTGCGGCGCGCAGGCGATTGAAGTCGAGCTTACGCATGTCGTCGGTGCTCATGCCCTGCTGGGCAAGGGCGCGCAGACCGCGGTCGAGACGGGCGTCAATCTGCTGCTGCACGAACGACTCGGGAACAGGGAACTGAAAGCGGGTGATCCACTCACCGATCATCCGGTCCTTGGCCTGGTTCTCGAGCGCTGTGGACTTGCGGTCCGACGCCATCTCGCGCAGCTTCGCCTCGAACTCACTCCACGTTTCAAACGCTCCCAACTGCGATGCAAATTCGTCGTTACGTTCGGGGAAGGTCTTGCTCTTGATTGCCTTCACTGTAACGTCATATCCGACAGTCTGCCCAGCGAGTTTGGGTTCACCGAAGTCAGCAGGATATGAAACCTCAAAGCTCATCTCCTGGCCGGACTTCGAGCCTCGAAGAGCATCGTTGAAGGCTGGAAGGGTGTTCTTGCCGCCAATCTCTACAAGGACGTTTTCGCCGCGAATTGGCTCTGTCGGGGCGGCATTCTCAACGCCATCTTCAGTCACGGTTTGTGCAAGATCCTTGATCTGGCCCTTGAACTCAATCTCGGCCCAGTCGCCATCGGTAAGAGGGCGGTCCTCTTCGACTGGCTCGACCACGGCGTGGCTCTCGAGTACGCGATCAAGCTCAGCCTGGAACTCGTCGGCGGACAAAGTAGCGTCGGCTTTCTCGATGCGGACGCTGTCATAGCCAGTTATGTCGATCTCGGGGGCAACTTCGAACGCCGCCTTGAAGCGGAGTGGCTCGCCGTCCAGAAGCTGCATATCAACCATCTGCGGCTGTGAGACGGGAACGAGTTTCTGCTCATCAATGGCCTGCTTGAAGCGATCTGCGACAAGGCTCTCGAGTACTTCCTGGCGGACTTCCTTCGCGAACTTCGACTTGATAAGTGACTCGGGAACCTTCCCCGCGCGAAATCCAGGGATGCGAGCGAGCTTCTGGTAACGTTTGGTGACGGTGCGGAACGCCTTCGAGACTTCTTCCGCTGGCACTTCAACGTTGATCTCGCGGGCGAGTTCCGGATTGAGCGAGGGCCCTTGCTGATGGTTGTGCTGGTGTAGGCCCGGCTCGAGATCATGCGAGTGCTGATGGTCATGATCGTGGTCATGCGTGTGATCGTGTGCTGCCTCAGGCTGAAGCTCAGCCGATGTCGTTTCAATCTCAGTCGGGGTCAATGCGGTGCCTTCCAGAGTGCGCGTGTGTAGGCCGTGTGCGGAGTGAAGATCGCGCACGATGCGACCGGCGCCTCACCTTCCACTGTACGAGGGTTGAATAGGAGGGGTCAAACGCAGGGATGCTGAAAAGCGGCATTCTTCACAAACCAGACCCGATATGATGAAACATAGTGACGCTCATAGAAAAAAGAACGGCAAAGCTGGAAGCTCTGATTCTTTTGGGCCAGCAAGCGGATCAGGTCAGGTCGGCCATTATCGCCTGCGAAAGCTGCGCACGGCTGAGGACTTACTGCCGGGGTATTGCCGAGACCAAACGGCGGGCATACCTTGACCAGACATATTGGGCGAAGCCGGTTCCCGGATTTGGCGATGTAAACGCAAGAATCCTGATCGTGGGACTCGCTCCAGGCGCACACGGTGCGAACCGGACAGGCCGGCCATTCACAGGCGACGGCTCTGGAAAGTTTATGTACCCCGTCCTGCATGAACTTGGCCTGGCGTCGCAACCTATAGCTGTATCGAGAGATGACGGTCTTAAACTAAAGCATGCCTGGATCGCCTCGGTTGTGCGATGTGCTCCGCCAGGTGACAAGCCTGCTCCCGTTGAGATACGTAATTGTTCACGGCACTTCTCGGCCGAAGTCAAGGCATTGACACGGCTGAAGGTGGTGGTTGCTCTGGGCAGGATCGCATTCGACGGATACCTCGCCCACCTGCTTGGCCTGGGTATCATCACACGAAGGTCGCTCTATCAATTCCGACATGGCGCCGAATACGTGCTGCCGAATGGCTTGCACTTGCTAGCCACGTACCACCCTTCACTGCGGAATACGAACACGGGAAAACTGAACGCAATGATGTTCGGGAAGATTTTCGTGCGTGCGAGAGAACTTGCGGGGTTGGATTAAATCCAACCCGTGTCGTAGGTCGGATCTGACCGGAAGCAGAGTCAACAATCGATCTGTCTTCCGGAAAGCAAGTAGTGTTCGAAAAGGCTTGTGGTCCGCTTTCGGTGCAGGGGCCGAGCGCCAAAGCCCGGATTAGTCGTTTCAGGCTTTATCTCAGCAAATGCAAACGCCCCGGAGATGGCTCCGGGGCATTCATATTTTCGGTGTCAAGTTGCTAGACGGTGGAAAGGGCCAGACCGGCAGCCTTTTCCTCTCCATCGGCCGCAATGGGCCGATAGTGAAGTACGTTGTTATCGAGGTACACCTCGAGGAAGGCAGGCCGTTGGATAATACCCCCGGCAATGAGTGCCTCAGAGAGCGGATCCTCAATAAAGCGTTGAAGAGCGCGGCGCAACGGACGAGCGCCATACGTGCGGTCGGCGGCGGTCTTTTCAAGGATGTAGCGCTTGGCTTCATCCGTGACAGACAGCGTAATCGCCTTGTGGACAAGGTTCGTGTTGAGTTGCTGAACGAGCAGTTCGAGGATCTGCATGAGGTCGCCATCCGTCAACGCCATAAAGATAATGATCTCGTCAAGACGGTTGAGGAACTCCGGGTTGAAAGTCCGCTTAACTTCGCTCCGAACAAGTTCTTCCATCTTGTCGAGAATCATGTCTTCCTTCTCGCTCTGGAAACCGAGACCCTGCCGTTTCTGCAGGTGCTTGGCCCCAATATTCGAAGTCATGATGATGATGGTGTTCTTGAAGTCGACCTGGTTCCCAAGGCCGTCGGTGAGTTGGCCATCCTCGAAGACCTGCAGAAGCAGGTTGAAGACGTCAGGGTGCGCCTTTTCGATCTCGTCGAGCAGCACAACCGAATAGGGCGAACGCTTGACACGCTCGGTGAGCTGACCGCCTTCCTCGTAACCAACGTATCCCGGAGGCGAACCGATCAGCTTCGAGACGGAGTGCTTCTCCATGAACTCAGACATATCGAAGCGGATGAGCGACTTTTCGTTGCCAAAAAGGAACTGCGCCAAGGTGCGAGCCATTTCGGTTTTGCCGACGCCGGTGGGTCCAAGGAAAAGGAAGCTGCCTATTGGACGCGCCGGGTTTTTCAGGCCTGCTCTCGACCGGCGGATCGCGCGAGCAAGGGCGGAGATCGCCTTGTCTTGTGAGATCACGCGCTTGTGCAGTTCTTCTTCGACGCGGAGCAGCTTTTGCGTCTCTTCTTCCTTAATGGAGGTGATCGGTACACCGGTCCAGCGGCTGACCACATCTTCGATGTCCTCGCGGGTCACAATGCCGGCAGAAGAGTCGTCAAGGTGGTACTTGTCGCGCAGAGCACGAAGGTTCTCGCGTTCTTTGCGCTCCTCGTCCGAGTAGAAGCGCGCTTTCTCGAACTCGTGGTTCGCAATGGCGTTTTCCATGCGATGCACGATGAACTTGATGCGCTTCTGGACCTCGGTCAACTCTTCCGGCAAGGACGTTTGACGCAGCTTGACCCGGGCTCCGGCTTCATCGATGAGATCAATGGCCTTGTCTGGCAAGAAACGATCCGGGATGTAACGACTGGAGTGCGAGACTGAAAAGTTGATCGCGTCGTCGGTGTAGCTGACGGCATGGAACTTCTCGTACTTCTCCTTAATGCCCATGATGATCTTGATTGCATCTTCTTCGTTTGGCGGTGGAACTTTGACCGCCTGAAATCTTCTTTCCAGAGACCGGTCCTTTTCGATGGACTTGCGATACTCGGCCGGTGTGGTCGCGCCGATGCATTGGATCTCACCACGGCTAAGGGCGGGTTTAAGAATATTCGCAGCGTCGAGCGAGCCTTCCGCGGAGCCGGCACCGACAAGCGTGTGAAGTTCGTCGATAAAAACGATGGAGTTCTGGTTCTCCATCAACTCCTTCATAATGGTCTTGAGCCGCTCCTCGAACTGTCCGCGATATTTCGTGCCAGCGACAATAAGTGAGAGATCAAGTGCGAGTACCCGCTTATCGGCCAAAAAGCTGGGGACTTCACCATCGGCAATCTTTTGAGCAAGACCTTCCACAATAGCTGTTTTACCTACTCCGGGTTCGCCAATCAGCACGGGATTGTTTTTCGTTCGGCGGCAAAGAATCTGGATCACCCGATCCACTTCCGTATCTCGGCCGACAAGTGGATCAAGCTGCTGATCCATGGCAGATTGCGTGAGGTCGCGCGAGAACTCAGCAAGCATGCTCTGCTCGCCGCGTTGGCCCTGCTTGCCAGCAGCCTGGGCCGCGGGGGCCTTCTCCTGCGTGGTGCGTTGGAGTTCTTCACGAATTGCAGGGAGCCGTAGGCCGCGCTCCTGGAGGATCTCCGCCGCAAAACACTTTTCTTCGCGGAGAAGACCGAGAAGGAGATGTTCAGTGCCGATGTGTTTGTGGGAGAGCCGCTCAGCCTCTTCAGCCGCGTACGCCAAAACGCGTTTGCACTCATTCGAGAGGGGCAAATCGACCGAGGTCGAGACCTTCTCGCGGATGGTGGTATGTCCTTCAATCTGTTTGCGAATAGATTCAACCGATGCGTGGGACCGCAGGAAACGGTTGGTTAGAGCCTTGTCCTCGCGCAACAACCCGAGCAAAAGATGCTCGGTCTCGATGTAAGGCGACCCAAACTGACTGGCCTCATACCGCGCGAAGAAAATCACGCGCCGCGCCTTCTCCGTATAGCGTTCGAACATGTTCCCCCTTCACAGACAGGGCAACCGATTCGTGACCCGAAGGCCAGAAATGGCCGCCGTTTGTTCTCTTGCAGAAGCAAATCAAGGCTGTCTGCTAACGTGCCAGACACCCATCCGGTTCCTCTAGTGTATCCGTGCGCGCCTCGCTAGACCAATAGACCTTTGCGCCCTGCGAAAGTTACGCCTACGTTACATCACCGGATGTTGCACTCGCCATGTGAAAAGGCGTTTTTATGGATCTAAGTGGGTTCCCATCTGGACGGCATTGGTGAGGCGGCCGTCCCTTAACCGCAGTATGCGATCGCAACGATTGGCAAACTCAAGATTGTGAGTTACCAGGACGCTGGCGAGACCGTGGGCGCGATGCAGATTTTGTATAAGTTCGAAGACGACGTCAGCCGTCCTGCCATCGAGGTCACCCGTCGGTTCGTCAGCCAGCAGCAACTTCGGCTGAGTCACAAGTGCCCGGGCAAGGCTTACACGTTGCTGCTCTCCGCCACTGAGCTCACCGGAACGATGATCGGCGCGGTCAGTCAGGCCGACTTCAATAAGCCACTTCATTGCTTCCTCGGTTGCTGATTTCCGCGATTCGCCGCGCGAGAGAAGTGGCATGGCGACGTTCTCGACCGCCGTGAACTCCGGCAGAAGGTAGTGGAACTGCCAAACGTAGCCGACATCTCGATTACGGAAATCTGCGGCCTGGCTCGAGGTTAGTTGGCTGACGCGGGACGCGCCACACCAGACTTCGCCGGAGGTGGGGCGGTCGAGCGCGGCCAGCAAGTGCAGCAGGGAACTCTTGCCGACGCCGCTTTCGCCAATAATGGCGACCATCTCACCCGCGCGGACTTGAAGGTCGAGCTCTTTGAAAAGCTCCAGCTGTCCACGGCCAGTCGTGTATGTCTTCGTGAGACCAACTGCGCGAAGAACGACATCTCGATCCTGCGCGACGAGAGGCTCAAGTCGAGAGACAGCTTCGGAATCGCTTTTGGGTTTGCTCATTCGTAGCGCAAGGCCTCCGCTGGTAACACTTTCGCAGCGCTTGCACTCGGATACAGCGTAGCGATGAGGCTAACGCCGAGCGAAACGGCGGTCACCAGGATTGCGTCGGTAATGGTCGGTGCGAAGGGTAGGTAGTCGATCGAGTAGACGGAGGCATCGAGGTGAATGAATCGATAGTGGCCGCCCAGCCAGCTCATGCCGTAGCCAACGATCAATCCGAGTACGGTCCCAATTACCGAGATCAAGAGGCCCTGGAATAGAAAGATGCGGCGGATTTGCTCCGCGCGGACACCAAAGCTCATGAGGACAGCGATGTCACGAGTCTTCTCCATCACCATCATGGTAAGAGCAATAAGGATGTTCAGCGCTGCGACAAACACGATGAGCGTCAGGACAATGAACGAAACAATTTGTTCAAGCTTCAACGCTCTGAAAAGTTCTATATTCTGTTCCATCCAGCTTGTGGTTTGGAAGCCCGCGCCGGCTTGCTGCTCGAGCTGTTTGCCTATCTTCTCGGCTTGGTAAAGATCATCGACCTTAAAGCTGATGACGGAGATGAGGTCGGGCTCGGAGAAGAGGCGTTGAGCGTCGGCGAGGCGGGTGAACGCGTACGCGGAGTCGTACTGGTAAAAGCCGGACCTGAAGATGCCTGTGACGGTGTAGCGCTGGTAGCGTGGGACGAGGCCAAACGGCGTCATTTCACCCTGTGGGCTGATTACCTGGACGGTGTCGCCGACCTGGACGCCGAGCGAATCAGCCATGTCCTTGCCGATGACGATTGGCGGGATGGACAGCGTCGTCGTGTCGATCCTGGCAAGGGGCTCAAGCGCGTCGGCTGAACCGCTCACCATCGTTTTGAGAAGATCGCTCACCGTCCGTTCGTCTGCGGGAACAATGCCCTTGATGAGAGCGCCGTTGGACCGGGCGCCGCGCGAGACGAGGACCTGCTCCCAAAGCCCGGGGGCAGCAGCGGTGACGTGCGGCATTGTGCGCAGGCGCGATAACAAGAGTTGCCAGTCGCGGATGCCATCCCCGGCGACGCGCATGAGAGTAATATGTGCGGTCGAGCCGACGAGACGCTCCTGCAGATCGCGACGCATGCCATTGGTGATGGCAAGAGCGATGATGAGCGAGGCCACGCCTGCCGCGACGCCCAGGACTGAGATCGCCGTGATGACTCCGATGACGGCCTGGCGACGTTTTGCCCGGAGATAGCGGGCGGCAATAAAGAGTTCGAAACGCATCGCAGGCCTAGCGCACCACTGCCTTCGCTGTGGCCACGTTGTCGTAGCGATCGTAGACGCGAACAGCGATAATGTGCTCTTTGGCATCCGTCACCGGCGCGATGGCTGACGGGATTGCAGCGACGAAGTCGTAGTGTTCGGCGAGTGAATCGGAGATGCTGCCGGAAGGTTCGAGGTACTGCCACGTGCCGGCGTCGACCGAATACTCAGCGCGGCTGATGGGTGATGTCGTATCCTTCGCCTCGAAATGAGCGTGGATCTTTCCTGCTTCCATCGTCGCCGTCAGGATGCCGGGTACAGGAGGCGTAGTGTCAATGACAAAAATGCTGCTAACCCTCTCGCCGGTAAGCGCCTCTGTCGCGGTATGGCTGGGGGAATCGCTTGCCATGACCTTCGCGGTGTAGGTTCCGTCAGGAAGCAGCGAAGCGTCAAAACTGTAGAAGCGGTCAGTGATTTTATCTTTCAATAACCGCCAGTTTGCTTCGCCCTCGCCTTTGTAGAATGCGGCAAAGATAAGTTCGTCGCCGTTATCGTCATGTGCGGACCAGCGGATTGTGACGGCGGATTTGTCTTTTTGGGCAACAAGCGGGGTTGCTGCAGTATCGACTTGGAAGATAACAGGGGGTGTTGCGCTTGCAGCGGCAGGGAAATTTACCGGCACAGTGGTGTTGGTGGCAGGCGGGGTGGGAATGACGCGAGCACCCGGTTGCGTGACAACTTCGTCAACCATGGGCGCAAGGTTCTTGGCGAGGTAATTCAGGGCGACAGACTCCAGGGTGGCAGAGGTGTGAAGAACTGCCTTCCACTGTGCGTAACGAGCCGAGGGGGCGCCCGAACTGTCTGCATTTGGCGTTGCCCTCATCCACTCGCTCCAGCCCAGGGCTGGATCTTCGACATTGCCCGTGCGTATGTAGAGATCGAAAGTGCCTGTAACAGGAAGGACCTCTGCGCGCCCCCACTTAGAAAAGGTTTGCGCGTCGAAAACTGCGCTGGTGAAGGTCGCGTCGGTTGACCCGCTATCAGAAAGATGGAAGACTCGGCCGCTGTTGCTGGTGGCGATGAGCAGGCCGTTCGTCTGTGGCGCAAAGGCGATGGCCTGGGCTGCGTCGAGATGAGCAATGTCTGTCCATCTACCGGGCACGTTTGTGTCGATACTGTAGATCCGACCACGATTGCCAGACCCAGCAAGCAAGCTATTGTTATGCATGGTGAGCGCGTAGACGACATCTTCTTTCAGCCCAAGCAGCTTCATCGGCGATCCATCCGCCGCTATCTTATAAATCTCGGAACCTTCCGGTATGACGGTGCTGGTCGAAACTGCACTCGATGAGCCGGGCTGCACAAAGGTGATCGTGACGTTGGTCGCACCGGTTACAGGCAGGTTCGGCAGCGGAACATTGCCTTTTGTTCCGACACCGGCTGCGTAAAGGTTCCCGGCAGCATCAAGCGCAAGCGACGTAATCTCGCGTTTGGCAGCAGAGTAGAGCGCGACGAGCGTAGCTGCAGGTCGCGCAGTGTCCATCCTGTAGATCACGCCTGCGCCATCGCTCCCTGCGTACAACATGCCGTTCGAAGTCAGTAATAGACAACGGATGTGTTGATCACTGGTGCGGAAAAGGAGCCTTGCCTTGCCCCCCGCTGCGGAAACCTTGTAGACAGCGGCGGGAGCTCCGGCGGCGATATAGAGGTCGCCCGAGGCGCTGAGCGCCAGGTCCCAAAGGTACTTTGGCTTTTCCGATATTTCGGATGGATCGAAAACGACCGAAGATGTCTTATCGGGCCTTATGCGGTAGACCTTGCCGTCCGGTGAAGTGGCTGCAAAGAGCGTTCCATCTGGCGCGCACTTGAGCGATTGCACCGCTAATTCCTTACCCGCAAAGATATCGGTTCCGACGCCATCCGGAGTCACCTTTGTGATAATGGCTGAGCTGCCGGTTGTGCCTCCGCGACCGAGATAGGCATTGCCAGCGGAGTCAGACGTGACCGACCAGACATAGCTTCCGCTCGTGGTGTAAAGCAGTTTGCTGGCGGGGGCAACCTCAAGTCGGCCGTCGTTGCGAATGGCGACACCGTCGGAGGTGCCGCGCTCCATCTCATCGTAGCGGGACTGGGTCCAGAGCTTCGTGCCCTGTGCCGATACAGGGTGAGGGATGGTTCCGCAACACACCGCGGCGAGCATTCCAAACAGCAGGCGACGTCTGATCATGTGAGTTTGAGTCTAAGCGAAAGACATCCCGCAAGCGAACGTTGGTCGCACTGAGGTGGCCCATCTCGAAACGACCAGCGCAGGGCTTCATCCCTTTCCATGTCAAGCCGATGGTTAGTTCGTTAGAACCGCGCGGTAACGTACCTGGTTCTTCTTGACCCTTGCCACCGCATCGTTCGCTTTCGCCATGGGAAAACGCTCGGTAATGGCTTTGACGTTGTGGCGCGCGGCCACGTCGAGCATCTCGTGCAGATCCTGCGGGCTGCCGGTCGGGCTGCCGGAGATTGATTTCTGACCCCCGACGAGAGCAAAGGCGGGCACTTGGATCGGCGACGGCGGAACCCCCACGACGCACATGCGTCCCTTTGGCCTTAAAGCCGCGACGTACCCAGCCCAGTCCTGGTCTGCGCTCACTGTCGAAAGAATGAAATCAAAAGATCCAGCCACCTTTTTCAGGGCACCGGTGTCGCGCGTGTTGATGAAGTGATGTGCTCCGAGCGTTTTTGCTTCAGCTTCCTTATCCTTAGAGGTCGAAAAAGCTGTCACTTCCGCCCCAAACGCTTTGGCGAACTGCAGTCCCATGTGGCCAAGGCCCCCAATGCCAACCACACCCACGCGCGAAGAGGGGCGAACGTCATGGTTGCGTAGTGGGGAGTAAACGGTGATGCCGCCGCACAGTAAAGGAGCGACATTTTCGCTCTCAAGCACCTCAGGTACAGGGATGGCGAAGCGAGAGTTGACGCGGATGGAATCCGCATATCCACCATTGCGGCCGACGCAGGTCGGCTGCGATTTTGCGCAAAGATGTTCGTCGCCCTGACGGCACCACTCGCAAATGCCACAACTGTCTGCCTGCCAGCCGACGCCCACGCGCTCGCCCACTTTGCGATCACGGACGTTGCTGCCGACTTCCACCACTGTGCCGACAATCTCATGACCCGGGATGAACGGGTACTTACTCATGCCCCAGTCATTGTCGATGAGGTGCACGTCGCTGTGGCAGACGCCGCAGTGCGAAATCTTGATCTCGACGTCATTCGCAGCGAGTTCTTCAACGCCATATTTGTACGCCAGCAACTGAGCTCCAGCCGCGTGTACAGCCAGACCATGGATCTGTTTCATTGTGTTCTTCCCGACTTTCCTGTGCGCCGTTGTGATTCAGGCCTGAACTACGATGCTACAACACGCGTGGTCTCGCGTTATCCACCATGCAAGCACTGTTCCCCAAACGATGCCGGCGCCGCCATTGAACTTCTGCTGATGCAGATTACTTGACGTGAAGCGTAAGAACCTGCGACCCGTTGACGGCATAGCCCGAGTGGATTGAACCGATCTCCGCGGCAGTTTCACCCGTCAACTGAATGCGCTGTTCAGCCTTTTGCGGTTCAAGCACATTGATCATCGAAAGCGGCACCTGACCCAAGGTCCCGCCTTCCGATACAGACTGCGCATCGTGAAGCAGTAGGGCAACATACACACCATCATTCGGGTGACTGCGATTCATCTGGCCGATAATGTCGCGCAGCGCTACGGGGTGGTTTGTACCGCTTGCTGAAGGGAGGGTCAGGTGATCGGCAACCGCAGCGTCTCCAGTCACAAGGCGAAGCTCGCCCGGGGGCGTACCTGCGGGAATCGTTATCGGAATGCGCAGGGTTTGTGCAGGAGCGCGGTAGGGATGGATGGTGGCTTCAACCGTAAGCGTCTCTCCAGCGTGAACCTCACTCTTACTCAGCCTCACCTGCTCGAGAGTAGCGGTACGCCCTTCATCCACGGTGTCCACGCTCAGCTTCATTCCGGTAACTATCGGCTGCTCGGCGGAATTGGCATAGATACGGCCAAAGCGATCGTTAATATAGAGAGCGGTATTGATGGCAGCGGAGTTGAACTCGTTGGGCGCGATCACACCTGCGAGCCTTACGGCGGGTTGATCTTCGACGGTCAGTTCACCGGAGAGACGAAAACTGAGCTCGGCGGCCGCTACATTTGTCTGCTGAAGGCTTTGGAAGACAGATACGAGCATCGCAGAAGGGGTGAGGTCCCTGTTATCAAGAACCTCAAAGTGGTACTTCTTCGTCAAAGAGCCTGTATTGATGGCGACCTCTACCGGAATCATGCGGGCCTGCAGTCCAAACCGGCCAAGGATAGCGGCATTGCGATCTTCCGTGAAGGCTCCCACAGTCTCTGTTGTCGTTATGATCTTGAAGGCGTTCATTGGCGACGGTAGGGTGGCAAGAACCGTCGCCTTGGTCATGGGCATCGACACCTTGCCGAACTGCGTGATTGGGTGGCCGCAGGCAAGCAAACGCGCTGGATCAACATAGGTCACAGTGCAGGTGCCAGCCATTGAGAGATCGCCACGAACCAGGATCGCGCTGATCGCCGAGCCTGGGATGATGGGCTCCGGCTGGGCGACGGTCGAGTCGCTGCCGCCGAGTCCAGCTACCGGCGTCAGGCCAAGAGCCCGAAAGCGGTCGCCAAAACGATCGATGGCTTCCTGACTGAATCCGCCTAAAACGAGCGGCGTCTCAATTGGAGCGATCGCCTGCCCGGTGGCAGTCACGGAAGCCTTGTTGCCTGCCGACACGCCCGCGCCGTCCCGCACTTCGAGCATGTCTGCTATCGGTGTGATGCCGCAGATCGGCTCCTTACTGAACTGGCCGATTCGAAAACTAAGCGCCCCAAGCAGTTTCCCATCCACGTACACCGGGCTGCCACTCATGCCTGCTACGACACCGGTGTACTCGGGCTTTGTGCCGTGCAGCCTGCCCAAAATCATGTCCTGGCCAGGCCCACGCGAGTTCTTCATGATGCCGAGAATTTCAACTTCCATCGGCTCAGGCGTGACCCCTTCGAAAACCGTGTAAGCCACGCCACGTATACCGCGCCGGACCTCACTGAGTGGGAAGAAGGTGGTTACCGCTGGTGGCATCGCGGAGTAGGGAAACGGGTGCATGAGAGGAGCGGCTTGTGCCCAAATGGGCTTGGCAAGCGTCCAAAGAAAAACGAGGACGAGGAATGCGCCCGTCCATAGAAGTCTTTGCTTTCGTGTTTTGCTTCTCACAGATACAGACTAGATCATCCAGTGCTCAAAAGAATCTGGCAGGCCCGAGCAGGTGATGGTGACTGGATTTGATGGCAACAAGTACCCGTTATCAGGAAATCTGTAGTCTGAGGTAAAGTTCTCATCATGAAGTTTTGCCTTTTGGTCCGTTACGCGACAAGTGCCGCCGTGCTGCTTTTTCTGGTTCGGGCTGGCCTTGGTCAGACACAGCCATCGTCCACGCCTGCGAATGATCCCGCGCAGCAGACGACTCCGGCTCCTCCAAGCTCCGACGATGCCGGTCCCCAGACTGATAACGGACCGCTTGTCATCAAGAAGAAGAAGGAGGCGACAACGGAACCACCTGCGCCCGTTGCTCCTCCCGAAGAGAAGGTAAAGAATCCGAACAATGCCAACTTTTCATTGCGCGTCGATGTGCCTCTTGTGTCTCTCGATGTAAGTGTGCAACTCGAAAAGACGCACCAGTTTGTGCCTGGACTGAAGCCACCGCAGTTCCTGGTGCTTGAAGATGGCGTCGAGCAGAAGGTGGACACCGTGCGGGTGACTCAAACCCCGATCACCGCGGTAATGCTGCTCGAATTTGCAGCAAATAACTACTACCTGATTCGCGACATGCAGAATGCGTCCTACAGCTTCTTCCGCTCGCTACGTCCAGACGACTACGTTGCCGTCATTACCTACGACCTGCGTACGCACATCCTGACGGACTTTACCAATAACAAAGACGTTGTGGCGCAGTCGCTGCAATCGCTGACGATCCCTGGTTTCAGCGACACAAATACCTTCGACGCCCTCTACGAGACGCTCGATCGCATCAGCCGGGTGGAAGGCCGCAAGTACATCATCATGATCGGCAGCGGCCGCGACACCTTCTCGAAGATCACTCTCGATAAGATCCTGGCAAAGGTGAAAGCTACACCGAATGTAACGATCTTCACCATCGGCACAGGCGCGATGATGAACGAGATAAACGGAGGTCGTGGCGGAATGAGCGGCGGCATCCGGGATCTGAACTACCTGCAGGCGCAAAACCAGCTTAAGACGTTTGCTTCGATGACCGGAGGACTCAGCTTCAGTCCGATTTTCCAAGGCGAACTGCCGGACGTGTTCGCTCAAATCAACGACTCGATCCGCAATCAGTATGTATTGACCTACAGGCCCACCAATTCGAAGAACGATGGAAGCTATCGCAAGGTCAAGGTGCTTCTGGTGGATAACGAAGGTCATCCGCTGCGCATGGCCGACGAGAAGGGCAAAGCTGTCAAGTATTCAATCATCGCGCGCGATGGATACAAGGCCAAGTTGCCGGTAGAGTAGTCATTTCCCGATGAGATACTGAGTGCCATGCGTATTGCCGCACTGCAGCCGTCAGTCTCAATCACCCTCAAGCACCTTGGGCGTATCGACGCCATCTGTGCCTGCACAAAATATTGCGTTCAGGCAGTTCCTGAACTTGCTGGCAGGCACGCAATCATGCTGCATGATAGCTGGAGCGCAGATGCGATGGAGATCCGCAATGCAGGGCCTGATCTCGTCATCGCCAGCGTTCCGTATCGACTGGAAACGCTGGCAGCAATTCTGAAAGCCGGCGTGGCAGTTCTTGCGCTCGCACCTCACTCGCTTGCTGATATTTACAGCGATACGCGCATGATTGCATCGATGGTGGATGCGCGTGACTCGGCCGAGCAGGTAATCGCAACCATGCAGGACGCCGTTGCAGCAGCCCGCGCGGTTGCTGCGGAGTCTGCACTTCGACCGCTGGTCTATTGCGAGGAGTGGGGCAAGCCGCTCATCCACTCACAGCAATGGGTCGCAGAACTGGTAGAGGCCGCCGGAGGGCGTTTCCTTGGCACTCCCGGGTCACACACGACTGCAGAGGAGATAGCTGCCGCTCAACCGGATGCATTGGTATTTGCCTGGTGTGGAGCTGGAGACAGAGTTCCGCTTGAAAAGGTCATTGCGAAGCGCGGATGGGAGTCCCTCAACGCAGTGCAAAATGGCAGAGTTCATTGTGTTCCGGACGAGTTCCTGAACACTCCAGCCGCCACGCTAACGGAAGGTTTGCAATGTCTCGCGGGTGTCTGCCATCCGGAGCTGTTCGCAATGGACGCACGAGTCATCTCGCTCTCTCGCACGACGTCTAAGGGCTGCGACGCGTTGACCTTCTTGGGCATGCCTCGTACACTCTAAAAGGTGGCGGCGTTTCCAGCGCGGCCCGAAATACGCACCTATTGCCCCCTCGTTCAATGGTAGGACTAGCGACTCTGACTCGCTCGATCGGGGTTCGAATCCCTGGGGGGCAACCACAACCTTGCAACGCGCGCCCCGGCGCGCGTTTTTCATTGCCCTTCCATGCACCTCTTCGCACTCCCCTGAACTTATGTAAGTCTATACAAATGAATGGCTTGCTAGGGTAAAGCGTTGGCATTCTCCAAGGATTATCGTCCGGAGAGGTGCGGGTTGGTGCGAGGACAGCCACAAATATTGTTGGGGAATGGATTGGGGTACGATGAACCAAAAGTTGGGGAATAAAAATTCCACCATCTTGGAGGCTCATCCTGGCATTGACCGTCAAGGAACTCGAAAACGCTAACGCGGACGCTTGCACCGATCCCCTCTGCTATGCCGCCAAGCTGGAGGCGCACGTTCAAAGGCAGATTGCAGCCAAACCGGAGATCGTGCAGATCAGCACGGCCTACGGCAAAACGCAGGACGGCAGTAAGATCATCACGCGCAGCAAGTACGTTGAGATTCGCGCAGACAAACCCGATACCCCGGAGAAGGCCAAACAGCCGGAATTCAAAACGTGCAGGTTCACCGCCGAAGCCATTGTTTCCGAAGGCATCGACAAGGGCGAAGTGCGGAGGGTTTGTGCCGAAGCGGATTGCCCGATTCATCACCCCAGGAAGCAGTCCACCAAAGCCGATGCCAGCTTCAAAGCCGAGCAGGACAAGAGCCGGAGGGAACAAGCATTGGCGAACGCCACCGGAATGCGCGTCCTGCAATCCATCGTCGCCACCGTTCCAGTCCAATTGATGAAGAGGGATTTTCTCTTCGTTGCCGAGCAGATGCTCCCGTTGCTTGACGATATGCGCTTGGAGATAGTCGCTCGGAACCGTGGAATCAGAGCGAAGGAGGGCGAGTCCGCAGCCAAGTTGCTAATCGCTTTTCTCCGCAAAGCTGAGGAAGGCGTTATCGGTAAGCTGATCGTCGAAACCGTCATCCTGCTTTTGGCCAGCAAGCAATCGGACGGTGGCAAGGTTCTCCGTACCGCAGCCCAGGCGTACAAGGTGGACACAGATGCAATCGCCCCCAAGGTAAAGCATGAGTTCAGCGCAAAAGAGAAAGCGAGGCATGCACCTAAGCCGATAGCTAAAGCTGTCCCGAAGATCAAGAAAGCCGCCTAAGCAAACGGGGAGCCAGCAATGGCTCCCCATTGCGTTTGGCACAGCGCCCATATCGCGGGCGGCAGGAGACGTTCCCCCTCCTGCACCTTCCCCTTTTCGCAAGAGGCGATAGCAGAAGCCAAAGTTGCGATGGGAGCCGCCGGCTCCGCTCAAAGTGCCTTCGCAGACACTCCAGACCGCTTCATGGGCAGAGAAAATCTCTTGGATTATCGATATC
>CAHJWN010000023.1 GCA_903642265.1 Acidobacteriaceae bacterium | reverse complement strand
CGCCACCGTATGACCGGGGGCTGACACTGCGCGTTAAAGCATCTCGGATAGAATGTGGCGAGTTCTACACTTTAGAGGGATATCCCACGATGCGCTTTTTTTCCTTTCACTATTTAGACATGATGGATGAAAAGACGTGGTCAAACACCCCCGCGACCGTCATCAACATGCTTCGAAACAAGGGGCACGAAGTGATTGTGCCGCCGCCAATACACCCCAGGCCTTTTCTGTCGGCGCGCATTAAGTATGTCATCTATAGCAAGCTCTTCAAGAAGGTCTTCCAACAGTCGCGTGACCCGGCTACACAGCGGAAACGGGCAAAGATCGCGGAGAGCTTCGCAAAGCAGGCAGAACCTTATGATGTGGTGCTTACCTTCCTGCTACCGGAAATCGCTTACTTTGAGACCACCCGGCCTGTAATCGCAATCCAGGATGCCACATTCGAGAGCCTCGTCGACTACTACGACAGCTACAAGAATGGCGAACTGGCAGATGAGAGCATCAGGAACGGTATCAAGCTGGATAAGCTGGGTCTGGTGAAGACCAGCCATGTCATCTATGCCTCCGACTGGGGTGCAGAGGGCGCCAGGAGCCTGTATGGCTACCCCGCAGAGCAAATGAGCGTTGCCGGTTTCGGAGCCAGCATTGCGTCGCCGCCTGTAAGCGCCGGCGTTGCGGAGCTGATCGCAAAAAAAGGTAGCGGGATCTGCCGATTTCTCTTTATTGGCAAAGAGTGGGAGCGCAAGGGCGGACCGCTTGCCGTGGCAATCGTTGAGGAACTGGCGGGGCGCGGCCTTGAAGTCGAGTTGAACATTGTTGGTTGTAGGCCGCCCGGGCCTTTCCCACCCTTTGTGAAGGTGCATGGACCACTGTGGAAGAACAAGCCGGACGAAGCACAGAAGCTGCGCGCGTTGTTTGAGCAGTGCGACTTTTTCCTGACGCCATCGGAAGCCGAGGCTTATGGCATCGTGTTCTGCGAAGCGGCTGTATTCGGACTGCCCGCAGTCGCGGTAGCAACCGGCGGTGTACCTTCGGTCGTGACGGAGAGCTGGGGGCTGCTGCTTCCGCCGAACAGTTCACCAAAGACCTTTGCCGACTGGATTGCGAGTGTCTACGCCGACCGGCCAAGGTACACCCAGATGGCACATGCGGCGCGCCAGGACTTTGAGGCGAGATTGAATTGGGAGGCGTACGCCGACCACCTGATTGCTGTCGCGGAAAGCTTGGTGGTGAAGGCTAGAGCTGGCCTCGGCACATTACGGGCTGACTTCAGCGCTTGACGGCTTAGCTAATCTCAATCTTCTGGTGGATGTCAGGTTGTCACTCGATGGCCATACTTGTGGCCTATGTCAACGACATCGTTTGTGGTTCCGGCCGTTCGCCGCCGGTTAAGCCTTGAGACCTCGCTTGCCCTTCTGCTGGCAGTAAGTATCGCCATGATCTTTTGGAGCCAGCAGCGGTATCCGGCGCTGCTGAAGAAGCTGCACAGCGGTAGCGGAGTGAAGGTGGCGGGGACGATCTCGTTCGACGCGCTCCTGAAGGTAACACCGGAGATGCCGGTGGCTGAGCGAGTGGCCCGGACCAGCGTGAACTGGCTTTATACCAATCGCTTTGGAATGTACTTTGCGCTGCCGTTCGGCGCGGCGTTGATGACGCTGATGGCTGGTGCGGCTGTACCGCGTCGGTTTGATTCTGCTGTGGGGAATGTTCTATGCGGAGCGGTTGCGGGCGCCCCGTTGGGGGTGTGCACGAACTGCGCGACGCCGGTAGCGCAGAGCATGATTGTGGGCGGCGCGAGTACCCGATTGACCCTGGCGGCGATGATCAGTTCTCCGAGCTTCAACCCGGTGGTAGTGGCAATGACATTCGTGCTGTTTCCGCTGCACCTGGCGCTGTGGCGAGTTGCGGTGCCGGCAGTACTGCTGGCATGCCTGCCCCTGCTTGTGGCGGAGAACAAGCGAAAAATTCTTGAAATACCCGCGTTTGAGACAAACCGCGGGTTGGGGGCCCGGCTGATTTCGCTTTCAGAGCGTTACGTGCGAAATCTGCTGCGGCTGACCTGGTTGACGCTGCCGTGGATGCTGCTGGCAGCGGTGCTGGGGGCCATGATGGCCGTAGCTATACCTGCGTATGGGACGCATGTGCCGGTGTCGGTGATCGGGGTGATTGCGGTGGCGGTGCTGGGGACGCTGCTCCCGGTGCCGATGGCGCTCGATGTTGCGTTGGCGTTTGTGCTGTACCGGGCGGGCGCTCCAGCGGCGTATGTGGTGGCACTGCTGTGTACGTTGGGGCCTGTGAGCGTTTATTCGCTGACGGCCATGTCGCAGTTAGTGGGAAGGAAGACCGGGTTGAAGCTGGCAGGGGCGGTTGCAGGGTTGGGAACAGTGGCGGGCCTGTGTGTGATGTGGTGGCCGGGGATATAGTGCTGCAGCCCTCTAGAACGCACATCTCAGCTTGTGACTGTGGCACTCAGATTTGTAAGTGATCTAACCTCTTGGATCGTTGATAGGCTTGACAGCCGGCCGTACTCGATACGCCCCGACTGGCCTCGTAGCTGAACCCGGAATGACGTCTCGGACCGCGACTGCTTCTTCAGCGATTCCAACCAGGAATATTCTTAGACACCGAGTTCTCTGCGGATGGCGGCAGCGATGGTGTCGGCGTGGTGGCGCATGAGGGGCTCGGATTCGGCTTCGATCATTACGCGAGCCAGGGACTCAGTGCCGGAGTAGCGGATGACGACGCGGCCCGTGTCGGCAAGCTCGTTCTCGGCGGCGGCGATCGCAGCAGCAACAGTGGGGATCAGGTTGAGAGGCGGCTTCGCGCGGACCTTGATGTTGACGATCACCTGGGGGAAGGTCTTGAGGTCGGCCGTCAATTCGGCCAAAGACTTTCCCGCTCTATGCATGATGTCCAGTAGAAGGAGGGCGGTGAGGAGGCCGTCGCCAGTGGTGCTGCGGCCAGAGAAGATGATGTGGCCGGATTGTTCCCCGCCGAGGGAAGCGCCGGTGGAGAGCATCTGCTCGAGAACATACTTATCGCCCACGGGGGCGCGAAGCATCTTTATGCCGGAGCGCTTAAGGGCGGCTTCAAGGCCCATGTTGGACATGGTTGTCGCAACTACCGTCGTATCGTGTAGCAGCCCGCGGGCAGATAGATCGCGGGCGGCGAGGAGCAGGACGGCGTCGCCGTTGATTACGTTTCCGTGGTGGTCGGCGAAGAGCGCGCGGTCGGCGTCGCCATCGAAGGTGATGCCGAGGGTGGCCTTCTGCTGAACGACTTCCTGAGCAACGATGGTGGGGTGCAGAGCCCCGCAGTGCTCGTTGATGTTGCGGCCAGAGGGGGAGGCGTGGGTTATGTGGATTTCGCCGCCGCCCCGCTCGATGAGAGTCGCAAAGAGTTGCGGAGCGATGGAAGAGGCAGCTCCATTCGCGCAGTCGATGACAATCTTGTGGCTGGCGAGGGAAAGGTTGGGGACGGAGGTAAGAAGAAAGTTGATGTAAGCGAGGCGGTCGGCTTCGTTAGGGGTGGGGGCGGTGATGTTTCGCTGCTCCGGCAAAGAAGAACTGGGGGGGGCTGTCCGTTCACTTTGCTCGGGCGAGATGAGATCCCTGTTCGAGGTTTGCTCGGGCGAGATGATGCCTTCGTCGGCGAGGTGGGCGTCAGACTTAGCGAGCTGCTTGAAGATTTCGGATTCAATCGCGAGTTCGGTGGTGTCAGGGAGCTTGAACCCGTCAGGGCCGAAGAGCTTGATACCGTTGTCTTCCCAGGGATTATGGGAGGCGGAGATGACAATGCCTGCGGCAAATCCCCGGCTGGCGGCGAGGTAAGCTACACCGGGCGTGGTGATGATGCCGGCGGATTCGACAGTCGCGCCTCCAGCAATGAGGCCAGAGGTAAGGGTGGCGGCGATCCATGTAGAAGATTCGCGCGTGTCCATACCGATCAGTACGCGGGGGCCAGGATCAGAAGCAAGGTGCGGTGATCCTTCCGTCCGCTCAGAAGGACGGTCTTCTGTACTCGCATGGAGGTGGCGGGCGAGGGCGAGGCCTACGGCGTAGATGGTGCGGGTGTCGAGCGGGGCCTGGCCGGCGACAGCGCGGATGCCGTCGGTGCCGAAGAGCTTCTTCATTCGTGAGTCTCCAAAACTGTGGCGGTAAAAGTGCCGGCTGCGAGGCGGGCGCGGATCTGCTGGCCTGCGACGGTTTCGGCGGCGCTCCGCAGGATGCTTCCCGTCTCCGAATAGACAAGGGCGTAGCCGCGGTTGAGGACGGCGAGCGGACTGAGCGCTTCGAGACGCGTTGCGGCGCGCGCGAGGCGGGTGCGGCGAACGGTGAAGAGACTCGCCCCGGCACGGGTCAGGGCGGCTTCGGCGCGTCCCAGGCGACGATGGGCTGTGGAGAGGCGAACAGTGGGAGCCTGCTGCTGAAGGCGCGCGGTCATGGCAGCAAGCCGGGCAGCGGGCATGCGGACTCGGCGGTTAATGGCCGATTCAGCACGGTAGTTGAGATCGTCGATGCGCTGCTCGCGCCGGTAGAGCGAGTCGTGGAGACGCGTAAGGACGGCATCGGCCGACAGCCGGGTGTAGCGCTCCCGGGCCTGCATGAGGCTGAAGTTGGCGGAGCGGAGGAGACGGGCGGAGAGCCCGTGGACACGATCTTCAATTCGATGCTGGGCGGCAGTGATGAGCTCCGCTGCAGCCGATGGCGTTGCAGCACGGAGGTCGGCGACGAAATCGGAGATGGTGAAGTCAGTCTCATGGCCGATGGCGGAGACGATGGGGAGCGACGATGCAGCGATGGCGCGGGCCAGAGACTCGTCGTTGAAGGCGGCCAGGTCTTCGATTGAGCCTCCGCCACGGGCGATAAGGATGATATCGCTCTTCTCCGGGTGGGCATTGAACCAGCGGATGCCGGCGATGACGGATTGCGGACTGGCATTGCCCTGCATGATGGCGGGATAGACAAGGAGATTGAGGCAGGCGTGGCGGCGGCGGACAACGGTGACAATGTCGCGGATGACGGCCCCGGTAGGCGAGGTGATGACGCCGACGCAGTGCGGGAAAGTGGGAAGCGGACGCTTGCGGGCGGCCTCGAAGAGACCTTCCACGGCGAGGCGGCGCTTGAGCTGCTCAAAGGCGAGTTGGAGGGCGCCTGCGCCGCGAGGTTCCATGGTCTCGGCGATGAGCTGAAGCTGGCCACGCGATTCATAGATCGAGATACGGCCGCGAACAAGGACGGCGAGGCCATCCTGGGGGCGAAAGCGGAGCAGCTGAGCCTGACGCCGGAAGAGGACGATGGGGAGCTGGGCTTCGCCGTCTTTGAGCGTGAAGTAGATGTGACCGGAGGCGGCGGGGCGGCAGTTGGAGATCTCGCCCTCAACCCAGATGTCGGCGTAAGCGGATTCGGTGCGGAAGCGAATGTCGGAGACGAGCGCTCGAACGGAGAAGATGCGGCGCTCAGGCCTCTCGGGGGCGGGTTCGACGGCTACTGAAGAAGAAACTACGGGGTTTTTAGCTGCATTCAGAGTGACGGCTTTTTGAGAGCTTGGAGACGGCGGGGTGGAGAAGAGATCGGGCTGGATAGGGCGGGCAGGACGGGACTTACGGCGCAGGCTGGCGAGCGTGTCGGTGGTTTGGGACGGACTATCTCCAGCGGCCATACAGACTGAAGGATAGCATCGGCGCAGTGGACTACGTGTCCGGGTCGAGACGCGCTGTTGGTGAAAAGCATGACGTGAAAAGACCGCGCCGTCAGGACGGATTCGGGGCACGCGGGGACTCTCGCTGAGCCCAGGATGATGGCAGAACGATGCAGACACGCGTGGGGAGTCGAGGGGCGCTTTCTTGCACTTTAAGGACAGTGGGACCGTCGCAGAATGAGGCTCTCAACAGCAGCGGTAAGCGCAAACGCATGTCCTTCCACTGCGCCGTGGACTCTAGCTGCACCGGCTCAGCCTGGATCTTACTTCGCTTGGGAAGAGTGGTGAGCAGCCGAAACAAACCCTGTCAGATGGCGGTCATGATTGTGCGTGCTTCGCGCAGCAGGTCTTCAGGGGGACAGGGCTTGGTGAGAACGTGGGTGCGCTGGGTCATTCTGCGAATCTGCTCGTGGACGGGGCTGAGATTGGTGAGATAGCCGGTGAGGACAAGAATGCTGCAGTTCAGTTCGCGACGAGCAACCTCTACCATCAACTCAAGGCCATCGCGGTCGGGCATCGTGATGTCGCAGACGATAAGGTCAGGTCTGAAATCGACGACGTAGTCGAGGGCTGCATCGACGGAGTAAGCGACGCAGGTCTCAAAGCCTTTTTTCCTGAAGATGATACCGAGAGTATCGGCGGTCAGACGCTCATCGTCAACGACGAGAACTCGCTGCATAAAGAACCTCGCTGTTACATAGGCGCCGTCTTTGCAGATCTAGTGGACCGGCTTGCTCTGGAAAGGGAATTCGTAAAGCAATTTATTTATAGCGCCTGAGTTCAGGAGCGGTCGGTCTGACAATCAACATTGCAGGCGAGGCATGAACAGAGAATTGCCTGCATGGATGCTATGGTTACGAGAGTTTCAGGAGAAGAAAACTGCAGATCGCGGCGCTGATATTCGGGATGTTTTTTCTTACGGCTGTAGGCCTGGATACCTTCCAGACAATCATTCTGCCGCGACGGCCTTCAGGGAGGCTGCGCATCACGCGGCTGTTTTTCATTGCTACGTGGGGATCCTGGGCAGGGTTAGCGAAACGGGTAAAAGACAAGAACCTGCGCGAGGAAGCATATGGGATCTACGGGCCACTTTCGCTGATTCTCCTGCTGGCGCTCTGGGCTTCGCTGCTAATGATCGGATTTGCGCTGCTGTACTTTGCGATCGGATCGCCATTCCAGGACATGACACGGTCGCCGGCAGTGACCTACTGGCAGCACTTTCGCAGCGACATCTATGTAAGCGGAACAACGCTGTTTACGTTGGGGCTGGGGGACGTTTTACCGCGTAGCTTGGTGGCGCGTGCTCTGATCATTGCGGAGGCCGGGTTCGGACTGGGGTTTGTGGCACTGGTGATCGGGTATCTTCCCGTGCTGTACCAGGCGTTCTCGAAGCGCGAGGTGTCTATTGCCTTGCTGGACGCGCGGGCAGGATCGCCGCCGACAGCGGGCGAATTGCTTCGGCGGCATGGGTTCGATGGAGGAGAGGAGGCAATCTCCATCTTGCTGGCGGAGTGGGAGCGTTGGGCGGCGGAGCTGCTGGAGTCCCATGTTTCCTATCCCATCCTTTGCTATTACCGGTCGCAGCATGACAACCAGAGCTGGCTCTCTGCGCTGACGGCGATCCTGGATGCATGCTCGCTGCTCATTACGAGCCTGCAGGGTACGCCGGTGCGGCAAGCGCAGCTGACGTTTGCCATGGCTCGCCATGCGCTGGTCGACCTGGTACTGATCTTCCATCTGAAAGAGAGGCCAATCTGGCAGGAACAGCTGAAGATCGACCGCCTGCCGAGCGAGGACTTCCGCAGACTTTGCGGACTGCTGACCAAGACGGACATCGCCCTCTGCGGTGATCCAGCTTCAGAGGACCGGCTGCGGGAGATACGGGCGCTCTATGAGCCTTATGCGCATGCGCTGTCCGAATACCTGGGGATGCCCGTGGCAAAGTGGATCGCGGAGCCGAAGACGACCGATCAATGGAGCCGGGTGGCAGGGTTGCGGTCAGTTGCGGAAGGAGCCAAGCGGAAGGAGTTGCTGGAGAAAGACCGGCGCGAGCATGAGTCGATCCTGCACGAGGAACACTAGGTCGGGCGCCAAAATTGCCTGCGGGGTGGGCACATTGTTGCGCGGGATCTAAGTTGAAGATTGTCGGACAATTCTGATGGCGCGGTATCTCCGCTGCCTCGGATGACGGCGACAGGCAGATGCCATGGGAAGCTGCAGACTAAACTGCAACTGGAAAGCCACGGATCAATCCACCACCTACAGTCACCAACTACATCCCACGAGCTACAGTCCACCGACTGGCGTCCTTCGCCTGGGCTCGAAAGGACACGTTCCTGGTGGAATGTGAGAGGCGCTTAGAGTTACTGGGCTGCTGCTGGAGCGACGCCCGGGGTTGCGGGCGCGGGATTCAGCTTCTGGGCCGCCATCAGGCCGACTGCACCCTTGGCATCTGAGTCCTTGAGCTGGGCATAGATTTTCTTCGCGTCCGCGGATTTGCCTTCGGATTCGTAGAGTTCCGCAAGCTGAAGTTGAGCGAGACCGGCTGGCACGGTTGTAGAAGGTTTGGCGGTGAGCTGGTTGTAAACTTCGATCGCCTGCTGATCGCGGCTGGTCTGGCGATAGAGCTGGGCAAGCGCGAGCCGCGCCAAAGAGGCAAGGTCGTTGTTCCAGCTGCCCGCTACCTTCTTCAGCGTGTCTTCTGCCGAAGCGTTCTGGCCAGCTTCGATGTAGGTAAGACCGGCGAAGTAGAGCGAGAGCTTGCCGTCCGGAGTCATGCCGTACTTGTCGGCAACGGCGAGGAACTGCGCGTTTGCGGCCTTCGCACGTTCAAGCGTTGAGGCAAACGTCTTCACTCCCGGAGGAACAGCCTGTCCGGGCTGGGCGATGGGCGTCTGGTACGCAGCCATGGCGGCTCCGAAAGCGGTGGACGCCTGCTCGGAACGATGGTTGTAGAGGACAAAGCCGCCCACAACAATGAGGATGACGGCGAGCAGAAGGACGACGGTCGTGATGACAGACCGGCGGTTCTGGCTGGCCCAGGAGAGGCCATGCGCGGTGGTTTCGACGAAGTGATCCTGCTTGAGCGCTGCTTTGGTCTGCTGATCCACGGTAGTTTGATCTTCCTTTGAAACTTTCTAGGATTGCCCGGCGATGCGGTGTAATCAGCAGGCTGGCCGGGTTGGGAGAAGCTGAGGCGCGAGTGTTCGGCGCAAGGTTTTAGTGTATCAGCGAGGCGGTTCGGGGTAAAAGGCGCAATCCGCGCCGGCTGCGGCGACGGGTATGCGGATCCGGTATGAGCGACGGCAAGTGCAACGGCAGCGCAACAAGAAACGCCAGGGGACCGGCAGAGTCATGGCGCAGGCAGGTTATGTCACCGATAGCGAGTGGCCATGTCGCGCCATGACGGTAAGCAGCGGGAATAGACTTGCCCAAGAGAATCCTCTCCAACTTTAAGTCTGATTGAGCGGCGCAGGTATGCGTGCCGTTCTTACCTTTGAGGACTTACTATGCCTTCGCAAGAGACTGCTGCACCCGCCACCCCGGCCCCGGTTTCTCTGGTGCCGAAGTTACATCCCAACGGCGATCCAACGCTGGCAGAAAACCCGGTGGGCGCAAAGAACACGGACTCCTGTCTGCCGCTGCACGCTGCCGGGCCAGTCATACATGACTATGCTTCGAACAGCGCAGCGCCGGGAGACATTGCGCTGCGATGGATACATGGGTCGGTGGTCGCGGCGACCAACACCGACCCGCGAGTGCAGGTGATTGCTTACAACGAGGACACATACATCCTGCGAGAGAACCCGTGCGTGCATTGGGAGGCTCCGTTTACGTACCTGCTGTTTGGGAACGAACGCGCGCTGCTGATCGACACGGGAGCGACTGCGGAAGCGGAGTTCTATCCACTGCGGGCGACGGTGGACAAGATTGTGGCGCGATGGTGTGCGATGCGCAGGCGGCGGTCGATACCGCTGACGGTGGTGCTGACCTCGGGCGAAGATGTGGCGCAAAACCAGGGGCGCGGGCAGTTTGCGGGGCGAGCGGCGACGACCCTGGCTCCGATGGAGGTCGCAGCGGCAAAGGCGTTTTACGAGATAAGTTCGGGGACCGGACGGATTGACCTGGGTGGAAGGTTGATCGAGGTAATCAGTACGCCGGGAACTCACCGCGATGGTGTGACCTTCTATGACACCTACAACGGATTTCTTTATACAGGGGACTTGCTATATCCGGGGCGGATACAGATTGCGAACGATCGCGATTATGTAGCATCACTGACCATCCTGAAGAAGTGGACCGAGACGCATCCGGTCAAGTGGGTGATGGGTGGCCATGTAGAGATGATGTTCGTGCCGGGCAGGGCCTACCCGAGATTTGCCAACTACAGGCCGTTCGAACACCTGCTGCAGTTAGAGACACCGGTGATCGAGGAGGCGCTGACCTCTGCAAGCGGGATTGTTGGAAAAGAAACAGTCGTGTTCCGCGTGGACTTCATTCTGCTGAACCGGGTTGGACCGGATGAGGAAGTGTATCGGACATCCAAGGATATGCCGGACATCCCCGTTCCTTTCTGGCTGCCATAACTGTTTCTATTCGAAAGGAATTTCATGGACCGGAGAGCATTTCTGGCGTTACCTATCGTGTCGGTTGTTGTTCCGACAGTTGCCGCGGCGATGTCTTTCGAAGAGCCGTCGGCGGCGAGCTATCAACATATCGATTTTGCGGTAAAGGTCCCGGCCCCCGGGAGTTTTCCTGATAAGTGGATCTGTGGATCCAGCTCGTGCATGGACAACCAGGACCCTCCGGTGCAGGTGCACTGGTACAACGAGCACACGGCGTTTCTGCGCCAGAACAAGGCATACAGCTACGAAGCACCCTTCTTACATCTGTACTTCGGCAATAGCCGGATCCTGATGATCGACCAGGGATATACACAACTGCGGTCCGACTGGCCGCTGCGGGACGTTGTAGATCGCTGTATCACTGAATGGTGTAAGCGCAATGGTCGCAGGGTTGAGGACATGGAACTCCTACTGAGCTTCACGCACCTGCATGACGACCACTATGCGGGGATCGCGCAATTCTACGATCGGCCGAATACACGATGCATGGGACTGACACACGAAGAGATGATTGGCTTCTGGGGCATGCGGAACTATCCAGAGGAACGCGTCGAGCTGGACCTGGGAGGAAGGACGATCCTGGTCTGGGGCAGTCCAGGGCATGTCGAATCCGAGTTTGCTTATTACGATACTTCGACGCAGATTTTATTTACTGGCGATATGTTTTATCGCGGCAGGTGCTACATCACGTACTGGGACAAGTGGTACGCGAGCATGGAGCGGTTGATGAAGTTTCTAGAGACCCACAATGTGTCTCACGTTGTGGGTTGCCATGTGGAGATAAGCAGGACGGGAGTGGATTATCCATATGGCATTACCTGGCAGCCGGATGAAGCCCCGATGCAATTGACTGTGGCGGAGTTGAGGCATGCCTATGAGGTGGCAAAGACGGTGAGCAAGCCCGGAATTTACTTTACGGGATCGGTCTTCCTTTGCAACCAGACGCGCGGGCAAACCACCGTCGATCGCAACCCTTATGCCTATGACTAGGTGCGCCGGTCGCGATAGGCTAGGTGCATGAGAGTCTGTGGCGTGGTAGCGGTGATTGCACTGGGTATGGGTCTGGCGTGGGGCCAGAAGGACGCTGCTCCGACGCACGCGGATCTGCTGCGAGGTGGATACGGGGAACTGCGGGCGAACAACGATTTACTGAGTTATGACCTCGCGGTGCGGGTCGATCCGGCAAAGAAGTTCCTCAGCGGGAAAAACATTATCAAGTTCAGGATGCTGCGCGATGGGACACGCATTCAGCTCGACCTAAGCGAGATGTTGAAGGTAGACAAGATCCTGTTCGGGAACAAGGAACTCAAGTACGAACGCGATTCCGGAGCGGTATTCCTGGACTTTCCGAAGACGCTGAAGCAAGGCAAGACGTACTCGGTCGAGTTTTCATATTCCGGGTATCCAAAAGAAATAGGTCGGTTCGGTGGGTTGACGTTTAAGAAAGATCCCGCAGGGCGGGACTGGATTACGACATCGTGCGAAGACGATGGGGCGAGTATCTGGTGGCCAAACAAAGACCAATGGCGAGACGAGGTAAAGTCCATGCGGCTGCGGGTCGCGGTGCCAAATGGCTTAATGGATGTTTCAAACGGAAAATTTGCCGGGAAGAAGGACCTTGGCGACGGGTACACCGAGTGGGACTGGAACGTGCATTATCCAATCAATAGCTATGACGTCGCCTTGAATATCGCCAGCTACGTGCATTTTTCAGACAAGCTTGGCAAATTGCCGCTCGATTACTATGTGCTGCCGGAGAATCTGGCCAAAGCCAGGGTGCAGTTCGCGCAGGTAAAGCCGATGATGCAGGCTTACCAGCATTATTTCGGAGAATATCCATTTATCAAAGATGGGTACAAGTTAGTCGAGGTGCCTTATCTGGGAATGGAACATCAAAGCGCTGTAGCCTACGGAAACAAGTATGAGAACGGCTACCTGGGGCGCGACTGGGCGGGAGTTGGAATCAGCAAGAAGTTCGACTTCATCATCATTCATGAGAGTGGACATGAGTGGTTTGGGAATTCCGTCACGGCGGCGGACATGTCCGACATGTGGATCCATGAAGGATGGACAACTTACATGGAAGGACTCTATGTTGAATATCTTTATGGCAAGCCGGATGCAATCAGATACTTGAATGGTCTGAAAACGCACCTGAAGAAGGACAGGCCAATCCTTGTCTCAGATGTCGATGGTAAGACGGTGCATGGTACCAATCAGCAGCCAACCCAGGACCAGTACTTCAGGGGCGCGTTGATGATCAACACGCTTCGCAGCGTGGTGGACGACGATGCAAAGTGGTTTGCGCTCATCCACGGGTTCTACCAGGAATTCAAGTACAGGAACATCCTGACCGAAGATGTGGTGAACTACTTCAATGCCCACACGGGCATGGACCTGACTCCAATCTTCAACCAGTACCTGCGGCATATGGCGCTGCCTACCCTGGAGCTGAAGTTCCAGCCGAGGTCGGTCAGCTATCGGTGGAAGGTAGACGTGCAGGGGTTTGCGATGCCGGTGAAGGTCGGCAACCCGGAGGCATGGCAAACCATCAAGCCGACCGAGGAGTGGCAGACGATGAAGACGTCGCTCGGAAAAGAAGAGTTTGGGGTGGCGACTGATTTGTACTATGTGGATGTCAGTAAAGAGTAGCGGCCGAAATCCAATGGGTAGAAGCGATGGCCTTACGCATGACGCCCATCTTTGCGCGTTTAACTTGCGCGAAGATGGGCACCTGGCTAGACAGATCCTTGGGCTTCACCTAAAAGGCAACGTTAGTCCGTCAGCGTTTGGTGGAGAAGGGGTCCCTTGTTTCGTCGTGCTGAATCTGTAGAAGATAGACGAAATGCGAGAGGGCGCGGGCCACGCGAAGGGCGTGCTCGTCATCGCCTTCGTAGTAGACGTGCAGGGCGGCCTCAGTGAATGGGTCGCCGGTCTTCTGAACCTTGTTGACGCACTGGACGTTGTCCTTGCACCAGACACGGACAATGCTGGGTGGATGGCCGCCAACCAGGAAGGTCGAGCAATCGAGCAGATAGACAGGCACAGATTGCTTGAAGCCGGAGTCGATATTGATCATTCCAGACTGGACATTGTAGGTCAGCGCAAAGGTCGGAACGGTCGACTTGCCTGCATCGGTGAGATACTTGGCGGTTTCTTCGAGAGTTGGGCCTTCAACCTGGCAAGCGGCATGGGCAACAGAACCGGCGGTCATGGCCAACAGGATTGCCACAAAATATTTAACGAAGTAGGCCTTTTGCCGGTGCATTCAGTTCCTCTCGAAGTCTTACAACTGGTGTACTTGTTTCTGAACTTTAGTCATCTGGATATTGCGGATGGCGTCAAGGCTACAGACTTGCTTGCTCATCTGATCGTCAGACTGCAAAGCGATGTCAGAGGTGTCGCACATTGAGGCACCTAAAACGTCTTCGCAGAAGCCAAAGCAACGGCCGGAACTGATGTTTCGTCCCTGATGTTTCTTCTATGACGCTCATGCTACTGACTTTCGGTTCTGTCAGCAACTCTTATACAGCCTACCTGTTCTGCCTGGGGAACATATGACCAAAGTCATGAGACAAGGGTGCAACTTTCAGGTGACGGGGGCCGACTCTGCGTCGATGGCTCAGGAGTAAAAGCATTCTTCCTTTGCACAACGGGTTGGCTGGGAAAGCTCGAGTGCGGATTGAAGGCGCTCGCATTTTGCGCGATGCCAGCTTCGTGCAGAGGACTGTTTCGAAGGACGCTTCCGGCTTCTTGAGTTACTTGATGTCGCGCCAGTTTTGACCGAGGCCGACGTCGGCGATGATGGGGATGGAAAACTCGGCGACGTGTTCCATCTCCTGCTTGACGAGGGTGCGGAGCTCTTCGGCCTCTTCGGGGACGACGTCGAAGAGGAGTTCGTCGTGGACCTGGAGGGTCATCCTGGAGCGATACTTGCGCTCTATCATGATGCGATCAAGGGCGATCATGGCGAGCTTGATCAGGTCGGCAGCCGTGCCCTGGAGTGGGGTGTTGACGGCGGTACGCTCCGCAAAACCGCGCATGTTCGGGTTCCGGGACTGGATGTCCGGGATGGGGCGAATGCGGCCGAAGTGCGTCTTGACGGCGCCGTCGCGGCGAACTGTCTCGAGGGTCTGATCGATGAAGGTACGAACGCCCTTGTAGCGGTCGAAATAGGTCTCGATGTAGAGCTTCGCTTCCTTCTGGTCAATGTTGAGCTGGGCGGCGAGCCCGAAGGGACTGATCCCGTAGACGATGCCGAAGTTGACAGCCTTGGCGCGGGCGCGGGTCTCTTTCGACATGGTGGCGGGATCTACGCCGAAGACCTCAGCGGCAGTGAGCGTGTGGATGTCCTGGTCGGTGCGATAGGCGTTGAGCAGGAGTGGGTCCTGCGAGAAGTGGGCCATGAGGCGGAGCTCGATCTGCGAGTAGTCGGCGGACATGAGCAGGTTGCCGGGCGCCGGGATAAACGCGGTGCGGATCTCGCGGCCAAGAGCGGTGCGAATAGGGATGTTCTGCAGGTTCGGGTTGGTTGAGGAGAGACGACCCGTGGCCGTGCCGACCTGGTTGAAGGTGGTGTGGACGCGGCCTTCGGAGTCGGCGAGGGTGGGGAGTTGGTCGGTGTAGTTGCTGCGGAGCTTGGACATCTGGCGGTACTCGAGAACAAGGGCGGGCGCGGCATGGTGCTCGGCCAATTCTTCGAGGATGTCCTGGGCAGTGGAAACGACTTTTCCCTTGCCATACTTCATAGGCTTGGGGAGCATCATCTTGTTGAACAGGACGTCGCCCAGCTGCTTGGGCGAGCCGATGTTGAAACGGTGCGGCCCGTCGAGGCCCATAGTCTCGCCGGCGAGGGCGTAGATGCGCTCGGCGAGGTTGTCGATGTCAATGGAGAGGCGGCTGGAGAGGTCCCGGAGGACCTGCGAGTCGACGCGGACGCCGGCCTGTTCCATGCGGAGGAGGACCGGGACGAGTGGCAGGTCGATGGTGTTGTAGACGTGGGTAAGGGGCGAGACATCTTCGCGGCGCGTGGGTGTCTGCTGGAAGAGCATCTCTGGGGTGACGGCGCCTCCGAGCGATGGCTCGTCCTTGGGAATGTGGTGCTCGAAGGTGCCGGCTTCCACCACCTGCGTTGTGAGCGCTATGGCGAGACGCGCGATGGCGGCGGCGGCTTCTGGGAGACGATTTGGGTCGGATGGGTTCAGCTTGGTGAACTGGTGGATCAGGGCGCGGCTGGTAGTGCGGGCTGCGATGTCTGGCAGGGTGTGGGACCCGTGGGTCGGGTTGACGAGGTAACTGAGGAGCATCACGTCGTCGCGAACGCCGCCAAGTGGAACATCGTGTGGCGCAAGGGCGCGAAGCACAGCTTTGAGGTCGTGGAGATCTTTCGGGAGCGTTGGGTCTGCAAGGGCTTCCTTGATGCCGGGTGTGTCGAGCGAGACTTCGATGGCGGCATCGATTGAGCCGGCGAGGCCGATGCGGCAAGCGGGATCCTGTGGCGCTTCCGGAATACATATCTCAGAGGCGAGATGTGGGCCACCCAACTCTGTAGGTGGTTCGGGGGGGCCGAAGAGGGACATGGTCTCGGCCGGGGGTGGTTCGGGTTCAGCGATAACTTCGGAATCGGTGGCATCGTCCGTGGCGGCAATCTCTTCGGAGAGAGCGGTGGCGTCTTCGAAGATGGCGATCGAGAGGCCATGCGGTTTGCCAGTCACGGAGTCGATCGAGCGAGCTGTGGCGATCAGCTGATCGATCTGACGCTGCGTGGGTTTCAGGTCGTATGCGATGACGGTGTTGTCGATGGACGGGGCGAGTTCTTTAAGGAGCGTGGTGAATTCGAGCTCTGAAAAGAGGGCGCGGCAGGCCGCGTTGTCGACAGGCTGGGTGCGCATGGCTTCGATCGAGAAGTCGATGGGCACTTCGGTGTGGATGGTGACGAGTTCCTTTGAGAGAAGGATGTTGTCGCGGTTATTTTGTAGGGACTCGCGGTAGGTCTTCTTCTTGACTTCGTCGGCGCGATCGAGCGCGGCCTCAACGGTGCCGAATTCTTTGATGAGGTCGATGGAGCCCTTGTCGCCGATGCCCGGAGCGCCCGGAATGTTGTCGATAGAGTCGCCGCGCAGGGCCATGACGTCGATGACGCGCTCGGGGGGCACGCCGAGGATTGACTCGACGCCGGCGGGATCGAGAATCAGGTTGTCCTTGGTGGGGTTGAGAATGCTGACGTTCTCGGTGACGAGCTGCATCATGTCCTTGTCGGAGGAGACGACATAGACGTGGTGGCCGAGGGCGGCGAGCTTGTGCGAGAGGGTGCCGATAACGTCGTCAGCCTCGAAGCCCTCGTAGTAGAGGATCGGAATGCGGAAGGCCTCGAGAGCTCGGCGAATGTAGGGCTGCTGCTGGATAAGGTCGGGTGGCGTCTCGACACGATTGGCCTTGTAGCCGCCATACTCGATGGTCTCGAAAGCCTGGGTCTTGATGTTGAACTTCTGCACGTCTTTAAGCTGGGTGGCGAGCTCGTTGCGGTGGACTGGCGCGCCGACGTCGTAGATAGCTGCGAGGTAGAGGGGTGAAAAATCCTTGCGCAGCTTGTTGATCATGTTGACGAAGACATAGGTCGCGGCGGTGGGGATTCCGGTGCGTGTCGACATCGGGCGCTGGCGCTGCATCGCGTGGTACGCGCGGAAGATGAAGGCCATCGAATCGAGGAGATAGATGGGGGGCTTGGTGGAGTTCTTTTGAGTAGCCATCGCTAGATGAGGATAGCGCTTTCGAGGCTCGGGGCTAAATGCGAACATTCTTCGCCCCACTTAGAGTGACAGGCCAGGACACGCAGTCACGAGGCAGAGACGGGGCTTCCACCTACGGCGAAGGATGAGCGGCTTTGGGCTAGAGGTCAGTCGCCCAGTCGACGGTGCGGAGAGGCTCTACGTGAAGGAAGGCTTTATCGTGGGTGACGAGGATGGCGTCGACGGAGACGGCGTGCGCAGCGATCAGGGTGTCCATGGTGGAGAGGGACTTGCCCGATGCGGCGAGTTGGGCGCGGAGGGTGCCGTAGGCGCGGGCGGCCGCTGAATCCCACGGCAGGATTTGAAGTCTTGGGAAGAGTAAATCCACTGACGCACGGAGGCGTGCCACCTTCGCTCCGGGGTTTCTCGCGAGGCCGAAGAGTACTTCACCTTCAGTGATGGCAGAGATGGCGATTGGATGATCCCGTGCGACTCGATTCAGGGTGTGGCGGGCGGCGGGCGAGCGGTCGATAGCGAGGTAGCTGATGGTATTGGTATCGAGCAGATAGATCGCGGGGCTACTCACCCCAGTCACGTTCTGGTGCAGGGTCGGCGTCGCGGTCAAGCGAGATGTCTAAGTCGCCATCGATTGCGCGTGCAGCGTCAATCATCTTAAAAATTTCGGTAAGGGAGGGCTGCTTTGGTAGCTCGGAGAGGGTGATCTCGCCAGTGCGGGGATCGTGGCGAATGTAGACTTCATCCGATTTGAAGCGGTACTGAGCGGGAATGCGAACGGCCTGGCTACGGCCGGTCATGAAGACCTTGGCTTTTTCGAGTTGGGGCATGAGTGGGTGCCTCCTGATATCTATCGTGATAGGTATCAGGTGTTGAGTCAAGATCTACAGATTGGGAGTCAAGATTAAAGAAGGAGCATGCAGTCGCCGTAGCTGAAGAAGCGGTAGCGTTGTGCGACGGCGTGTTGATACGCGGTGAGAACGTGTTCCCTGCCCTTCTCGCTGCCGGCGAAGGCGCTCACCAGCATGAGCAGGGTCGATTGCGGGAGGTGGAAATTGGTGAGCAAGCCGGAGACGATGCGGAACTCGTGGCCGGGAGAGATGAAGATACTGGT
The DNA here is from genome assembly GCA_903642265.1 of Acidobacteriaceae bacterium. Classification (GTDB taxonomy): domain Bacteria; phylum Acidobacteriota; class Terriglobia; order Terriglobales; family Acidobacteriaceae; genus Edaphobacter. The sequence goes on along the minus strand of CAHJWN010000023.1, from coordinate 31,577 downwards.
CTGACCGGAGTGGGGTCGCAGAAGCTCGCCGTTCGCAATGACGGCGCAGTGTTCCAGAGTCCGGGTAGTGGTGGTTCCGGCGGCAAGGATGCGCCGCTTGTCTGTAAGGGCCTGGTTGATGGCGACGGCGGTTGCGGCAGGCAGCGTGTAGTGCTCGGCATGGAGACGGATGTCGGCGAGGTGGGTGGCGCGGACCGGCTGGAAGGTGCCGAGGCCGACGTGAAGCGTCACATATTCGATCTGCACACCTTTGTCGCGTAGGGCGCTCAGTATCTCGGGAGTGAAGTGCAAGCCAGCCGTGGGAGCGGCGGCGGAACCGGGTTGGTTGGCGTAGACAGTCTGATAGCGGGTACGATCTTCTGCTGCGTCGTCGCGATGGATATAGGGCGGTAAAGGCATGTGGCCGACACGATCTAACACTGTGCGGAAGGTTTCAATGGTTGGGTGGAAGCGGAGGATGCGTTCGCCGAACTCGCCGGTGGTGAGAACTTCGGCTACAAGAGCGGTCTCCCTGGTTGCAGGATCGGCAAAGTGAAGGCGCTCGCCAGGTTGGATCTTGCGAGACGGGCGGACGAGTGCAGACCATATCTCTTGTTCCCCTTCAAGTCGCTGGGTGAGGAGCACTTCGATGCGGCCGGTGGGGTCGGGTGAATTCGATTGGGTGTGGGGGCTGCGGGCACGCGTGGCGTAAAGGCGGGCGGGGATCACGCGGCTGTCATTCAGGATGAGTAGGTCGCCATCTCGGAGATAGTGCGGGAGGTTGGCGAAGGTGTCGTCTTTGTACTCGCCGCTGGCGCGGTCGAGAGACAACATGCGGCTGGTGCCGCGCATAGCAGGTGGGGATTGGGCGATGAGTTCTTCGGGGAGATGAAAGTTGAAGTTGGAGACGAGCACGTTTCCTGATTATCGAGGATCACGCGGAATCGGGGGCAAGACGGAAATGCAGTTCCTTCGACCGCGTATAACGGCACTTCGGTAAGACATCTGGTAGGACGGTCTGATGTGAAGTGCAATGAAGGTGGAGAATGACGGTTCGCGTTGGGCGCGAATGCTCCACCTCAGCGACGGTGATCTGTTGCGAAGATAGGCACCGGTTATGTGGCGACTCGAACTTCCCACATCTCAGAATCGAGATAGGGTGCACCCGGTTTCGGGGCTTAGGACCGACATGGCGACGGCGAGGTCGAGGTTTTGCTGGACTGTTGCTTCGGTGACTTCCTCGGCGGGGACGTGGGGCGGCCAGGTGATCAGGACGCGGCTGAAGGGTTTGGGAATCAGAAAGCGGTCCCAGGTTTTCAGCTCCCAGGCGCGGAGCGGTAGCACGTAAAAAGTGCCGACCCAGGTGCCGACGTGTTGGGCGAACAAGGCGGTGCCGGGTTTTGCGACCATGTTGGGCCCGCGAGGGCCATCGGCGGTGATGGCGCAGCGGGTGCCTCGGGCGTACTCATCGGCAATCTGTTTGAGCGCCATGGCTCCGCCGCGAGAGCTCGAACCGCGAATGGCGATGAAGCCAAGGCGTTCGACGGTGCGGGCAATCAATTCGCCATCGAAGCTGCGGGAGATGAGGATGGCAATTTTTTGTTTCCGGAAATAGTACGCACTCGATAAGAGGCAGCGATGCCAGAAGGCGTAGACGACAGGACCAGGAATTTTAGAGCCCGGGATAACCCCAGGGGCAATCATGTCTTCATAGCGCAGGGTGCAGCCGAGAATGCGGATGAACACCGAGGCAAGCCGGGGCACAACGAGTAGCGCCAGGCGTTGAGCAAAGGTGTAGGTGGAGGCCACGTAGGTTAGTTTAGCCGTTCGAGTTCCGGGCAGCATCCAGGGTGACGGCAGCGAAGCACGTACGATAAAGCCTCGCGACAGTTTTACCTCCGCATGGCACTTGATTACATCTATAGCCAAATCGCCGCCGTCTGCGAGGCGGCATGAGCGCATGCGGGCCAGGAGAAACATTGCAAGCACCCTTTGAACTTTGGGGCGGCGTCGAGTGCACGATCAACCGTGTTCGCGATACCTTCTACGACCAACTCGATCGATCCGGTCACCGGGAACGTTGTGTCTCTGACCTGGAACAGTTCGCCAAGCTTGGCATTCAATCACTTCGCACGGCGCTGCATTGGGAGCGCTTTACCGTGACCCATTCCTGGGATGAGTGGGACGTGCTGATCGAGACCATGCGGCGGCTGAAGATCCAGCCCATCGTCGGGCTGCTGCATCACGGCAGCGGGCCACTTGGCACCGATCTACTGGATCCGGGCTTTCCAGAGAAGCTAGCCGCGTTCGCTCTCAAGGTGGCCCGGCGCTATCCGGACGTACTCGACTACACCCCGGTCAACGAGCCGCAGACGACCGCCAGGTTCGCTACGCTTTATGGTCTTTGGTACCCACACCACCAGAGTATGCGAAGCCACGTGCGTGCCATCTTCAACCAGGTCAAAGGCATCGTCCTCGCCATGCAGGCGATTCGAACCGTCCAGCCACATGCTCGGCTTGTCCATACAGAAGATGGAGGTCAGACATTCGCTACCCCGCAGTTGGAGTCTTACCGGGTTGAGCGGGAGCATCGTCGCTGGCTTGGTCTGGATCTGCTCTGCGGCAGAGTTGATCAGGAGCATCCCCTCTTCCAATTTCTTCTGGACCATGGCCTCACGGAGTCGGAGACCCTCTGGTTCAGTGAAAATCCTTGCCCGCCTTCCGTGGTCGGCATGAACTATTACGTAACAAGCGACCGCTTCCTCGACCATCGCCTTCATCTTTACCCTGATCGTGCCGGAGGCGACACGGGAGATGAGCCTCTCGTTGATTTCGAGGCAGTGCGGGTCCGGTCCGAAGGGATTGCCGGAGTGGCAAACGTCCTGGAACAAGCCTGGAACCGCTACGGCATTGCTGTTGCAATTACCGAGGCACACCTGGGTTCCGACCCGCTCGAGCAAACACGCTGGCTGCACGAAGTCTGGTGTGCAGCGCTCACCGCTCAACAGAGAGGCGCTGATGTACGGGCAGTCACCGTGTGGGCGCTGCTGGGATCTTACAACTGGTGTCATCTTTGCACCCGGGACACCGGTGCTTACGAGAGCGGCGTATTTGATGTCTCTTCAGGAGTCCCGATTGCCACGGCGATCACAACCCTCGTCCAGCAATTGGCTGCCGGGGTGGATCCAGAGGCCGACGTAAGAAGCCCGGGCTGGTGGCGGAGGAACAATCGCTTCACTGTCGATCCATGGATTCGTGGAATGTAGGGTTCAATGGATTGATGGCCTTCAGAGCCAGCGACCCGAGGCTCTCATGGAACTTCACTTGCGCCCGAAGCCCGTCTCCACGCAACCTGCTCGTCGTCTCCGCATCCAAGCGGTTGATATTCCGGATGCCAACGGGCTCGAATGAGCCCCATCTGACAGGTTGCAAGGAGAAGGTAAATGCATAAGTTTGGCGTTTGGGCGCCTAAAGCCCAGAAGATGTCTCTAAAGTGGCGTGACCAGGTTCTGCCAATGGACCCCCCAAACAAGCGCGGTTGGTGGATGCTGGAGGTGCCGGAAGCTGGTTGCGGCGACAAGTACGCTTTCCTGCTGGACGACGACGAGACGCCGTACCCGGATCCCAGGAGTCCTCGTCAACCCGAAGGAGTGCACGGCCTCTCTGAACTCTATGACCAGTCTCTCTTCTCCTGGCACGACCAGCTATGGCGAGGCTCACCCAAAACCGGTTCGATTATCTACGAACTGCATATCGGCACCTTTAGCAAGGAAGGCACCTTCGACAGTGCCATTCAGCACCTGCCGTATCTTGCAGAACTTGGCATAACGCACGTTGAGGTGATGCCGGTGGCGGCGTGGGCCGGCAAGCAGGGTTGGGGCTATGACAGCGTGGCGCTGTTCGCGACCCATGAACCCTACGGCGGACCCGATGGCTTCAAGCGCTTTGTCGATGCCTGCCATGCGGCCGGTTTGAGCGTGATCCTGGACGTGGTCTACAACCACTTCGGCCCGGTCGGTAACTACACAACGATGTTCGGACCTTATCTGAATGAAGACCGCAAGACACCGTGGGGGAACGCTGTCAACCTGGATGACCAGGGTAGCGACGAAGTGCGTCGCTTCTTTGTGGACAACGCCCTGATGTGGCTCAAGGACTATCACTGTGACGGACTCCGCTTCGATGCCGTGCACGCGTTCCTCGACCTGTCTTCGGTCCACTTCATGGAACAACTGTCCTCCGAGACGGAACGCCTTGGCGCTACGCTGGGTAAGGAGTTCGTTCTCATTGCGGAAAGCGACTTGAACGATCCCAGGATTGTGCGATCGCGCGAAGCCAACGGCTACGGTATGGATGCGCAGTGGAGTGATGACTTCCATCACTCTCTCTTTGCGTTGCTTTACAGCCCGAAGAATGGCGAGAGCGGCTACTACGATGACTTCGGATCGTTGGCTGACCTTCACAAGGCGTTGAAGCACGCTTATGTCTATGACGGGCAGTACTCCGCCTTCCGCAAACGGCGACATGGCCGGCCCGCTGATGGCCTCTCTGCGCATCACTTCGTCCACTTCGACCAGAACCACGATCAGGTAGGAAATCGCGGGTGGGGTGAGCGCGTTGAACACCTGATTGGACTGGAGGCAGCCAAGGTTTCGATTGGGCTTCTATTGACTGCGCCCTACGTACCCATGCTGTTCATGGGTGAAGAGTGGGCGACCTCGGCTCCTTTTCTTTACTTTGCGGATCATGAAGACGAGGAGATGCGCCGACTCGTTGCTGAAGGACGGAAGAAGGAATTTGCCGCCTTCGGCTTTGGCGAAGATATTCCTGATCCCGAAGATCAAAAGACTTATGAAATGTCAAAGCTGAAGTGGGAGGAGCAACAGGAAGGGAAGCATGCCGAGATGCTTGCATGGGTAAAGGCCTTGATCAAACTTCGTCGTAGCCGGGTTTGCTTCAACGATGGCGACATGCATCGTCTGGATGTTACGCGAGACGACAAGCAACGCACGCTTGTCATGATGCGAGACGAAGCACGCATGCTGATGAACTTTGGCACTGAGAGTTGCGCCTTCGAGGTGTTGGACGGCGAAGAACTTGCGCTGATCTCGCGGAACGAGGTGACTGTCCGCGAGAGCAGCCTTGAGCTTCCGCCGATGACTCTGGCGATCCTTTTATCTGCGCCTGAGGATGCGGAGAATCGTCAAGTAGCGTCAAGGCGGCGGTCTGAATAACGGAGCACCCAGGGTGCTACGGCCAAGCGCTTAAGGCTGGCCGTAGTACCCTTCGCGCGTCCGAGCGGTCACCTTCGCCTTGTCGACCTTGATCTCGAGGCGATGATACTGATTGGCTTTTTCTTCCACCGGCATATCGAAGGTGAGTTCATACCAGGACTTTGTGTCATCGATGCATCTTGCTATGTTCCCGGCAACATCATTATTGTTCAGCGCCAGACCTCCACTCTGGATGGCCAGCACCTGGAGGCTCAAGTCTGCCAGATCAGTTTGCTTTGCGCTGCTCACACCATTCACGAAAGTGCGGTAGTAATCCGATCGCAGAAGGCTCTCATCCGGGCCTAGCGGATTGATGTTGTACAGGGTGACATTGGCTTTCTGCAGCTGCTGCGAGAACGCAACAACATTACCGAAGATCTGCTGCTGCTGTTTTCCGCTTAGATCCACTCCAGGCCCGGAAAGCAGCGGCCAGCCGGGTGACACCCAGAGCACGATCTTGCGGCCGGGAAGCGTCGTCGCATAGGCGGTGAGTTGTCGCATCGCCGCCAGGGAGATCTGCAAGCGCTCATCTGCACCCCAGAATCCCTGGCTTCGGGTAATTTCACGTAAGCCGATAGACTTCTGGTTCAAAGAGGTGCTGAGCGCGTTGCCATCAGTTGTGAATGACTTTTCCAACTCCATTCCCTTGTCGGTCAAAACGGCAAGCGTGGTTGGCTGGATCAGGCGACCCTCCGAAGCGCGCAGAAACTTCTGCACCTCGTCTCTGGCGTAGGAGACCCTGTCGAAGTTGATGTTTACAGCATCGATGACGACGATTACCTTGACTGGCTCCTGGGTATGCGAGACTTCGCGAAAAGATGCGATCGATGCCGGAGAACCGTTGTCCAGGAGCGTAAAGTCGCTCTTCTGAAGTCCCGACATCGCTTGGCCGGACTTTGGTGCTACCACCACATCCAGGAGCAACGATCGTGGTCCTGCCGTTTGATGGGCGGCTTGCTGTGAAGACGCGGACGCGGCGCCTAGAACGAATACTGACAGTAGAAGACACATCTGTTTTGAGAGCATTTTTGTTCTCCTCGGGGCCGTTTCCGGTCAGAAGTACCCTGCATAACGGCCACTCCTGTGATGCACCCGGAGCCAAACAAGGCTGTCACGGCTTCGGCAACGTTCCAGCTAGAACTGGCGCCCGTTGGTCTCAGGTACTACAAACATCAGGGCACCCAGCAGGAAGAGGGCCAGCACAAAGCGGATCATGGTAGGTGTGCTTGGTTTCTCCGGAGCCGGGCCAGCGAAGGTTCGCCACGCCATGCCTGCGCCGATGAAGAGGAAGACACCCTCGTGCAGGATGGCGTAGAAGACGAGCGTTGCGACCAGGATCAAGCCACGCTGCATGCGGTTCAAAGCGTGGGCCGCCTGGGCTCCGTCAAGACCAAAGACGGGTACAAGGTTAATCAGATTCAGCCATGCACCGGTGTAGGCGAGCGCTGCCCAGATGGAAGATGTTGTCTCGGCGGCCTGCTGCCCTGCCTGGCCTCCGCTGGCAAAGTAAACCACTGCACAGATGGCTGCCGCGCCCAGTCCGAAAAATGGCCCTGCGAGAGCGATCGCCGAAAGTGTGTCGAGATCGACGCCCATGCTGTACCAGCGAACGTAAGCTCCGAATCCCGGCAGGAAAACTGGCAGGTCGGCCTTCAGTCCGCGGCGGCGAGCAGCAATGTAGTGCCCCGACTCGTGGATCAGGATCGAAAGCGTGAAGCCGAGGCCAAATCTCCAGCCAAACAACGCCCAGTACACGCCGAAGAAGGCGAAAAAGCTAAGAAGAAATTTGAACTTCAAGATGACAAAGAGAAAGGACTTGATCTTGGCAAGGAAGAACACTACCGGTGCAAGCGGACCGAGGCGTCGGGTCCACTTCGCCTTACTCTCCTCGGCGGCCTTGCCGCGCGCATCGATGGCGGCTATGCGGCCTTGAATGCCTTCAGCCTGCGTTGTGCCGGATGGAACCCAGGCAAGCATCGACACCCAGATCTCCCGGGCCTCAGGCCACTTCTGCTCCTGCTCGAGTTGCGTAGCATTGGAGGCGAGCAGGCGCAGGTGTTGCGAGTAAATGATGGTCTGGCAATCAGGGCAGGCGAGAGTGCCTTCAGGCAGCCAGTGGCTGCACTGGGGACAGTTGTGGATCGGTTCAGGTGGTGCAATGGAAGGGATTGTTTCAGTCACGGCGGTCGACAAAATGGCCTCTGGAACCATGTTAGTCGTTTCTTCAGCCAGTCGTTATGCCGCTATGCGGCGGTCGGCGGTGAACTGCCAGGCTGCACGGATTCCTATGAACAGGATGAACAATCCAATCAGGCCGGAGACAAAGCCGTCCTGCAATTCCAGAAAGGGAGACGCGACTCCATATCGCGCCAGGAACGCGATGCTGTGCGCGCTGAGGTGCGAGATATCGGTCCCGCGAGTGTGCATGGACCACAAAATCTCCGGAACGGACGCCAGCGAAACCGCAAAGTACGTGAGGACCGCCGCCGTGATCTGGTACTTCCTTCCTCCCAGGCCCTGCGTGGCATGCAGCATCGCCTTCCCGATCACGTAGCCCACTCCGACTGCAAGGTAGCCAATCTCAATGTGCGTAATGATGGTGAATGCGGCATACACCATGCTGCTGAGGAGTGCGGCGACCACACCATAAAGGACCGCCTGGATGAAGCGAGCGTGGTCCGAGCGTTGCGTATCCCAAGCACTGCTGGCCACGTCTTCGCCAGGCGTGTGAGGCAATCGCACGACAGGCTGGCCGGTAAATTCAGCCTTATCGAAGTCGGGCAGATCCTTAGGCATGCATGTTCCTCTTGGCGCAGGGGTATGCCAGAGGATAGCAGCCATCTCTCGTTGGCCCGGAACAGAGATGCTGCGCGCTCAACCTGACTACGTGAGCTGGCCCTTGCCGGTAGTGTCTTTGGCGTCGCTCAGCGTCACCTTTATGTCCAGCTTCTTGCGACCTCGGAAGATGGTGATCGTCATGGTGTCGCCCGCCCGGTGGGAGTTTATTGCGGCGGAGAGGTCCTGCTCATTGGTGATGTCCTGACCGTCCGCGGAGACAATGAGGTCGCCTCCAAGCATGACAGGAGTATTGCCATCGTAGACGCGCTGGGTGCCACCCTTGAGACCGGCGCGTTCGGCAGCGCCGCCGGGCAATACGCGCTGGATCAGAACGCCGTTCTCGGCAGGAAGGCCGATCTGCTGGGCGATCTCGGGTCCAATGGGCAGCGGAACGATGTCGAGCGACGGGCTGCGGATGCGTCCGTACTTCTCAAAGTCGGCGAGCACCTGCTTGGCAGAGTTGATGGGGATGGCGAAGCCGATTCCGGAAGACTGGTCAGCGCCATTGTTGGCGATCAGTGTGGTGATGCCGATGACCTCGCCGCGCGAATTTAGAAGCGGGCCACCGGAGTTGCCGGGGTTTACGGCGGCATCGGTCTGGATGGCATCTTCAATGGGATTGCCGCCAGGTCCGCGGATGGACCGGATCGCAGAGATGATGCCGCGGGTCATGGTTCCGGAGAGCCCGAAGGGGTTGCCGATGGCATAAACACGCTGGCCTACGACCAGGCCGGTCGATTCGGACAGCGTCGCCGGGATCAGGTTGGGGGCGTTGATCTGCAGCAGGGCGAGGTCGTGGTTCTTGTCCACGACGACAACGGTTGCCTTGTACTTGTGCTTGTCGGAGAGCGTGACTTCGACGCGTTGGGCGTTGTCGATGACGTGGTTATTGGTGAGGATGTGGCCTTGCTTGTCGAGAATGAAGCCCGAACCCTGGCCTTGCTGCGGGACGGGGCCGTAGAAGAAATCGAAGGCGACGGCGGTGCTGGTGATGTTCACGACCGAGGGCAGCGCCTTCTTGTACACGCCGATGTTCTGCTGCTCTTCGGTGTCGAAGGAAGGAGCGGCGGAAGCTTCGGTGAGGTTGAAGGCGCTGTCCGTGGTCTCTGTAGAACCGGAGTCCGGAATGCTGAAGGCGCGGTGGATTGCGGGGGCGAATGCACCGCTCGACGCAATGTGCGTCGTGACGTAGTAGAAGCCCGAAAGCAGGAGAAGCACCAGCAGCACGCGACGCAATTTCATGAGATTTATTGTAGCGATTGGCTGCCGTAATTGGCTGTGTGCCGATTTACTGGAAGTGACCCGGGAAATCTCCGCGGTATTCCGTCTGCAATATCCGCCTGCGACCATCCTTCCACGACGGAGTCCAGCCATAATCTTCTGGCATGCACCTTGTCATAAGCTGCATGCGCTGAAAGACCTCGCATCCGGCGCTGGGCTTCACCCTGCAACCCCAGGCGAAATCTCTACGTCACAAGCACTCGCCAACTCCTGCGCGGGTTGCCATTTTTTGTCTCCGCCAGTGGTGAACGGCCTGGTAGAGGGCGGGAGTTGCAGACCGAATGGGACGCCTAAACAGGACCTTTTATTTCGCGATCAACACCCTCGCCACCATACAGTTTGTGTGGTGCTACCTATGGCTCACGCGGCCCTATGTAAACACCGAACTGTACAGCATGGGCCGGGAGCGGATGCCATTCCAGGGCCGCTGCCTGATGGTGCCGGTTATGTGGTGGGCGCATCGGAGTTCCGCACTGCTGTGGCTCGCGCGGCCATTCGGATTGTCGCGCTTCTGGTTTCCCCGGGATGTTCGGCCGGAGGTTCTGGTTCAAGCCGCCGTGGGCGTGCTTTGCGTTGGTCTCGCCGGGTGGTTTACGGTTCGCATCTATTCGGCTAGTTCGAGCCGGGGTCTGCTCACACCTTTTGTTTACCCGCTCTTCCTGTGCGTCTGCGCTGCAACGTACGTGATGCACACGGTGCAGAACTTCAGATTCATCTACGATCTTCCAAGCCTGGCGTTCTTTTCAGGCGCGATGTACTTGCTCTACTTTCGTCGGCATTGGAGCCTGTTCGTAGCGCTCTTCCTGGTTGCAACGATCAATCGCGAGACCACGCTGCTGCTCCTGACACTCTTTGCCATCAACGAGGGTTTCGACAATAGCGAAGGGTTTGCCGGCTTCCACTTTCGGTGGTCGCGGGTCCTACGGCCCAGGGTGCTGCTGATTGTGCTGTCGTTGACAGCGGCGTGGATCGGGTGGGAGATCTTCATCCGGCATCTTTTTGCGCAGAACGTTTCGGAGTTCTACCCCCGCTTCAACTGGAACTTGAAGTCGCTGCTCGCTCCACTTGCGTGGCCGCAGCTACTAAGCGCGTGCGGGTACCTGCTGTTCGCAGTCTGCTTGATGCAGAAACGTATTCCAGACAGCAGGCTGCGGGCGTGGCTATGGATCGTGCCCACGTGGCTGGTCTTCATGTTCAGCTTCGGCATTCTGATTGAGACGAGGGTGTTCGGCGAACTGATCCCTCTGGTGGTGTGTTCGACGTGCCTGATCGCCGAAGAGATGATTGTGGCCCGGCTACAGGGTCTGCGGACACCGAACCGCGTCACCATGATGGACCGCTACACGGACAGACGGTCCTATCCGGAGCCAGGCAGAGCGCAGGACAGGTCTGCATAGGAGTAGTTTCGATCAACCGGGTACAGAACTGGTTTTGAGTAGAGGCCATAGCCGATCGATCTGCCATTCGAGCTCGCTAAGCGGCCCGTCGTTGATCAGTATGTAGTCGCAGAGACTGCTCTTCTGCTCATCCGGGATCTGTTGGGCGATTCGGCGATACGCTTCAGCTGTAAGGTCTGCGAGTTCCTCCGGGGAGACGCTGCGTCCGGCGGTAGACCGGGCGATGAAGCGGGCGATGCGGACCTCCTCCGGAGCGGTGACCAGGATGAGGGTGTCGAAGCGATGTCTCCAGCCTTCTCCGCCACCGTACTTCGTTTCGAAGAGGAGAGCCGACTCGACGATGACGATGGCGTTCGAATCACGCTGGCCGATTGCGGCTGCAAGATCGGTCTGGCGGTTGATGACGGCCGGGTGGACGATGGCATTGAGCTCTTCAAGGCGACCACCTGCAAAGGCGAGCCTTGCGAGCGCAGGGCGATCAAGTTTACCGTCCGGAAGCAGGACTGAAGGGCCAAAAGCGGCAACGACTGCGTCGAAGACCGCTTCGCCAGGTTGCATGAGTGCGCGGCCGATCTCGTCCGAGGAGAGGATGTGCGCACCAAGCGATTGAAAGATGCCCGCAGCGGTCGACTTTCCGCTGCCAAGACCGCCGGTAAGGCCAACACGGAGCACCGGTCTACACCATGTCCGGATGCGCGGATGGTGGAAGGCCGCGGCGCAGGCGGGCGGCAGTGACAGTGTTCTGCATCAGCATGGCGATGGTGAGGGCGCCAACTCCGCCAGGAACGGGTGTGTAGGCGCTCGATAGTTGGCAGGCATCTGGGTGGATGTCGCCTGCGACAACCGAGCCACGTTTTGCAAAGGTTGCGGCGCGGGCAGGGTCATCGCCAAAGAGGGCCTTCATCTCGGCTTCGTCGCTGATGCGATTGATGCCAACGTCGATGAGCACGGCTCCGGGCTTGATCATCTCCCGGGTGATAAGGCCAGGGCGGCCAGCGGCGGCGATGAGGATGTCTGCCCGGCGTGTAAACGGGATGATCTCCTTCGAGTGGCGATGGCAGACCGTGACCGTGGCAGAGGCGTTCAGCAGCATCAGGGCGGTCGGCTTACCGACGATGTTCGAGCGGCCGATCACAACGGCGTTCTGGCCGGCGACAGGAATGTTGCTGCGGCGAAGGATCTCCATGATGCCGGCGGGGGTGCAGGGCGCAAGAGCAGGCTGCCCGGTCTGAAGCCGACCAGCGTTTACCGGATGGAAGCCGTCGACATCTTTATCCGGCAGGACAGCTCCGAGGAGCCGGCGGGTGTCGACATGCTTTGGAAGCGGAAGCTGGATGAGGATCCCGTCGATGTCGTCGCGGGCGTTAAGCGAGGCGACGAGGTCAAGCATCTCTTCAGTCGTTATAGTGTCGGGCGGCGTCAACATCTCGCTGTAAATGCCGAGTTCATGGCAGGTCTTGACCTTGCTGCGGACGTAAATCTCCGACGCAGCAACATGGCCGACCAGGATGACGGCGAGACCAGGACAAATGCCCTGCCGAGCCAGCGCAGCGACCTCTAAACCGACCTCGGCTTTGATCTCCGCGGCTATGGCAACACCATCGAGGATGCGCGGCGTGGTGGAAGTTGCAGAGGCTTCGACCGGCAATGTTGTTGCGGTAGACATGGCTTTATCGTATCGCGCTGGGAGGGTATGCGGTTCAAAGGCCGTAGCATGAATACATGGCAATGCGTGGGACGAACGGCGCTGAGGATGCTTCGAAGACCTGGCGTTTGCAGGCGAGTGACCTGGTGTGGCTGGCATGCCCGGTTTGCCGGATGAAGCTTGAGGTCTACGACACTGAGGGTGTGCGGTGTACAGGCTGCAGGCGTGTGTTTCCGATTGTCGACGGTCTTCTGGTTCTGCTCGCAGATCGTGCAACGCTGACATCTGAATCGGACTAGCTGGCATCATAACTCAACAGGCCCCTGATCCAATCTCCGAACCATGCCGATACACGCAGCAGGAGACACGATCCCGGGGGTGGCATCATCAACTCTGCCCAATGGGCATGTTGCACTCCCTGACACACCCTAGAACAACTTCATCGGAACAACATTCCCGGAACAGTTCCCCGGAATAACCCCCGGACCTTTCCCTGGAAGACTCTCTACGTGCAATCCGGTCCAGGTAGGTGGCGTATACCTTCCGTACAGTCAGGCCAATAAACGACTAACTTCCACGAGGCATCTTCAATGGCGACTCTCCCCCAGGTTCCCCCCTTCTCCATCGCAATCGAAAAGTTCCCTGCCACTGAGCTTGCGGGTCTTCGCGAAGACTTGTTGCAGTCCGGGCTCGATTCCCGTCAGGTCGCAGAGTTAATCCGTGGCTTTCTCACCGAGCGAGGATATGGCATCTCGTTTGACGACGCCCACTCTGCTGCCTGCGACGTGGAGGTGCTCTTCGGGTCCCTGCAACGGATGCAGGAGACGCTTGAGAGGGTCGCGGTTCTGATGTAAGCAGGAGCGACGCGCCACAAAGTAGCGGTCTCTGCTTAAAACCTCTACCGTTGCAAGGTATGAGGCTTACATTTGCACTCTGTGTGCGACGTACTTTTCGTTCGCTTCTTTTTGTAGGTATTTTCGCTGCGGCTGGTGAGTGTCTTTACCTCTCCGCGCAGTCTGTTCCTGAAACTCCAGGCCAGCCTCCCGTTGGCGTACCTGCCAGCAGCCCTCAAAGTGGCGAGGCGAGTCCCAGCCCGACGGCTGGCTCGATGACTGGAAGTAAGGGCAAAACAAGCTCCAAGCCAGAGGACAAGGGTGGCGGCGGCAAACCTCCAGCAGGAACGCCGACCCTCAGCTTCTCGACAGCACCTGCGGCCGCCCCGGCGAAGCCTCTGGGCAGGCCGGCGATCGGGCTGGCAATCGGGGGCGGTGGCGCCCCGGCGATGAGTTCGATCGGTGTGCTGCAGTGGTTTGAGGAGCATCACATCCCGGTCGACATGATGGCGGGAACAAGCATGGGCTGCATGGTGGCGGCGCTCTACTCCTCTGGCAAGACAGTAGATGAGCTGAAGGTGATCATGAACGGGGACACCTTCAACTCAGTCTTCCGCTTCCAATCGTCCTACCAGAGCAGGAGTTTTCGCCGGCGTGAAGACAGCCGTGACCTGCCCAATGCGCTGACGGTCGGCCTGAAACATGGGGTGTCGTTCAGGAACTCGCTGCTGACGGACCAGGGGCTGAACGGCTTTCTCGACCGTGAGTTTATCCGGTTTGATGACAAGACCGACTTCAACGCAATGCCGATTCCCCTGCGTTGCCTTGCGACCGACCTGACGGATGCGAAGACTGTCACTTTTACGCGTGGATCGGTACCGGATGCGGTGCGGGCCTCGGTCTCGCTGCCGGGAATCTATAGGCCGTTTGAGATCGACCGGCATGACCTGGTCGATGGCGGGGTGCTCGAAAACCTGCCAACTGAGACCATCCACAATATGCAGGCGGATGTGGTGCTCGCCGTAAGTCTGCCGCTTGGGCCGGTGGGTAAGGGCGATCTCGACTCGATTGTGGGCGTGCTGCAACGGAGCTTTGCGGTGGCGATCGAAGCGAGTGAGGCACGCGAGCGGAAGTTGGCAGACGTGGTGATCATGCCGAATGTATCTGGCTTTGGTGCAGCGGATTATTTGAAGGCTGTCGGGCTGGCAGAGCGCGGATACGCCGCCGCCGAGGCGCATAGATCGGAGCTAATGAAGTATGCCGTCACCGATCAGCAGTGGACCGACTACATCGCCGCACGAATGGCAAAGCGGCGCGGTGTTGCCGGCAGGGTGCTGCGCGTTCGCGTAAAGGCTCCTAACGCGGATGTTACGCGGGCGGTTCAGAAGAGCTTTCAGCCGCTGATTGGGAAGCAGATCAACACCACAGCCGTTGACAAGCTGCTGGAAGAAATCCGCAGCGATGGCCGATACGACGCCGACTACAGCGTCGCGTACGATCCACCCGAAGGCACTGGGGCGATCACCCAAAGTGACCAGCCAAGCATCCTGGTAACGGTCGCAGACAAGAAGATCGGGCCGCCGTTTCTGCTGGTCGGTGCAAATGTGGAAGCGCAGACCGGTGGCGTGACCCGGGCGACGATTGAAGGTGTTCTGCTGGACCAGGACCTGGGTGGCTATGGGTCGGAGCTGCGGACGCATGTCAAGGCCGGCTTTCTGACAGAGTTGAACAGCGAGTACTACCGCGCGCTGCCCAGGCTGTCAGCAGCAGTAAGCGGAAGCGTATTTATTGCGCCTCGCATCGACCTGATTCGTGAGCCTTTTTACATCTACGTGAACCAGAAACGCATTGCCGAGCGGCAGCTCGAAAATGGTGGCGGCGGAGTGGATGTGGGCTGGGGTAACAAAAGTAGCCAGGAGGTTCGCCTGGGCTGGGAGACGGCAGGGATCAGGTGGGAGAGCGTGGTTGGATCAGACGGTCAGCCGGACATCTCGGGTTCCATGCAGCGCGTGCGAGCGCAGTACACCTATGACAACGAAGACCGTGCCCTGGTGCCGCAGTTCGGCCTGCACTCAGTCACTCGGGCCGGATACTTGTACGGCGCAGTGGACAGTGCAAACGCTCCGGAGCTGACAACGAACAACACCTACGCGCACCAGGTGGGTAAGAACATCTTTGTGATGGGTCTACAGGCGGGAACGCTGTTCAATCGCGAAGTGGCGGAGCCGTTCCGATTCACGCTCGGCGGCCCGCTTAGGCTGTCCGCGAGCGCGATCGATGAGTACCGCGGAACGGACTATTACCTGCTGCAGCCATCATTCCTGCGCCGGATCGCTTCCCTTCCAGCGCCGCTCGGGCAGAGCATCTACCTGGGCGCCGCCTACGAGGCAGGGCAGATGTTTGCGCCACATACGGCGACCATCACGCGGCAGAATGTACTCTTCGGGATCGTCGCTGAGACGCCGCTCGGCATCATTACGCTGGCTCCAGCGATTGGCGATGGCGGACACCGAAAGTTCGTGTTCACGCTGGGCAAGTTTTTCTAGCTGGAGTTTGCTGGAGGGAGTCATGCCTGCAATTCGATTTCTTTCCTGGCACCAGGATGCTGCGGTAAAGGCTGCGTTGCTGAAGCGCAAAGGGTTGATCGTCGACACAGCTCCGCTGGTTCGGACTTCGGCCGTAGTTGGCGAGCTTGCACGCTCTAATCCGGCTGTGCTGGTACTCGATCTGGATCGGCTGCCTTCTAATTCGCGGGAGATTGCGCTGATGTTGCGGGCGAGCAAGTCCGCACGGCACATCCCAATCCTGTTGGCTGGAAGTCTGCCAGCGGCAGAGGGGCTGCCGGACAGGTATGCGCGGCTGAAAGCGGAGCTGCCGGATATCCCCTATTCCACTTGGGCAGATATTGAAATGACGCTGACCGCACTTCTCCTGCAGCCGAAGACCGCACCCAGCATCGTTCCGCCCCTACGCGTTTACACGGCATCACTGGCGCAGAAACTGGGCATTTTGACCGTCTCCAGCGGAGGTGCTCAGAAGCCGAAGCGGGTTGCTCTGCTCGCAGAGCCGGATGGATTTGTGGAGTTCCTTGACGATCTTCCGGAGACAGTTACGTGCACCTCGCAGCTCGATGTTACGGTGCATCTGGCAATCTGTTTTATCCGGGCCAGAGGCGAGCTGGCGGGCACCCTCGACCTGCTCACATTGCGTCTTGCTGCGACGTCCTCGGTGTGGATCGCCTATCCAAAGCGCACCAACAATCTACGTCGCGACTTCAGCGAGAACGATGTCCGCGCCGGTGCGCTTGCGGCCGGCCTGGTCGATTACAAGATTTGCTCGATCGATCAAGATTGGTCTGCAATGAAGTTTGCGTGGCGCAAGCTTAAGTAGATTGCGATGGGTCAGCCCCTTACCGACAGGAGTCGACCTTCAGCACAGGGCATAATCGGTGTATGTCGTCACTCTGGACCCCTACTGATTGGACGCAGCGGCTTGCCGAGCTGCAGGCTGCTGATGGTGAGTTGAAGGAAGCCCCGCTGCGCCGCGATGTGCGCTCGTTGGGCATGCTGCTTGGTGAAGTGCTTCGGGAACAGGCGGGGCCGGCACTCTTTGACGCGGTGGAAGATCTGCGGCGGACCGCGATCCTGCGGCGCGAAGCGGAGCAGGCTGCTTCCATCGATATCGACAGTCATGCGGCGGCCAGCAGCCAGATGCAACAGGCGCTTTTCAGTGTGCATAAGTATGCCGATGACCTGACGACCACCTATCAGCTTGCCCGGGCTTTCAGCTTTTACTTCGAACTAATCAACCTTGCGGAGACGAACCACCGCAAGCGGCGCAGGCTGGCGCACCAATTGGACGCGGCTGAGAAGCTGCAGCGCGGGAGCCTGCGCGGCGCTCTGCGTTATATGCGGCTTGCAGGGTTTACAGCCGATCAGGCGTTCGACATGCTCAGGAAGGTTTGTATCTCACCAGTCTTCACAGCGCATCCGACGGAGGTGGCGCGGCGGTCGGTTATGTTCAAGCGCCGCAGCATCTCGGACCTGCTGGAGCAGATCGATCGCATCCCGCTGCCTGCCTCCGAGATGGACGCGCTGGAGCGCGACCTGACGGCGGAGATCACGGCGCTTTGGCAGACGGACGACGTGCGGAGCGCGCGGCCTACGGTGCGGGACGAGATCCGGATGGCGCTCGATTACTACGAGTCGTCGCTGTTCGATACGCTGCCGGTGCTTTACAAGGAAGTCGCCGGGGCGCTCAACGCGGAATACGGAACGGAGATGGGCCTCGGCGAGCTGCCTATTCTTGTGAGCTTCGGGTCGTGGATCGGCGGCGACCGGGATGGCAATCCTTTCGTCACGCCCGAGCAGACGCGCGAGGCGCTGGCGATGGCCCATGCGCTGCTGATGCAGCATTACGGTCGGCGGCTGCAGGAGGTGTTTGAGCAGCTTGGCAGCTCGACGCAGCAGGCGCCGGTATCGGCGGCGCTGACGGTAAAGCTTGATGAGTACCTCGAGAAACTGAAGACGGCAAACCAGAATGCGCTGGCCGAGCGGTTTCCGCTTG
Organism: Acidobacteriaceae bacterium; assembly: GCA_903642265.1. GTDB lineage: Bacteria > Acidobacteriota > Terriglobia > Terriglobales > Acidobacteriaceae > Edaphobacter. The sequence goes on along the minus strand of CAHJWN010000023.1, from coordinate 13,765 downwards.
AGAGTGTGCGGTTGTTGCTGGCTTGCATCATGATGCGGCTGGGTGCGGTTCCACAATCGAGTGCGCGTTTGATTGTGCCGCCGGGACCGCCGGCGCTCGAGCCTTATACGCGGGCGGCGGACATGTTGGCGGACTTGACCCTCATCCGTGATTCGCTGGTCGAAAATCGAGGCGAACGGCTAAGCGAACTGCTGATTGATCCGCTGCTGATCGAGGTGAGGACGTATGGACTGCATCTACATGCCCTAGATATTCGGCAGCATGCCAAAGTGCATCTGAAGGCCATCGCTGAGCTCTCAGCGTGGCAGGTGGAAGGCGCGGAGTTGAGCCTGCCTGCAGCGCTGTCGGAGCAGACGCAGGAGGTGATTGACACCTTCCGAACCATCGCAGAGTTGAAGCGGCAGTACGCTCCGGAGGCCCTGCCACGCTATGTGATCAGCGGAGCAACCTGCGCAGAGGATGCGCTGCGTGTGGTCTGGCTGGCACGTCTCGGTGGCGTTGGCGTAGAGGCTGGCAGTGCCGGCGAGTCCGATCCCGGCCTGATGCCAGTGCCGCTGTTCGAGTCGATTGAGGACCTGCAGCATGCGCCTGCAATCTGCAAACAGCTTTGGACGAGCGAGGTGTACAAGCCGCTGCTTGAGTCCTGGGGCTACCGGCAGGAAGTGATGCTGGGCTACTCCGACTCGAACAAAGATGGCGGGATGATCGCGAGCACATGGGAGATCTTCAAGGCCCATCGCGCGCTGCACGATGTGGCACGGGAGTGCGGTGTGAACCTGCGGCTGTTTCACGGCCGAGGCGGCACGGTGGGGCGTGGGGGAGGCCCGACGCATCGCGCGATTTTTGCGCAGCCGGTAAACAGCTTCAACGGCGAGCTGCGGATCACGGAGCAGGGTGAGGTGCTGAACTGGAAGTACTCCGACGTGATCCTGGCCGAGCGCAATCTTGAGCTGATGATTGCAGCGTCGCTCGATGCACTTGCGAGACCGGATGCGGTGCTGCAACATCAAGCCACGGCCGCCGGAACTGCTTACGTGCCGCACCTCACGGGCGAGCTTTCGCCGGGGTGGGAGAAGGTTATCGACCAGCTCTCCGAAACTTCCTACAAGTTCTATCGCAAGCACATCATCGACGATCCCGAGACATTCACGTACTTCGAGCAGGCCACCCCAATGGCCGAGCTCGAGTATGCGCGCATTGGGTCGCGTCCCGTACGGCGCACGGGCAAGCGGACCTTCGCCGATCTGCGCGCAATTCCATGGGTGTTCGGATGGATGCAGTCGCGGCAATTGGTCCCCGCGTGGTTCGGCGTAGGCCATGCCCTGGACCAGTTTGCGAATGCGACTCCAGAAGGCCTGGCGCAGTTGCGGAGCATGACGAAAAACTTCCCCTTGTTCCTCGACATTGTGAGGAACGTGGAAATGGCCCTGGCGAAGGCGGACTTCGGCATCGCCCGGCTGTATGCCTCGCTGGTCGAAGATGAGGCGCTGCGAAAGCGTGTCTTCAAGACGCTCGAAACGGAGTTCCTGCTGACCCAGAAGATGGTGCTGGCGATTACGGGACAAAACTCGCTGCTCGAAAACAACCAGGTGCTTGAGCGCTCGATCCGGCTGCGGAACCCCTATGTCGACCCGATGTCGCTGATCCAGGTGGAGCTCATCCGCAGGAAGCGGGCGTTCGAGCGTGAAGGTGCCGATGCGGAGTCGCCAGAGGCCCAGGCGCTGAATCGTGCAATTACGGCAACGATAAACGGGATCAGCGCAGGGCTCAGGAACACAGGCTGACCGTTGTAAGCCGAAGTTCAAAAGAGTACTTTAATCGCATGGCAGGCTCAACCGAGACTACTGCGGCCGAAACATCCAGACGATCCTGGTAGCCGCCGATTGCGTTGGCGGACGAGGCTGAGGGCCTCGCGAAGATCGCAGGCCGGACCGTGAGTGAAGTTCTCATCGATGCGTTTCGGGATTACAGGTCAGAGGCGCAGATTCGCAGTCTCGACGATGTTCGCCGATATGCGCTGACGCGGAATACGTGGGGGTACACCGAGACAGACATTCCGCAACTCATCAAGGAAGTCCGTGCGGAGATGTCGTCGAAAGGGCTTGAGTCCGCTAAGGCATCTTGATCGTCGTAATTGACACAAACGTCTGGGTGTCCGGGCTTCATTTTGGCAGTCCCGAACGAGCGCCATTCGCAGCTTTGAAGCGCGGAGCATGGTCAAATCGCACTCGCGGATGAACTTGAATGGAGATATATCGCATCCTGCTCGGAAAGTTTCAATGGCAAACGCGAAGAATCCATGAAGCGTTGGATCTCGTGCTCAAGCGCCCGCTTCGCTGCACGCTGCTACACAATGTCCACGTCTACGGCGACTCGAAGGACGATATGTTCCTGGAATGTGCGTCGCTGGCCAACGCGGACGTTCTGATATCCGGCGACAAAGATCTCCTGGCACTTGGCAGTTATGGCGGCACGCAGATCATCACAGCTTTGGAATATGTTGAACTGCCTCGCTGACGCAAGCGTTAACTTTACTGCGAGAGCATCCTCGTAGGCGTGATGCAGCCCACTACCTACCTGCTGCAGCGCAACAACATGCGAGAGCGTCCTGCGCACCTCGGGGGTTGCCGCTTTGGCTGCCTCAGGAGAGAGCTTATCCGGGTCAAAACCGAACAGAACGTAAGATTGCAGATCGAGGAACCCGTCAAGGGTCTGCTGTTCGAGCCGCATGTAGATCTCCTGCACCTGGTAAGCCGAGGCAAGCTGTTCTACATGCTTGTACTCAATAAAACCGAGTGCCCCGGTTGCGGTCGCAGTACGCCAGTTGGCGTCGCTTACATTGCCCGTTGTGAAGCTGAGATTAATGTTGTCGATGGGGTAAGGCTTGCTTTCACTTTTGGCCTGAAGAAACTTCAGAACCTCGACCAGGTTCTTTTGCTCGATTACTGCTGCATCCAGCGTGGTCTTCAGTTCATCTTCGTTGTGCCGAATCTCCTGGCGAATGTTGCTGTCCGCTTCGTCCCGGATATGATGCTGATGAATCTTCTCGACGCATCCCTCCAGCCCAAGTGCGATCAGCAGCCCGATTGTGATGGTGAAGATATGTAGCAGGAAATCCTTAATGCCATGCATCCCGCCCTCCGGCACATGAACGTCGAGCACACTGCCTCCAGTGAAGAAACTAAGCGCGATGATAGCAGCCGACTCCTTCGCTCGAACCAGGCGGCTAGTCCGGACGGATCGTAGTGGCCTTGTTCTTGGCGAAGGTGACGTCGACAGGGTGACCCTGGTGATCGAAGTTGACTGTGCGATTGCCGTAGTCCTGGCTCTCGCTCTTACTTACCTGGCCAAGTGAGAGTTCAACCTGGCGCTCATTCATGCCGGGAATGACATTATGGGAATCGATGGCGGCCCACTGCTCGGGTGTCCAATGACTGTAGAGTTTGTGCGGATCTTCGTAGAAGAAGATCTCGTCGGTCAGAAAGGTGTAGGTGGTGCCTTCACGATAGCCGACCGGTGCAGCATATTCTTTCGCAGGGTCAGCGGACTTCGGCATCGTAAAGACGAGCCAGACCTGCTTGTCGCCAGCCGGGATGCGGTACGTCATACCTTTCGGAGCAACTTGCTCAACCGCATCTTTTATCACCAACGGCTCGGCACCTAAAAGGAGCCCTGCAGACTTAGCCACGTCGATCTTGTGCGCAACGTACGGATAGTAGTCCATCTGGCCGCCTGCTGAGACCCAGATGGTCTGGCCGATCAGGTCCTTCTCGTCCTTCAAGGAATCGGGATGCTGCTGTTTCAAATAAACAAGGTCGTCGGGGTCCGCCTTGGTCTGCGCAACCTCAACGGGCTTCACGTCCTCGTGGCGTTCGCGATAGATCAATCCGACGCGGATGCCGACGGCCAATATCAGAATGATCGTTCCACCGATCGCAGCTTTTTTCCCTGTGTCCATGCTTGCCCCTGTTTCAAGTTGTGATGCGGATTGCCGGTGAGGCGTGTGGCTACTCGGGATCGCTGATATCGAGTTTCAGGTCGGCATTTACCAGCGACTCTGCTGTCAGCTTATCCGCTCTGCGCAGCGTGGGAAACAGGACGGCGGCGGCTCCGGTGACAATCAGTGAACCGACGCCACCGACGACGACCGCGCGCACGGCTCCCCACCAATGTGCCGTCAGGCCGCTTTCAAATTCGCCAAACTCGTTCGATGCTCCGATGAACAACCAATTCACCGCGGAGACGCGGCCGCGCATCTCGGGCGGCGTCGCGAGTTGCAGGACGCTCGACCGGATGACGACCGAGACCATGTCGCTGGCACCGACGATGACCAGGGCGGCCATGCTGACCCACATCGTCTTTGAAAGGCCAAAGATGACGGTGGCTGCGCCGAAGAACCCGACGCAGATCAGCATGATCTTTCCGGCGTGGTGCTTGATTGGCCGCCACACCATGGTGAGCGACACAACCAGCGCGCCGACCGAAGGCATCGCGCGCAGGAGTCCAAGGCCGCGCGGGCCGGCGTGGAGTATCTCTGTCGCGTAGATCGGCAGGAGTGCGACGGCGCCCCCGAGCAGCACCGCGAAGAGATCGAGCGAGATGGACCCCAGCAGCAGCTTGGTCTCCCAGACATACCGCATTCCGGCGAGCATCGTGTTGAGGCTGAAGGCCTTCTTCTCGGTTTGTTCAAGACGTGTGCGGATCATGGCGACCAGCACGATGAAGAGCCCAAGCATCGCAAGCGTAAAGCTGTAGACGATCGCTGCGCCATTCCACCGAGCGAGCTCACCAGTAAGCGGAAGAGTGAAGAGCAGACCACCAACTGCAGGGCCGGCCATGTTGGCAATCTGGTAGATAGTCGCGCCCCAGGTGATGGCGTTAACGAAGTGTTCCTTGGGAACAAGGCTCGGCACCATTGCCGAAGATGCTGGCCCGCTAAAGGCGCGGCCCAGCCCGATGCCAACCAGTACCGCGTAGATAGGCCAGATGCGCTGGATCCCGTGCAGCGCAAACCAGAGCAGCGCTGCAGTGCAGACGAACTGCACTGAGTAGCAGATCAGGATGATGCCGCGGCGGTCGTAGCGGTCGGCAGCATGACCGGCAGCCAGCATGACGAAGAGTCCCGGCAGAAAGAGCGCCAGCCCTGTATAGCCGAGCGCCAGCGCCGAGTGCGTAATCTGGTAAACCTGCCAGGCGACCGCAACCGATTGCGCCTCCGCCCCAAGAATTACGAAGAGTCGTGCACTCTGATAGAGCCTGAAGTCCCGCGATAGAAACGCGCTTCCGGCTGCTGTATCAGGTTCGTTTGCTGCTACCGCCATGGGTCTATGCTTTCATAACTTGGCTTTCATAACTTGGTCGCAAGCAGACACTGCTACGGGCGGCCCAGGTACGCTTTGTACTGCGTTTCGACCACGCCAATGCTGCGCGCCAACGCCAGTTTGGACTGGTTGTACTGAAACTCGCTCTGCACAAGACGGTTCTGTGCGGATGCGAGGGTCGCCTGCGCCTGGACGAGGGGAAGATCATCGGTGATTCCGGATTTGAAGCGGTCCGATGCGTCAGAGAGCTCCTGCAGAGAGAGGTCTACGTTGCTGCGAGCAACTTTGACCAGATCGGACGAGGACTGCACGTCAAGCATATTGGCTCGAATCTGCTGGTCGATATCGATCTTCAGACTGGCAAGCTGCGATTGCACCCGCTGAATCTGGGCAGTGGCAACCTGGCTCTCGCCACGCAGAGAAGCTTCCTGGAAGATGGGAATCTGTAGTTTGCCCTGGGCGACGAAGTCCCCATGGTAGAGCCCGGTCGTCTCGCCGAGAACGCCATAATATCCGCCGAGTGCGAGTGTCGGCAGGCGCTGGTAGCGAACTGCCTTTGCCGTGTGCCGAGCAACATCCACCTGCGCTTCAAGCGCAAGGTAGTCTTTGCGCCGCGTGAAGGCAAGCTGCAGCGCCTCCGGCTGCGCCATCGTCTCGAACTCGGCGAATGGCACGGTATCGATGAGTGTGAGGTCCTGGTCTGCGGGCAGACCGATCAATCGCGCGAGTGCGATCTTGTCCTTCGCCAGTGTGTTCTCTGCACTGATGCGGACCTGCTGCTGCGTCTGCAACTGGACCCTGGCGCGCAGGACATCGAGGTTGATGCCCACACCGGCATCGTGCAGGAGCGTGGCCTGGCGAAAGGCCACGGCGTCGGACTGCTCAAGCGCAATGGCGTTTGTGATCTGAGCAGCATCAGCAAGGCACTGCAGGTACTTTGTGCCGACACTCAGTGCCACATTCCCGCGGCCAAGCTTGGTATTCAGCTGGGCGACAAGTTCAGCCTTCTGCGCGGCGCGGTAGAACTCATACGCCGGAAGATTGAAGAGCGCCTGGCTCAGGTTGATCTGCGCAGAAGTGGTGTTGACCTTGACGATCTCCGGGATTGTGACTCCCAGACCGAGTGCCGCAAGCGAGGACGGCTTGAAGCCCATCGCTGCCAGGTTAAGCTCTTCGGTATTCGTCTGAAACTGCGCCGAGAGCGTTGGCAGCAGGTTATTGCCGACCGTCAGGATCTCGCCACGTACTGCCCGCTCGTTCTGCTGATAAAGGACCTGCTGCAGGTTGAACTGCATGCCGCGCTGGATGGCGTCATCGATGCTAAGCGGCAAGGCTGTAGGGGTGGCGACCTGAACCGGCAGACCATTTGGGCCAAAGCGCATGTTCGCAGCACGGGGTAGAACCGATGCATTTGGCGCGGGCGCCTGCGGCAGGTCCTGCGAACTCTGGGCACAAAGCTGCGCAGGCAGGCAAGCGGCCACGCAAACGATGGCAGCAAGAGCCCAGCGAGAGTTCGGTATAAGTTGAGGGGGACTTCCAGGATGCGTCATCTTCACCTCAATTAGAGTGCCACGGCAAGGCATCCGTTGCGAAATTACCGTGTTTGATCGCTGGACGGATGTCATTTGGGCAGAACCGGTTTCGCAGGCCGCGTTTGCAGCCTAAAATAAGAATTCGGAGAAGATTGGATACCCGATGCGTCTAAATGCTATGAACCGTACTTCCCTTCGCCTTACGATCTCACTTGCCGCTTCACTTGCGATCACCGGTCTATCTGCATCCGCACAGAGCTCCGCGCCTCCCGGTAAGGGCAATACCTTTCGCGACACCTCGATGGTGAAGCCGCCCGCGGGCGCAAAGGTTGCGATCTACGAGTTTGAAGATCTTGAGTGCCCGGCCTGCTCGCATGCGTTTCCCATCGTTCACGCGGCCGCCGACCACTACAAGATTCCACTGGTTCGCCATGACTTTCCTCTGAAGATGCATGTCTGGAGCTTCGATGCGGCCGTGACGGCGCGCTACCTGCAGGACAAGGTCTCCCCGCAGAAGGCAGAGGAGTTCCGCCGGGACGTCTTTGCTTCCCAGACAGCCATCGCCAGCAAGGATGATCTCGCGAACTATACCCGCCACTGGTTCCAGACACACGGCGAAAACATGCCATTCGTGATGGATCCGTCCGGTCTGTTCACCGCAGAGGTCAACGCGGATTACACACTTGGCGAACGGATTGGCCTGACCCAGACCCCCACCATCTTCGTTGTATCGAATAAGGGCTGGACGCAGATCATGGATCCAAACCTGCTTTACCAGACGATCGATTCCATGATGGCGCAAGCCGGGCCGACACCTGCGGCCAAGCCTGCCGCAAGGGCCGCCACCCACAAGCAGGGTATGTAAATCGATTGCAAGGAAAATGCCCCGTTCATCGCGCTTAAACGATTGGGCGGGGCATTTGCACTCTATACCTCTACAAGCACTGGCTCTAACGAATCTGAACCAGCTCCGGCGTACCGTGTCCACTCGGGCCAGGTGTGGTTTGCGAAGTCTGCGGTGCGCGCCAGTGGTCGATATAGCTGACCTGGTGTACGCAGCTGATGGTGCAGTTGGGTGCACAGCTTTTCTCGGTCAGAAATTCGCGCTTGACGTCGGCAGTCTTGTAGCCGGCCAGCGGAACACCCGGGTAGCCGCGCTGCTGGCTGCAGTAATGGACCAAACCCAGTTCGCAGATGTACAGATAACGGCCGCCGGCGCGGCAACGCCAGTCATTCGGCTTGCCGTTGGCGATCGCTTCCTGAAAATGGTTAAAGCGGGAGTAGCTGCGGCGCGTGAGCTTGCGGACCTTGTCCCATACCGTGCGCTCTGCCTCGCCGAGTGGTTTTAGCTGCCCACTGCCATCGTGGATGATGCCAATGGTCGAGCTGAATCCCAGCGCCAACGCGCGTTCGGAGACGACAAGCGCGTCCTGCGGTGGGGTGCCGCCGCCAACCACGGAGTTGATGTTGACGTGGAAGTCCGCATGTTCAGCCAGCATCTGCAGCTTCTTATCGAGTACCTTCAGCGACTTCTTCGAGACCTCGTCCGGCATGACGTTGTCGATCGAGATCTGCATGTGGTCGAGGCCGGCCTTGTTCAGGCGCTCGATACGATCGGGCATCAGCAGGTAGCCGTTGGTGATCATGCCGGCGATGGCGCCGGTCTTGCGAATGCGCGCAATAATCTGGTCAAGCTCGGGGTGCAGCAGTGGCTCACCGCCGGAGATGGTGATGACGGAGGTGCCGAGGCGGCCAAGGTGATCGATGCGGCGGAGCATCTCGTCAACCGGCACCGGATCCGAGACGTCGTCAAACTCGTTGCAGTACGTGCACGCGAGATTACAGCGGCGCATCGGCACGATGTGCGCCATGTAGGGGTGGCCGGTCGATGCAAGCGCCGAGCCGATGGAGGCGAGTTCGCGGAGCTTACGGGTGACGGCCTTCATGCGCCGTGTGCTGTTGCTCGAGCGAGGCACGGCTGCTCGGATTGGGGGGCGCGCTGCAGGTTCCCCGGCGCTGATGGTGTCCACTGCCATGCTCTTAAGTTTACATGCAGCGGTGACTTCAAGCCGATTGCCTCGCCCGCTGAAGCGGCGTGCACGGCGAACGGGCTGGACGGGTGAGGGTGGACGGATGTTGCCTTCGTATGCGTTGCTGCGCATAAGAACGACTCCGCCAAGCCGCAAAAGGGCCCAGCCAGAATGGTCACTGGCAGGCATAAACGGCCTCGGAGTCTGAACGATCTCGAAGCCGAGAATGTCGCGAGAGAAGGCTACTGAAGTTGGCACATCGTAGACGTGAAACAAAGGTATGGCACCGTGGATTGCGGCGGCCATGCCGTCATCCTTGAAGCTACTTGTGTTCCATGTCCATCTTGTCGGTCTTGGCTGGCGGCGAGGCAAGCATAGCGACGCTGGTGATGTGGACCTGCTTGGTGGCGGAGTCTTCGGTGCCGGTCATACGAATGTGGTGCCCGTAGTGATCCTTGACTGCGTCGGGATTATCGATCGTCCACACGATGTTCTTTGCGTCATCGACGAAGACCGGCTTGGCGCCTTCCTTGATGCACTTTGCGACACAGCTCGGATTTGAGCCCTTGGCGGCATGATCCGCGCCGCACTGGCTGTCGCTGACATAGCCGGCGACTTTGACCGTCTTTGGCGTCGAATCGGCCGCAAATGCGCTAAGGGATGTAAGGGCGAAGGCGGCGAGGGCGACCTGGAACTTTGGAAGGGATCTCATGAATGCTCCTGCGTAGGCTGAGTGTACAAGCCGTTTTTACGCTTTCCAGGGTGCGAACACAAGCGCTTTCGGTCTACCAGTCGCGTCAGTTTACCTGTTCTAAGGATTGAGCGTGCGACTGCGCCTGCTGCTGGTCGATGGAAGAGGGAGAGACATCCGGCAGGGGATAGGCATGAAAGTCGAGGCTGGATCGCTTCTTTGAATCCGGCGTCAGCACGAAGGTCTGCTCCTGCTTGTCGCGGACGACGACGACGGAGAGCGACCTGCCCCGATTCTCGTGCACGATGCGAACCCAGTCGCCGGTGCCTGCAATAATGACGGCATTGGCGCGCACGACGACATCGCCCGCACGAAGGCCAGCAGTAGCAGCCGGGCTGTTGGGCTCGACGCTGCGAATCAGCAGCCCATTTCCGCCTTGAGAACCGAAGAACTGCGCGAGCTGCGGCCCGATCATCTCAAGCGCCGCCCCGGTGTAGGCAGGGCCGAGGCTTGCGGTGCCCATAAAGATGTGCGCGTGAGTATCGGGTGGCGCGGTGATGGGCGCTGCGGCGGCGGCAGATGCGGAGGTGGGCGCGCCGCCGAAGAACCCGTTGCCGCGCATCGGTGCGGCTGCCGAATCCGACTCGATATGCTGCTTCCAGGCATCGCGCTCTACCGTGTTGCGGTCGGCCATCTGGGTCGAAACAGTAAGCTGCTCGCCGTCGCGGCTGAGCACCAACGAGACGTTCCGGCCGACAGGCGTCTCCCGCAGGATGCGGCGGAGCTGCTCCTCGCCTTCAATAACCTGGCCATTCATTTGCAGGATCACGTCATGCTCCCGCAGACCAGCCTGGCAGGCAGGACCGTCATGGTCGACGTGAAAGATCTCGACGCCGTGCGACTCCTTCAATTTGAGCGCTGAGAGCCGGTCATCGCTGACGTCGTGGAAGACAATGCCGAGGTAGCCCTGCGAGCCTGCGTTCCCTATGGCCGAGCTTCGCGGGCCATGGCCGCCCAGGCGCATGTGAATCAACATTCCGCGTCCACCCTGCGCCGCAGCATTGCCTGAAGCGGCAAGGGCGGTGGCAAACGCGATTGGGAGAATGACGGCAATGTTGCGGTTGATCTGCATGAAAGTCTCTATTTTGAGGCCCAGTATCTAAAGCCCAGATTCCGAGTCCCAGATTTATAAGCCCTGAAAGCACAGGAAAAGATTGGATCGGCGCGGATGCCTACTGAATATCACCAGATCCCTGGAGAACATTCCACGAGGCGGTGCGGATATATGGGTTAGCGTCCTGGGTTGAAATGGTACGCAGCACCTGGCGAACGCTGGAGTCTGCCTGTACCGGCGGAAGCACGCCGACACTGGCTGCGCGGACGCTGGCGTTGGGATCATGCATCAGGCACTCAAGGACCGCATCTCGAACGTGCTTATCCTGCGCGATATAAGGCTGCAGACCCTCAAGCGCTTTCAATTGGACCGCGGGATTCTTGTCATAGCGCAGGGCGACCAGAAGCGCATTGCGGATGCCTTTGCCGTCGCTCTCTTCCTGGCAACGATGGCCTGCCTTGCACTCCGCGACCATGGCCGCTACAGAGCTTTCGCGAACGCCGGTGGCTTTCTCGGTCGAACCCATCACCAGCAGGTTTCGGATCTCGGGTTCGTCAAGCGAGCCTTCCATGGTCTCTGGGACGATGCGGTAATAGTTCACCTGCACGATCTCGGAGTTGGGGGTGCGAACGATGCCGCTGATGTTGCCAATGGTGCTGTCTGCCTGCTTGTACTGGACCAAGGCGGTGTTTTGGCGCGGAGCATGCATGACCTGGTACCGAAGAGTGAAGTAGCCTGCGAAGAAGCCGGTACCCACAAGCAGAATGGTCAGCGCGGGCGAGCTCTGGATGTTGGCGAGCGACCCGAAGAACAGGCTGCGGACATGCGTCAGGAAGCCGTGCGCCGGGATCAGGTCGAGCTCTTCATCGAGCCGCATACGGGATTGCGCCACAAGATTTGGCGACGGCTCAACCATCGGATGCAGCGCAAGGGCCTCGCTGAATAACCTCAAGGCTTCCAGCTCTTCGCGACATTCCTGACAGCCGACAAGATGCTCCTCGAGGCCGTCCATCTGTTCATCGTGGAGTTCGCCGTATCCGGCGAAGATCATATTTTGCTGCGCGATCTCACACTTCATTGCTCTCGCCTCGAATAGCCTCAAAAGTTTGTACTTTGCCGGGTCTGTAGTACTTGCCCTTGTTTGCTTCTACAACTGGTGCTGGTCTCTTCAGCTCGCTCGTAGTTCCGCAAGATTAAGCCGAAGTTTTCGGGTTGCGCGGAAGAGGGTGTTCTTTGCAGTCTCCTCCGTGGTGTTGAGCATGTCGCCAATAGTGCGCAGCTTCAAGCCCTGGTAGTGCTTCAGTTCGAACACCGTGCGTTCGCGCGGCGTCAACTTGTCGAGTGCATCGCCGATGCGTTCGCTCATCACCTTGCGATCGAGCTCGCGGCCTGGATTGGCCATGGCCCGGGTGTCGGGAACATTCGCCATCAGGTCCATCTCATCGCCACTCGCGTCCAGCACCGTTGCCGGGTCTTCGCGGCGAGACTTTCTGCGGCGAAGCTGGTCCAGACAAAGATTCGTCACGATGCGATAGAGCCAGGTGTAGAACGAGCACTCGAAGCGAAAGTTCCCGAGGTGGCGATACGCCTTGATGAAGGCTTCCTGGTGAATATCCTGTGCGTCCTGCTCGCTCCCAAGCATGTGCAGTGCCAGCCGCAGAACCGACTGGTCGTAGCGCCGAACGAGTGAATCAAACGCTGAACGATCCCCACGCTGCGCCTCGCGGATAAGCTCGTCATCTTCCGTGCGCTGCAGGGCGCGGGCATCCAACTGCGCCTGGGTCAGCTTCGCGCCGCCCCTGCCAGTTCGTTCGCCGGGTTGTGCCGCTGCCCTGGGCATCACTGGCAGTGATTCTACCCGTAAATCCCCATCAGTTGGCGAAACAGCGGCGCGGGCAAGCGGCGATGTTGATCCCATCGTGAGCGCAAACGGGCTTACGCGGCCTGCACGCGAACGGGCAGAGTGAACAGCGCTGGCGGAACTATTGACGGAAAGTTCTCCGTCTGGGGAGAGACCTAATACTTCTGCATTCATTTGTGTCCGACTCCGGAGTCAGAACTTGGTAGTTCAATGTAATAGACCCGGTTTGCGGAAAAAAGTGAGCAATTTCGAGCAGTTGAACCGGGCTGATCGCAGAGGGGCTAACCTGCTGAGTTAAGCTAGGACCATGGCAATCCGTCCCACCGCTGCAACGAATTCCTTGTTTGCTTCAACCGAGAGCGGTTCCTCCCCGAAGCCGGCCCATGCCGGGGAATGGATCTCCGGACACTGCGACGGCGGAGCGCGTGGGAACCCCGGGCCGGCTGGATATGGCGCGCTGATCGTGGGCCCGGACGGAGCGGTACTGGCTGAGCTGTCGGAGTTCCTGGGCATGCGGACGAACAATTATGCGGAGTACTCCGGGCTGCTGGGATGCCTGCAGTTCGCTCTCGATCATGGGCACCGCCGGCTTCGAATGGTGTCCGATTCCGAGCTGATGGTGAAGCAAATCCAGGGCAAATACCAGGTGAAAAGCCCTGACTTGAAGCCTCTATTTGACGAGGCCAAGCGGCGCATTGCGAAGCTGGACGGATTTGAGATCAGCCACGCCCTTCGTCATAAGAACAAGGACGCCGACCGCCTCGCGAATGAGGCGATGGATCGCGGCATGAAGCGCGATTCTGCTCCGGTGACCCTGAAAGCAAATCCGTATCCGAACAAGGCAGCCGCTCCCCCGGTGCCGATTTCGTTTGCCGCACGGCCTGCTGCAGCTCCAATCGCCAGGACGGATGCGATGCTGCGAGGCTTCACCCGGGACGGGGTAGTGCATGTACTTGGCGGGGAGAAGCTGCCGGATGGCGTGTTCGTCAAGATTATCCGTGAATAGCCAGGGACCAGCCGTCGAAGACCTTTTTCGTAGCAGGGCAATGTTTGCTGGCGTACCCTTCTCTAAACATGGAAAGCCTGAACTGCACGAACTGCCGGTCGCGAACTTCCCCGACGAGAGATGGCCGCGTAACCTGGCGAAGTTGGCACTATGGGCAGCCGGATTGTTCCTTCTCTCCGCCTGCGGCATGAATGCATTTGCCTCGACATT
>CAHJWN010000022.1 GCA_903642265.1 Acidobacteriaceae bacterium | reverse complement strand
AACGGTGACAGTACTTCCCTTCCCGGTTCTCGCCTTTCGGACGATCCGCCGTTCAGTGCTGCGACGGTAGGGTAGACCGCAAAAGACCATAATCTGGGCTATAAGCATCAACTCCATGGTCGAGGGGCCAAGACGGGCCTCTTTGACCTCCACCATACGAAGGGCGAGATTTCCCTTACCTGCGGTCTTTTCTGCGTTGTAGTTCCTCATCTTCTACGCTCCGCGAATCGTCATCCTACTTTGGGAACTGGCCTTTCGCTTTCGCCTCTGACACGTAGTCGGTCAACAACTGATCTAAGAGGGCGATCCAAGTAGACTTTCTGGCGAAAAGCATCGTGCTGACGTCTTCGTGAAGTTCGGTTCTTACTGCCACACTAAGAGAGACACTTGGCGTCTTCAGAACCTTCTTCAACCTGCGGCGGTCGGGCTTGCCGGTGATCGGAGAGACTTGATGAGCACTTTCATGCGAACGGACGAGCATAGGAGCGGGCGCATGATGCTGTGAAGGCGCAGTGTGTGTGTGTCCCTCTGAGTGAGTGACTGCCTGCGGAGCTTGAGGCCTAGAGCCTTCGTCTTCGAGCGGTTCCTCGAAGGAATCCTTCAAGCTGGCGAGATTCTTAAATGCGCGGCTGCTTGCCATCGATGTCCTTTCAGGATGCCCGTTGCAGGCGTGAGGTGGATTGTGCAATTAGGATTTCATCGATCTCTCGGCCGACCTCCTCATAGTCGTACCAAGCGAGATAGCTGCGCCTATCGTCCGATACGCGGTCTACGGTGCAACCCTGCATGGACGCTTTGCGAAATGCCTTCGCGCTTCTGATCGAGCGCCGGAACAGTGGGATGTCCAGATCTGTTAAAAGCGCACGGTACTCCTCGCCGTCCCGCTGGGGGAGGGGTGGAACGTTCACTAGCAGAACCCGGTAATTCGTTGCACCTAGCTGACGGAATTGGGCAAAGAGCATACGGAGTGTGGCGACGGCCTGTGCATCTGGCGGACAAGGGACAACAATCATGTCCGAACCTGCGATCATGTCGTCGAGGTCGTCTCTTTCCGGGCGTCCTTTTGTATCGATGATGATGGTCTCGAACTTGCCTGCCTCTTTTGCGAGACTGGCCTCTCCGATCACTTGAAACGGTAGACCAACCCCACGGGCGACCCATTCCCGGAGGGACCGGTTGGGGTCGGCATCTACGAGCAAAGTGGAGGAGGTCTGCTGATAGTAAGCAGCTAGATGCAGCGCACTGGTCGTCTTACCTGCGCCGCCCTTGAGACTTGTGACTGTGATGATTCGCTTAGCCATATCGTGTCTACGCACAGGTTAGCTCCAGATTCATGCAAGTGCGCAGGTGTTCGCATCGGAGTATCTAGACCTTAACGAGTGCAGAAGTGGAAAAGTGCACATATCTGGAAATGCATGGCTGCAGAAAGAACTTCCTCCTTTTCCTGAAGAGGAGTCCGCGATTACTCATGGCGCATTTGTGGAATCAGAGACGAAGTCCGGCACCTTAAAGTAAGAGGGCAGTCGCCCACGAGTGGCTGCAACTGAACACATTCTCATATGCGGATGTCGAGAGTGGGCACCGAAGCCGTGAATATTTCAGCTTGACGAGCGAGGTCTCGGGCCCCGCAGTTGCAGCCGGAACAATTGCGAGACGAGATGTACAGGTACATACCATTCCCCTAGAGTGCTCGCTTGCAGTCTTCAGGATGGCTGACCCGCTTACTGGCGGCTATGCTGGCGCGATGATCATTGAACGTGCGGACTTGCAATCTCGAAACGCGCATACGTGTATACGTGCTCACCTGCCCACTTGCCCACTTGCCCACTTGCCCACTTGCGAACTTGCGAACCTGCGTACTTGCGGGCTTGCGGGCTTGCGGGCTTCCGGGCTTGCAAACTTGCAAACTTGCAAACTTGCAAACTTGTGGACCGCAAGTGCAGCGGCACCCCAGAGACGCGTCTACGTAGCTGCCTCTCAACAAATTGAGATTCAAATCGAGCGTTGTTCAGTTGTGCATCTGCACAACTGCAGGCATGCACAAATGCAGACATGCCGATCGTTTGCGCTCTAAGTGCTGAAGGAAGTAGATGCGACGCCATCTTGGTTACGGACATGCGGATGTTTACATATGTGGATAAGATCTCGTCTGTGGGCCGATCGCACAATCGTCAAATAGGCTCGGAGGAACTCTCTTCCACGGAGTTCCTTAGGTGGAGCCCAACGAATAGAGCACCAAGTTCATTCTCATTTCTGGTCAATACTCCCGTCGTCTCTACCGCCGCCCGAAATCTTTCCAAGTCATTGGTCATGACCATAGCGAGTGTCACCAGGCTCTCCAACATCGCCTCAGCGCTCTCGGCCCGAATCTCCAGTCGCCCCGGTTCGAGCGTGATGTTGGATGGCAAGTCAGGAAGCATCGCGTTGCGGAGGTCGGGTGGCAGCGAAACCCGCAGCGCTCTGGGCCGCGGCACGGGCTCGGCCTCGGCCAACCGTGCCCGCATGGCCTCGTCGACCGAAGATGCTTTGATCATCCCGTCCAGGAAACTGAGCAGGGAAGGGCGATCCACAAAGTGTGCGCCGGCAACCGATTGCACCTCGCCGATGGCCTTCATAAGGGTCTGCGCGGTAGCCCGGCCAACGCCGAAGAGTCGCTCGACATCTTGCCGGCTCCAGGTTTCCACCCGGGAGCGGCTGGCGCGCTCCCGAAGCAGGTGAAGGTCGCGAGCCCACTTGACTGGTCTTGCCATGGCCAAAGCCCTCCAAAAACGCTCCTTCAGGATACCGGGATTACTGGCACACCTGCCAATTACCCGTTGGGTGGTCTGCGTTTCATGCGCCCGATAATCCTCGTTATCGTGCTACATTCGACGAATGGGCCAGGAAAGCGCCATCTCGGTCATCGCAGGGCAGGGAAGTGCCTCCGAGCGAGAGATCGAGGTCCAACTGACCGCCCTAGTGCTCAACTCCGTCACCTCCGCTCACTCCCGGCGGTCTTACCGGACCGGCTTGGCCAAGTTCTTCCATTGGACTCGATGTTCCGGGTATGTCGGCCAATTCTCGAAGGCGATGGTCGGGGAGTACCGGTCCCACCTCCTGACCCAGGGCCTCAGCCCGGCTTCGATCAACCTCCGGCTCTCGCCCATCCGCCGGCTTGCCCGCGAGATGGCCGACAACCAGTACCTCGACCAGGCCGTTGCTGCGGCCATCGAGCGGGTACCCGGGGTCGAGCGTCGCGGCCACAGGGTAGGGAACTGGCTGACCAAGGAGCAGGCCAACGAGCTGCTCAACGCGCCCGAACCCGGTACACTGGGCGGCAAGCGCGATCGCGCCATCCTGGCCCTGTTAATCGGCTGCGGTCTCCGCCGGGCGGAGGTGGTCGGGCTTTCGATAGAGGAAGTCCAGCAGCGGGAGGCGCGTTGGCTCATCCCGGACCTCCTCGGCAAGGGCGGCCGCTCCCGGACCATCACCGTCCCGTCCGGAATCAAGGCCCGCATCGATCAGTGGACCCGCGCGGCCGGGATCACCGAAGGTCGACTGTTTCGGCCAGTGACCAAGGGCGGGGTCGTCAAGGGTGAGGCCATCCGGGATGAAAAGGCGATCTGGCGCCTGGTCGTCCGCTATGCCCGCGAGACCGAACTCGGGAAGTTGGCGCCGCATGACCTGCGGCGGACCTGCGCAAAGCTGTGCAGGAACGCCGGTGGAGATCTCGAGCAGATTCAACTGCTGCTGGGGCATGCGTCGGTGCAGACCACTGAGCGGTACCTGGGGACGGAGCAGAACCTGGTCAGCGCTGTGAATGATGGATTGGGGCTGGATCTGGGTTAGAAGTGGGTTGTGGCCTGTGCTCGCCTTCCCTGGTGCATATCCAGTGAACGTACAGATGTGTACAACTGCGCACTTGTACTGTCCTCAGAATGCGCTCACATCTCCACGCAAACAGAATGAACTGTTCGCTGGTAGAGCGACATGGAGCTGAGTTGACTCAGCAAAAGACAGGCCACACGTCACATTCCTACAATGGGCTTAAATCTATTGTTTGAACACTTAAGTGGCTTTGACAATGCCGTTCGTCGGATAGAACTGTGAAATGAGCTTGGAACTAGCAATCCCGCCTGCGGAGGGCAGGGAAGAGCTGGATAAGGCCATGCTGCCGGATGCTCTCGGCCAGTTCGTGGAGCTTCATCTCTTCGAAGGTCTGGCGGGGGTTGCTGGCGGATTCGCGAATCTGGTCGATGGCGATGAACTGGAAGGCGCTGCTGTTTTGCACGATTGCTCTCCTTGAGCGTGGGTTGTGGGTTCAAGGGGTGGAGCGGACACACGGGTCTCCTCGTATCTCCGCTCCGTGGTGGAAGGGAGAAGGGGTTAGCCGCGAATGTGCTCGGTCGGGCGAAATGCGCCCGTAGCCTTGGCTGATGATGTTCCGGTCCCAGACCTTGGCAAAGGAGACATGCTGGATGAACAGGGCGCGGTGCGTGATGTGCTGGCCCTCGTGGATGGATCGGCTCCACTGCTCCACGCCGACATAGTCGTTGCGGTAGTAGTAGGGGCATAGCTCCCCGTCCGGCTCAAGCTCGAAGCACATCTCCGGGTCGCGCATCGCATCGCCGTTCTGTTCGCCATAGTGCGCAACGGAGAGGGCAGGCAATCCGCGTGGGCCTGGCTCGTGTACGGCTTCGATCACAAGCTCCATGAAGGACTCGTTGGTGATCTTGAGGTAAAGGCCGGGGCGGTACCCTCCGGCCTCCTTGAGAATGTCGAGGATGGTCTGCATTAGGCCACCTCCGCAACGGCTTCGTTGTCGTTCTGTTCGGCTGCAGGTGTCTCGATGGCCCAAAGAATCAGGGCTGAGATCTTCTGGATGACTTCAAGCGATTCGGCTAGGAGGGCGGCATTGCCGTGGTACAGGTGGATGTAGTCGGCTGACGCGTGTCCGGCGTTCAGGCCGATGGTCTGTGCCACCACAAAGGCCACTGCCTCGGCTTCGGTCTCGCGTACGGTCTTCGTGGTTGCCGTGCGGCGCGCGGCTTTGTGGAGCATCTCGTGCGCCAGCTCATGAACCAAGGTGCTGAACTCTTCGGCTGGTTCTTGTCCGGGCAGGATGGCGATGCGTCCGCCGTAGCTCATGCCCAGAGCGGGGGCGATGGTCTCGCTGAACTCAAGCGCGATGCCCTGGGCGGCGATGCACTCGACTAGCCGCTCCTTGTATTTGCCTACGGTTCCGGTTACCTTGGCGGAGAACTGCGGAAGCTCTGCCCCGTCGGTCTGGCTCACATCGAAGACGTACGCCGAACGGAAGCCGACCAGTACGGGCTTGTGGGTGACTGCTGCGTCTGCAGTCTTCTCGGTGTCCTTCTTCTTGCGGGTGCCGATCATCGGGGCGAGGATGCGGATGCCCTTCTCGCCCTTCTTCACCCTGCGGCCTAACTGGTTCCACGCATACATCCCGGCCACGCGGGTGGCATCCGGCTTCTGCCGTGCGATCTCAAGGATGTTGCCCAGGGAGTAGTTGTGAAAACGTCCCATGGCGGTGAGGTAGGCGGTGAGGCCTTCCGAGTGTCCCGCCTGAAGCTGTTCGATCAAGAGGTCGACGTTGGCCTGAATGACCTCGCGGGTGGTCTGAGGCTTGGGGGTGGAGGGAAGGGTCTGAACGTTGGTTGCGGTGGTGGTCATGGTGCTTGCTCCTTGGGCTTTGGCGTTTGCCGTTTTGTGTCGCGGCATTGAAACCGAATGCCGAACGCCACCTGGCGAAGGCGGGGGTAGCAAGCTGCAAGCTGAGGGGTATCGCCCACCCTTGGAGACGGAGCCGACAGGCGGAACGGAAAGGGCGCAGCGCAGCGGAGGTCTGCACAAGCGAAGCGCGGAAGACTGGGGAGACGGCTTGCGGGGCGCGATCGGGGCAGAGCCCCTTAGGGAGGCTTGGTTACCGCTTCAAGCGTTTCGCAGGAACGCCAATCTATAACGGGGAGTTGCGGGGTGTGCCCGCTTCAAATGGGTGCCGGAGGACGGCGAAGCCGGCCGGAGCAGGGAAGAGCAGTCTTCCCTCAGCAGCCGCGACCGGTAGTGCGGATCAAAGGTCTGAATCAAGACACTTGGAAAAAAACCAACTTCCGGATAGCCGACAAACCCCGGCGCGATCAGCTTACCAATCCGATGCTCGCGGCATTAGGACTAGTAGACACAGCCAAGTCACCGTACGAATCCAGAATTTGGTGAGTGCATGGGCGACATCCTCCAAGAGCGAGGGATCAGGGTTGGGGCCAGCAGTTGGATTCCATGGCCCGTTCGTCGTCTGGTAAGGTCTTGCCCATCGAAGCTAATGCTGTACACTTCTGCAAATCTTTAAGCTACCTCTTCTGGTATTCCGAGTTGCATAACGCTCGAAAGTGCCCCTGTTCCGGCAACGATCAGCTGTGAATTCTGAGCCACTACCTGCAGCTTTGGGCCCCTTTCACTGAAGTTTTCAGATAGCCGTCCTAATCACGTACCTAAACGGAGCTGCTATGCCGATACCAGATTCGATCAGCCTCCATCCCGCGTCCGCCCAGTTCAACGGCACTATCCACTTCCGAGGGTTGTATTCCTACATACAGAGTCCGAGCCAATCAAGCTGGAGCCTTCTGCAGTTCGATATGCCGTTCACGGGCAATTTAAATTTCACGATCGCTGCGCAAACCGCGAGCCGACTCAAGAACTCGTTCAACGAAAACGACCCCATATCTTCGACTGGCGTGATGATGAACGTGAGTTCGAACGGAATGGCCTTGTCAGTGCTCTTCGTGGATGGAATCCTATGAGAAAGCTCATGTTGAGTCTCGCGCTGTCGCTCAGCCTTCCATGTTTTGCGCAAATTCCTGTCAGCCAGGACGGCCTAACGGTTTCTCCACCCGATGTCTTCGACAACTACTATCTCCAGCAGCAACTCAATAGCCTCCGAGGCCAGCTCGAAGCCCTTCAGGTCTTGAACTCTGCAACCATCACTGGGCACATCGGAAACGCACAAGGCGCTGATGCGCGACAATTTGGCGTTTCGTTTCAAGGCGGGGGCGCCGCGACGCCAGCGCTTACCACGGTAAGCGGGGCTATCCCTTCAACAACTACCGTTACCGGCACGAATCCGTCCGTCACAACCGTAAGCGGCACTGCACCCACAGTGACCAGCAATGGCGTTTCGTTAGCGCCTCCGACTCCTAGTGTTGCGCCAGCTACCACCACCAGTCCAACGCCAGTCTTGGGCTCGCAGGACACGCTAGCGGAATCGATAGAACTGGCACAGCGGATCAATGCACTAGAGTTGATGCTGGACGGATCTCTTAACAACAAGATCGATCCCAGAACAGGTAAGGCTAGGAAGGTCCTGACGATCGGTTTTCCGATCACATTCGAACGTCCCGATGCGTCCGACTACGCCCGCCGCGTCAAGAGCGTCGCCGATGTATCCGTCACGTTATGCAGTTCGTCCAACGGCCTCTCCATCATGCAAGTCCTACCGCAGGAACGTACGTACGACGTCGCTGGGCTGGTGAACCACTCCGCAAGCGGCACGGTTGGCGGAATCATCGGAGGTGTATTCAGTCTGGGCGGTGGGTTTCTTTGGAGTCACCAACGATACGACCTAGTTCGTCAACAAGAGACGGTCGCATTACGAGTACCTGCTGGGACATGCCCCAATCCGGCGATGAGCCCACGGGCGTCTTTCAAATGGGAGATTCAACCGGTACTCGGTAGCAACAATGTTCGAACCGGGACTCAAGAAAACTTCGTGCAAATCTCACTCCCAAGCGACGGCACCACGCCTCCTCCGGGCGGAGAAGTCATACTTGCATGTGTGGACGCGACCTGGAGGAAAATCAAGAAGGGTGGCGATCAGTTGGGAGATCCGGGTCTGAGTTCAACAAGCTGCTTCCCAGTTCTCAACTACGACACCACACCACAACTCGAGAACGTATCGATTCGTGGGATAGGTAACGGAAATGTCTGGGTAACCGCGAGGGCGGAAGCGATTCTTCCGGGCACAGGTGTACGCATCGGCGCGGTGACCTTGCCCCAAGCCAGCTTAACCTTTTCTCCGGATGGCACCACGGTGGAGTTTCCTGCTGCAGCAGCGGACATTATCAACGCAGGCGGGGCCTCTTTGATTAGTAGGGACGGAAAGTCGGTCGCGCTCTCAAATCACGGGGGTGCCGATCACAATGAACATCTGACGATTCCGAGCATAAAAGTTGCGGCGTTCTCTGATTCGACGGACAAGCTGACGCTGACATATAAGCTGCCACTTGGAAATGAGCTTCCCCCTGAACCATGTGATCCCCTACCTGGTCAGACCTTGGCAGATCCAGCCTGCGAAAGCCATGACCCTTGGATTGTGGTGATTGGCGGCAAAGCCTACGGACTGCCAGATGCGCCTTTCTTGAGCGCGTCAGAGGATTTCAACACAAGAACCGGTACTATCGAATTGTTTCTTCCCAGCGACGTGATTACGTCATCCTCTAAGGTCACTTTAGAGCGCTTGCTTTGGTCTGCGGGATTCTACACCGCGGAGGTTTCTCTGAACGCCAATCGCGTGAGTGTGGTGAAGGTAGTGAGCATGACCTCTGCGCCTGGAATACATGTAAGCCTGTTAGGGGCGAACTTGCAATCGGCAAAACTGATGTACCCACAAGTGCCAGCCGGGGCGCTCTCCTCGATTCAATCTGATTTCGCCACACTCGATTTAACCGATGCTCAAGCGAAAGGCGTTAAACAGATCGTCTTCTGCCAAGTCAAGAGCGGATCGAACACGTGCGATCCGGAGTCACAGCCGATATTCGTCGACTTACCCAAAAGCTCGGCCGAAGAGGCCAAACCCGGTTTGACACCCGGGAAATCCATCACGCTCAACAAAGATACGAGCGTCCTGATCGACGGAAACTCATTGGACCAGATCTTGTCCGTCAGCTACGCAGGGACTAGGCTGAACATCAGGATCACGCCGGACAAACCGCCGCAGCTCCAAGTTGATCTTCCAGCATCGATCTATTCCCAAGCCGGCACCTACCCTTTGAAGGTCGAGTACGCGGACAAGAGTGTTGGCGTTTACGCACTAGCCGTGGTTGCTTCGAAATCTGTGGTGAGTAACTGATGTGAGGGCGCGAACGACTACGGAGCAATCACTTCCATCTCATTGCGGTTCTGCAATACGAATTCCAAGACTACGTAGAGCGCTTCGCCGTAGCAGACACGAGTGGGGGAGTCTCTTGATTCAGAGATCCCGAACTACTCAGGGGGTAGATAGATCAGGAATGCTGCCGAATAGCGTAGGTACTCCTCGAAGCCGGCTTCGAAGGACCCGTTCCAAGATGGTCCCATGCTCAAGATGCTGTCTGCAGTCCGCGTCAGGCGGTTGAGTTCGGGTGGAATGCTCATGAAACGTCTAGGGCTGAGTACCGGGCTATGGCTGATCGATCCAAGTGTCTAAACTCAGGTTTGAAACTGCTCGCATTCACGAAAACAGCACACGACAGCAGACCCTAGCAGCGAAGTTGCTAACTATGCAGATTGTCCCCAACTCGGAGGAGGATCGATGTGAGGTGGGAGCGAGGTCTTGCTGTCCCCGATGCATTCGTTCACTTGATCTTGGGTCAGCCCTTGAACGTTCTCGAGCCAAGACCCCCTTATCGAACAGCCCCTCATCCAACAATTCGAGAGATCAGCATTTCCGAACTGAACCTGATCGAATTTAGCGTCCATCATCCATGCGTGATGCAAATCCGCACCGGTGAGGTAGGCCCTCGAAAACTCCCCTCTTACGAAATACCCATAGGGTAGGTTTGTGCCGGCCAAATCCACAGGAGAGTCGTCCTCTCTCGGGAAAATATATTTTCTCCTTCCGATGACGTTCACAGCTGCCTGGAGGTCCGGGCGGAGGCGCTCTGCCTTTTCGAATACGCTCATGTCTGCACTAGAGATGCCAGACGTCGCGTTCGCTTGCAGGTACGCGACGAGCACGTCAAGAATCGGCCAGTAATCTGCTGAGGCGATGTCCTCATGATCCGTTGCTCTCTGGGAATCGTGCAGAATTCAGCCTAGTGACGCAATAGCCCCGACTCGCACAGCGAGGTTTTCATGGCCAAGCAGGAGCGATGCGTCCTTAAATCTGCCCGTTATCTGCCCTTGCTCAGCCAATCTCTCGCCCTTCAGTGCTGCGGCTTGGTTGTTCAGGGCAAGTTCTCGGTTCACCAAGGCAGCCGGTCGGTTCGCTTGAAGCTGCCTCCAACTAAGGAGAACCCCGCAAATTCCGACAAGCCCACCAATGGCTGTAAGGACGCTCGTTCTGTTTCGATTGTCGGCCGCTAGGAAATCCTTTTGCTCCAGTTTTTGCGCAAAGAGCAATTCCGTAGGCCTATGCCAAAGGAACAACCAAATGAACGTGCCAGCTACGGCCACACCAAGTCCTGCGCTCACGTACGCAACTCTCCTATGAAGCCGCATGTAGCCTCCTGGGCACAATTAGGGCCCGAATTTCACGAAATCTTACTAGAGAAGTCCGCGGGCAGAACATACCTGTGTAGACTTCAGCCGACAGGCCAGGGTGGACAATTATTGTGAGCAGCTCTAACACATGTCTTCTTGCACGAGCGATGAACTTAGCGGCACCAGAGCCTCGTGTGTGGCCGCCGATGATCACTACGCCTGCGAAGCCTTCAAGAACGTGGACCCGGATGCCGGCGGCGGCGGCGTATCCTCGAGGTTGATCTCTGGAGGGAGCTGATGTGCGGCCGTTACGTTCGCCGAGGTGATAAACAGAAGCTCGCGGAACACTTTCATGCGAATCCGCATCCGGCCGATTTGCCGATGCCGGATGCGGACTACAACGTAGCGCCGACGACGCACCAGCCCATCATTCGGCAGAGCAGGGAATCGGGAGACCGTGAGTTGATCCTGGCCCGCTGGGGACTGGTTCCGTTCTTCACGAAGGATCTCAAGGAGGTAAAGGGTCTTTCGACCATCAACGCCCGTTCCGAGACGATCACCAAGGCTCCGACCTGGCGTGAGCCATTTAAGAAGCGGCGATGCCTCGTGCCAGTGTCGTCGTTTTACGAGTGGCCCAAAGAAGGCAAGCCACCCAAGCAGCCCTACGCCTTCGAGTTGAGCAGTGGCAGCACCTTCGCGTTCGCCGGCCTGTGGGACGCATGGAAGGAAAAGGACGGCCACTGGCTCCAGTCGTTCGCCATCGTAACCACGGAAGCTAACGAACTGATGAGATTAGTTAAGTGGAATAGAGCTTAGCCGCAGGTTCTTGGGCTGAGTGCCTCCGCCAAGGGTGTACAAAGGCCTCGCGTTCCCGATCGCACGAGTGCGATTGGGAATGCGAGGGCGGAGGCGGTGTGGCTCTTCGGTTCAATGTCAACCGGTATGAGTGCCTTGCAGGGTCTGCGCATGCAAGGGCGTGGCTGACGATGCGAGAGCAGTTCGGCCTTGCTCCCAACACGCTCGACGCCTATGCGCGCTCCATCGAGTCGTATCTGACGTTTCTTCAGACGCAAGGCCACACTTGCGAAGCCAGTACGCAGGCCGATGTCGGCAGGTGGGTGAACGAACTGCGCGAGCGGGATCTAGCGAACGCCACGCTGATTCAGCGAGTAACAGCCTTGCGGTTGTTCTTCGAGTATTTGGTCGAGGAAGGCGTGCGGCCCAGAAACCCGGTAGCACTGGGAGGGGAGTTCCGCTATTTCGGGACGACTGTGATTCGCACGGCGGGTCCGATCAGGCGACTGTATAAACTGCCCTGGATCCCAACCGATGCGGAATGGGAACGGCTCCTCAGCTCGACTGCGGAAAGTATAACGCCAAGGAGCCGATGTCGCTGCTGGCCCTAAAGGAGTGGTTGGGGCATCGCTGCCTTTCGTCGACCCAGTGGTATGCTGCCGTCTCCCCTGCCAGGCTCACGCAGGCTTATGTTGATGCGCGCTACTTCGAGCGGAACGTTGCTGTCGTCCAGGTCTTGCTCGATCGTGCCGCAATCGAAAGCGGTGCCGCCAGCAAAGGTGAATCGTACAAGTTCGTTCATCTTGGACACGGCTACTGCGCCAATCCTTACTGGGCACAATGCCAGCACCGCATGGCCTGCCAGCGCTGCGATTTCTACGTGCCGGGAGACTCGACACGAGCCCAGGCGCTCGAAGCGAGTTCGCACAATCAGCGCCTACTTGAACAAATCCCCGTCACGGAGACGGAGCGAAAGGCTCTTGCAGGCGATCAGGCAGCGTTGCAGCAACTGATCGCTGCGCCATCCAACGCTTGATACCCCCCGCCCAGAGGTTCCTCTGTTGTTCTCGCCTGGCTGTACAGCCAGGCGAGAACAGGAACTTCATCGGGTGTCGGTCAGCTTGAGTGTTAGGGCAATCACGCGGTTCTACATGACGAATGCCATCAAGACACCGAACGCGAAGATCCCTGTCCACATCCATCCCAAGAAGATGAACTTGCCACGGTCCATCTTCATCTTCGTGGTCCGGCCCCATTGCCACGAGAGTAGGAAGCCAACAACCGCAGTTCCTAGGTCAATCTCCAGCAAGGGCACAAGATAGCCGGGTTTAATCATCACCAGCCATGCTCTCAGGCTCTTAGGAGAGGCGCAAGGGATTGCTGCCACTCTCGCGGACGATTGACAACTGTCCAATTCCACATAACGCGTATACACCCGCGTATGCCGGTCATCCTGCACCCGCGAGACTATGACCGCTGGCTTGATCGGGAAGAGACAGAGCGCTTGCCGCTCGATCTGCTGCGGCCTTATGAGTCGGAAGAGATGGAAGTCTATGAGGCCAATCCGAAGGTCAACAACGTTCGGAACAATGGGCCGGAGATGATGCGAGCTGCAGAGAAAGCGGCTGAGGACGGCGAGCTGCCATTGTAGCCAGCGCTGTCTTGGCTATGACTACCATTCCTTGTCTAAATAGCTCATGTTCTGTTGTGCCTGCTCGACGGCTATGGCGGTACACTCAGCGATCATTAGGCTAAGCACGGCCTGAAGTTTGCTTACATCATACGAACCTGTGTTGATCGACTCTGGTGTCTGATCCAGAAAGGCTTTGGTGTAGGACTCTTTGTAGTCCAAGGCACCCTGATAGACGCCCAAGTCCTTCTTGTAGTTCGTCCAACGTACCTTTGCAGGGGGGTAGGACTCAAGCTCCAGATCTAGGTAGCATTCGATAGCGGCTGCACGACCGTTAATGTCCACTAACTGAGTGCCGTCTGGACCCTGGGCTGGAAATCTCCTAAAAGTCTCCACATCCGGCAGCATGGCTCCGCGCATATTAAGCGGCAAGATTAGCTTCGACATGCGTTGGTAGGCGTCTAGACCCTCCGCGTCATTGTCAAATAAGAATAGAACCTGATTCTGTATATCAATTTTGGCGAGACCCTCTGCAAACCTTACGAGGTTTCCGGTTCCTGGGAACGGATGGCCCTCTTGTACGTCGATAAAACGGAAGAAGTCCGCAACATCTGGGCGCAAAAGTAGGAGAGCGCGTTTCAGGATGTGTATGTCGGAACTGCCTTCAGTCGCAATGAGGAAAGCTTCAGCCCTACGTGCCTCCGGGGTGAAGTCGCTTGCATTCACGTACCCGCCTTCGAGAAGCGGACCGTAGTGCCAAACGACTGAAACTATCGCGTTAGCGTCTATGTCTCCCAGGAGTCTCATCACTGAGTAAGGGTGCAGAATGTCTATCGCACCTGCAAAGAAGCTGCGTTCGGAGTAGGCCACGTCGTATGCCGAATGTCGCGGTATCCGATTGATCTCAGATCTAGAAAACCGTTGGCGGACAGCTTGCATGGCCTCCTTGTCTGAAACTTCCACATAGGCCGCACTAAGACTCTCGATGGGGTAGTCGTTCACAAAATCGCGAAATTCATCAAAGCTCATCAACGCAGCGATTTCATCAGCGTTGTATATGTCAACCGAAGACATGATCTTACGCGTTTCGTCAGCCACCCTCTCATATTCACGACGCACACGATCAAGAGTGAAGCCAAGCATTTCTAGCCGAGGCACAACGTCTCCCAAAGGGCGTATAAACACCATCTCCATTGGCGTGGGGTCTTCTTTTTCTTGCTCGTAATATTCGTAGTCAATCTGGTCGCTGTGTATAGGTCTGCGATCAGAACGCTGGAAGAGTGAACCATGATCCATCCCGAGATGGTTCTTGCTGGAAGTGACCTCCACCCCTCCCACCTCCAGCGTTATGTACGTTCCCAATATGCCTCCAGGTGAACCTCTTGTGAATGGAGCAGCCTGTGACAACGCTACCTGTAGTTGTTTGAGTGATGATTCATCCCAACCCGAACAGTGAGAAGAGCTTGTGAGCTGCGTCCACCACCTCGTAGCCCAATGATGCGGTCGCGATTGCCTGCTTGCTTCGGCTGAGCCACTTGATGATATTGTTCTGATCTGGTTCCGGCTCGTCTGAAAGCTCGTCGTGTACCTTCATCAGTTCGCGGTGTGCCCTGTCCAGCAACTGGTCCTGCGGCTGCAGCGGCTTTAGCGCCGCTAACAGCTCATTTAAGGCTGCAAGTGCCTCATCGTGCTTCGGGCCGCTGGTCGCGACCGCCCCGGTTGAATTGCGACCGATAGAGCCGACCGTGCCGCTGTTTGTGATGTGGTCACCATGTACAACTAGCGAGGGCTGTTGGGGAACTTTCTCTCCCGGTGGAGCGAGGTGCTTCCGACCTTCGCGGGTGATCTGAATATTCGCCAAGATTGCGAGACGGTTTCCAGCGCGTGTGTGATCTCGGAGTGGTCTCCCGGTGATTAGCCCGTCTCCCAAAAGGGCATCCAGGGCCGTTAATAAGGAAGTGTCACTCGGAACGTTGGAGAGGGCATGTTTCAGGTCCATGGGGCCGGGCATGGTTGCCGGGTAGATCTTGTTGAGGGCGATTAGGATGCTTTGCGCCAACTCTGCGTCATACCCGTATGGTGTGTCGTCCTGACTCGTCATGTCTAAAGCCTCGATCTGCTCGGTTACCTTCCGGAACACATAGCTGATCCAACCACCACTTGTGTGGTGGTCATGCTGCCACAACCCAAGCAGTTCAACCACAACTGATCCACGTTTCTGAAGTAGCTGGATGTTCTCATAGCTTTTCGAACCGACCCGGACGATTTCAGTGAAGCACGCATCGGGGTTGGCGGAGATTCCTCTAAGAGTCACGTCAAAGATGGCTCCGCCCATAGGACCAACTGCAGGGGCGGGTCGAATCGCTTCAACGGAAACCTGTACGAGTGTAGATTCCATAGCGTTCTTGCTCTTACCTTATTGTTGGTCTTTGGTGCGTTTCAGCTCCAAGAGCCATTCCCTTGAGACTTCTTGCGTCTTAATGCCTACGGAGTCCATCGAGAGGAGTGCCTGCATGCTCAACCGTGGGTCAGTCTTACCCTGCTTACGGCGCTTCGCATCTTTGAAAGCCTCATAGGCGAATAGGTCTGCTATCTGAAGCATCCTGTCACGATCCCAGCTACCCTCTCGGATGGAACGGAACGTGTTTGCGTATTTGAATGTCTCGTCTCGCAACATCGCCTGGAATGTGGCTTGCGTAGTTGCTGATCCATCTCCCCGCTCCACGACCAGGTCAATGCGTTCCGTCATTTGTTCCTGATGAATGATCTCACCCATATCGAGCATGAAGTTCTGGGTGAGAAGCTGATAGCCGAACGCTATCGGGTGCTCGGACTCCGGCCAAATCGCAAGGATATCGCTGAGGTCCAGGGTGTATGCCTCATGGCTTGTCAGGCTATATCGAAGGGTCCGGTACAAAGCTTTGACGAACTGAAGTCGCTCGTCATCCGTCCAGCCCTCGTATTGCTTTGACAAGCAATTCAACTCCGTCGCGTGGAATCGTTGTATCGACGGGCGGCCTTCCTTCTGGAGCTGGAGATTCTTCTTGTCGATTACGTTTTGCCAAGAAAGCTCCAGCGGTGCGAGCTGCTCCTGGCGCACAAAAACGCAGCAGAGTGTGAAAAGACCTTTTTTCTGGTTGCCGGTGTAGCTTTCATCGATGTATCCGGTGATAATCGGTCCGCTCATGTGGTCTTTCTAACGTCATCACAAACGACGGTCTGTGGCGGCGTACGCCCTCTCAGCGCAAGGGCGCTATTCCAATCCATAGCGCGTTATCGCCCATCTTGATCGTATTAAGGTAAGCGGCGGGGTGCTCCTGCGAGGTAAGGCCCGCCCCAAAAAGAGCCTGCGCCAATGGCTGCACCTCGGCTCTTGTCGCGTCTGACGAAGCCAATGTTATTCCTGGCCGAAGAGGTTTCATGTCTGGGCCAGCGATCATCATCGACTTGTTTACAGTGACGGAAAGATGCGCACCTTCGAGAGCCCGCTGGAATGCCGCTGCGACTGCCTCGCTTTCATCTCCATATACCGCAGAAATGAGTACCTTGCTGCCCGCATAGGGCAACATAGCTTGCGTTATCAACGCTTCGCCCTGGGCGTTTATGGACATCGGCACTGGCCCGTTGTTGATCACGGTATTCGTTCCGAAGCTGTTTCCTCCGACGACGATTCCATTAGGCGCGCTCAGAGTTGTCGTAGGTGAGGGTGGCACTCCCGACCCTGTCTTCTCCGGCTTAGCTGGTACAGGAGGTAATACCTTGACCGGACGCACTGCTGTTTTCGAAAGGGGAGGTGCGTCGTTCTTCTGAGCTACAGATGGAGATGACCGAGAGACAAGAACGACTTGGGCTATCCTGTTCTGCCCTGGAGTGAACTCCTCGTCATGCGCTTCAAACCCACGCGCTTGGACGTAGATGTGAACTGTTTTCGTCCCGACGGTAACGTCCGCATGAAAGGTTCCGAAAGAGTCAGTTGGAGTTCCCTGAGACGCCCCTGTCTCATCAACAATCTCCACATGCCCCCCGGGAATGGGGTCACCAGCCTCGGATCGAACGTTGCCCACGATGCGCAACATCTTGGGGGAGTCGTACTCGACCCTATAAACCACACCTCCGAAGCCAACCAGTGCCACAACAACACCGCTGACTGCCTTGATCCATGTTTTCCGTGCGCTCGGGTCCACGCTCTAATCGTAGAGCAAATGCAAGTACTCCGACCCTCATCACAAACGACGGTTTGTGACAGGATACGGGCCAACTTCCCACAACCGCGTTTCCCGGGACTTGGCGTAACGAAACGGTGCCAAGCGATTTAGAATCGCGTGCTCACGCGCTCTCGCATTCCTTTCAGGAGTTTCCGATGGAAAGTCTACAAACTCATTGTCGTTTAGATCGACTCGAAAAGCAGCTCTCCGTGTTCCGCCTCCTGTGCATAGCGCAGTGTGTTGTCATTTTGGTTGGGGCTTGTACGCTCTGGTCTTCGCACACTGTGCAGGCGAGTACATCAAACCAAGTCTTGCATGCGAAAGGTTTGGTCATCGAGGACGCGCAAGGAAGAGCCAGCTGGATCGTGGGCGCACCGTTTCCTGTGACGAAAGACAGACTGCGGCAAGATACACCTACAAACAGCATGATCTTTCTTGACGAACATGGACACGATCGCCTCACGCTTGGGGAAGAAACGCCAGCGCAGATAGCAGGTAAAGTGTCCCCGGACTTTCATCGGATCGCCCCTGGTGTTGGGATCATGATCCATGACGTTCTAGGCAACGAGCGGGGCGGCATGGCGTGGCTTGCAAATGGGCGAGCCACCATCTCGCTGGATCGTCCCAATCTCGATGCCATCGGTGCTTACGTGGACGACAAGACAGGCTTTGCAGGGATGGTGGTCGAGTACCCAGCGGACGCAGCAAATGACGTCAACGCTATCGAGATCGGCACCAAAGGTAAGCAGGCTTTTTTCCGAATGAAAGACACTCACGACGAGGTGAAGGCCTCAGCAGCTCTTGAGGATGGGATTCCTCGCTTGTCGGGCCTCGAACCTAGGGCGCAGACGGGCTCACATTGAGGTTCAGCGAATTAGTTCCCAGAATTCGCATTATGGGAAGTGATCCGACTGGCCGGAACCCCTCATCACAAACGAACGTTTCTGTTAGGGTACGCTGCCTCAACTTCCGACAACTGCGTTTATGAGGACTGAGCGGTCCCGCCTTTCGATCCTTTAACATTCCGACATGACCGATGGATTGGTGTGGGGCGTTCATCTTCAGCGTTGGGTTATTGAGGACGGCGAGCCAGAGCTTCATGTCGGTGACGTGTTTGCCTGGCCCTTAACCTTCTGGGTAGACGAGGTGTTGACACGATCAGGCGAGGAGAACAACATCGCGTCTCCACTGGCAGGGAACTACTACCATGTAAACGCAGAGGTCATCTACATCTCAAAAGACCCGGCCCAGGCTGGGTGCATCATCGACTTCGGCGTGAAAGCCATCTCCGAGTTGGGTGGCCTGTTGGGCATACCGCTACCGTCAGAATGCAAGGTTGGTGAGCATGTAACCGGTGAGATCCGGCTCACTTTTGCTCTATGCACAGTGGTTCACCCGCACAATCTTACTCGCAAATGGCAGGTGGAACGCATCTCTGCCGACCTCAGTGACTACACCGACAAACCGGGTGACACTGTGAGTTCTCGCTACCAAGATGTCTCTGGAACCGACGCCGTTAGAGCTGGGTCATACGTTCTCTACTGCTCTGCCCTTGAGCAAGGACCCGAGACTGCGTGAGCTTGGCAGGTTTCGCCTGTATCGAGGCCTGAGTGCCAGCTTGACATTTTAAGTACCGTGAAGTCGCATTGTAGGAAGTGATCGCTTTGGCAGCCCTGATTTGGACCTCTCTCCTAGCTCATCGGTTCATACCGAAACCTGATACGGTTTCGGTATGAACAACGCTCGTACGATTGCTGCTCTTGAAAAGACTATTGCCCAACTGACCGCGATCAAGGATCGCCTCGCCGCTGCCGACGCAAAGGCTGGAACTGCCCCGGCACCCGTGAAGAAGTCTGCTGCCAAAAAGACAGCCGTCAAGCCGGTTCCGGCCAAGAAAAGGGCAGCCAAGAAAACGGCATAGGGCGACCTGAGGTAGCCGCAAGGAAGCGTAAGAAGCCGGTCGGCAAACGGCTTCCTTGTACCTCAAGCAATGTGGGCGTTATTGGCCTACCTGCTGGTAACTCGCGCGGAAACCACTTCGTTTCGCCCACGACAAGGCCAGTTGTCGGAGGTGACCCCCAAGACAATGCAGGTTGTCGTTGGTGATGATGTCATACCGCGCCTACCAACTATGGCAGTGCGATTCCAGATGACTGAGAAGCAAAGGCGCTTGGAATCCGCATGGGTGACCCCCTGCACTCCATGGTGCCGACGGTGGAGACGTACTCCATCGACGAGAGCTTCTTGAACCTGGGCGAGTTCAACAGCAGGGAGGTCGAGCCGCTGGCGCGAGCAATGCGGGAGCGGGTTCACCGCTGGGTGGGCATCCCGACCGGTGTTGGAATCGCGCCGACGAAGACGCTGGCGAAGGTGGCCAACTTCATTGCCAAGAAACGGCCACAGTACGCGGGCGTCTGTGACCTTCGCGACGGGCGGGTGCGTGCGGAGCTGCTGCCCACGGTGCCGGTGGATGAGGCCTGGGGAATCGGTGGAGCCTCGGCCGTCAAGATCGCGAAGCTTGGAATCCAGACGGCCGCGGACCTGGCCGCGCTCGAGCCGGACGACGCTCGGGCGCTGATGACGGCGACGGGTGGTCGCACGGTCTACGAGCTGCGCGGGGCCTCCTGTATGCCCCTGGAGCGTTGCTGAAACTGAATAGAGAGATCTTCGAGCTTGAAAAGATGGTGCTTCTGTGCGGTCCGGAGGCTTGCCAGAGTATGTCAAGGCGGACTCGTTCGTAAGTGATGATGCCATTACGAAGTAGCCAGCTATTCGCGATTGACGCAACATTCATCATTTTCTAGATTTTGGAGAGTCTTACCTCAGCACTTGCCGAGTGGAAGCTGAGATGTAGGCCAGCAGGGAAGCTTTCTGTTCCGGCAATCAGTAGCAGAAACGCGGGAAGATGGTGTCGCGATCCCTTGTATATGTTCTTGATGCTCTGGAGGTCTGACCTGGATGGCGTCGGGATCTTCTCAGGGTGTGTGTGCCAGTCTCCAATGAAAAGCAACCCCGCTTGGAACATCTCGTCGATCTCTTGTTGTTCCTTCTTTCGATCAGGGATGTAGCCATACCGGGTACGGCGGTCCGTGGATCTGGGTCCAGTAGCTCGTTGAACGGTGATGCAGGATTCAGTGATACGTGCAAAGAGTTGACCGCCAGCTTCGGCTGCGTGCGGGGCATTTTGCTGCTGCTCAGCGATGTGGTTCATGACTGCAGGTGTGATGGAGAGCTGTTGATCTGAGTCTCCGATCCGGTAACGGAGACTACGCCAGTATTTCTTGAGGAGCACGCAGGACACAGATCGTCTTTCTCCCAAATGATTTCGGTTTGCAAGCCGCCAGCCGCGCGCTCGGGGCGGCCCTGGATCCAATCTGGATGCCACGCTCCGCCGGCCTGTTGAAGAAACGCAGCTGCCACCTGCCACACGCGGTGTGTAGACCCGGTAGCTTGGCCTATCAAGGCCTCGATGGCCAAGCCCGATGCTAGAGTAATCGTGCCTTGGAGTTCAACAATCCCATAAGGCTGAAACACGGCCCCGCATGCCGGTTCTGTTCGCTCTCCCGCGCGGGGATCGGCCCAGGTCGTGACTGTGGTCTTCGGCGCGCCTTCAAGGGTCATACCGCACTGCAGACAGGGTAGTGGCGCAGTGAGGAGCAAGGCGTGACCCGCGCAGGCGTGGGCCTCGGTCCACGTAAAGATCGTCGGTGCTTGGAGTTCACCGCTAATCCGTTGCGTATTGAGAAGGCGTTCCGCTGTCCAACTACCAGTGGCGCTGATGATGAGGTCTGCACTCTGGAGAGTATCGAGATGCTTGAACACGAATTCTTCGTACGAAAGACCGAAGCCGCGAATCGTCGCGTGAGGGTGGCCGCTTTGTAGCCTTGTCGCCATGGATAACGCCTTCTTGACGCCCACGGCTTCAGCACCGAGTGGATGGCGCCCGATGTTTGCATACGCCAGACC
This sequence comes from Acidobacteriaceae bacterium, assembly GCA_903642265.1. Lineage (GTDB taxonomy): Bacteria > Acidobacteriota > Terriglobia > Terriglobales > Acidobacteriaceae > Edaphobacter. Next base: position 29,925 of record CAHJWN010000022.1, on the reverse strand, counting down.
TTCGGGGTCAACGATATCGATCTGGCCCACGCCGGCTTTTGTAAGTTGCCCTGCGATGGGAGCGCCTACCGAGCCGCAGCCAATAATGATCACGCGCTTCTGAGCGAGTACGGGCTGATGCGGGTCGTGCCCTCGCCCATGTATCCAGCCTGCATCAGCCCGGTCAAGCTTGAGGCGCTGTGCTGGAGCCACAGAAGAGAAAAGCCGCGCGGCTACGAGCGATTGCGGCATCTTGCCTTTCCTGAAGCCGTTCAACGTCCCATGTTTGCGAAATGTCCTCATCTCGGAAGTCTGAGGCGGACGTGTACAAACAGCTGCGAAGCAGGGACCATTTTTTCCAAGCGCACCGAGAACAAAGTAGTAGGTGGACAGCTTTAGTCGGCTGAAACGCTCCAGGAGGTCCTTGCCGTTTGGAATTGATTGAGCGAGACGGAAGAGATCGTGGGCAGACCGGGGATACTGAGTGGGGAGGAGCACTTCTGGGAGCCATAGGAGACATGCGGGTATCGTCTTATCGAACTGTGGCTGCTCACCCCAACGGTTGCGCTGCCAGGTCGACACCTGCGCTTCGGATTCACCTACAACGCTCCGTGTCTCGCCCGGCCAGATTCTGACAAATCTACTTTTCGCTTGGGTGTCGAGGAGACTGAGGACCGCTTCCTTTGGGTCATCGAGACTGAAGTTCCAATACGAGTAAAACTCTGACTTGAAGTCTTCGAGATTCAGGCCAAGCTCACCTTTCCGAAGAAGATCAACTGCCTGGGCCAAAAGCACATCCAGCACTCCCGCTGGGTGGTCCGGTCGAAGCACTCGATTGGTTCGACTCAAACAGAGATTGCCGTCAGGCTCGACGTGCGGCCATGAGGGGAAGCTCGGATTGTCCGCAAGGAGGAACTTCGGAAGAGAGTACGGGAACTGATGATCGATGAGGATGTGTAGCCGGTGGATGGCCTGTTCCGGCTGAACGTAGGCTTCCCAGCCGGCCAGTGGTTCACGGACGGCGTGTTGCTTTAGCTCGGCTTCCGAGAGGCGTCGGGCATGCCAGTTTGCTGCAAGAAAGGCGTCAGCTTTCGCGACGCCTTCCTCTTGCATCCGCTGAGCGATGCCGTTAGGCATACTTGGTATCTCCGCCCTTAGAGACGGCCTCAGACTCCGCAGCTTTGCGCGCGGCCTCATCGACCATGGATTTTGTCATGACATAGGGTGCATCTACAACAGCTCCGCGGACAGACTCCTTGAGTTTCTGGTCGGTTACCGTGAATTCCAAGGGAGAAGGACTCTTCTCGGTCGGGTTCTCGCCGGTGCAGAAGAACTTGCCTTTGACCCCGGTCGCGATTCCCTCATACTCTTTCTTCGCGGCGTATGACGGGGGGTCGCAATCGTTGTCCTTGATGGGGGCGCTGCCCGAAACGATACGTCCTCCCTCACGGATCTGCGAAAGAGCTTTCTTGGCATCGGGGGAGACCTTCGCCTTGTCGCCCAGCTCAGAGCGGCTGTCCCAAGAGAGTGTGTGCCAGGAACAGTGGTGCGGTGTCTCCAGCAAGTCGTATTCGAGAACGGCCGTCGCCTTTTTGTGCTTTGCCCACAGCTTCTCCCAGATCAGAACCTCGGCGTCTCCGCCGTTTAGGTAATTCTTCACTGTTTTACGGGCTGAGGTATCGGCAAGCTCCATATTGAGGATGACGCTGGAGTGGTTCTTCCGGAGGTTTTCCTCCTCGTCATCGTCGTCCGATTTCGGCAGAGGTGCGAGTAGCCGTGCCTTGAAGATCTTGCTGGCCTCGCCGTTTACCTTGGTGATGTCCTGGTCAACTTTCACGACGATCGCGAGGATGTCATCCGTCTTTCCGTCTTCATCTTCCCCGAGGATCTGGATACGATCGCCTTCCGCGACACCGGTGCACTTCTTGGAGCGAGCGACCTCCACCCGGCGTTTAGCCTCCGAGTTGAATGCCTTGGCGTCTTTGCACAAGGGGTGGCCAACGCTGGCACGGCGAAACACGATGGGCGATGACCACATCTCCTGGATGACGATGTGCTTTTCGTTGTCGGCTTTCTTGTCATCGGGGTAATCTGCTGGCTTGCCGAAGTAGAAGTGGTTCTGGATTCCCCGGCAGTGGTCCTGATCCGGATGGGTCAAGAGGAAAACGTCTACGAAGGGCCGCCCAGCCTTGTCCCTCTTCAGTCGCTCGCGGAGATCTTTGGCGACGTCACGGGTGCTGTCTTTAGGATCGTCAGCCGCGCCGGTAATGTTGCAGTCAATCAAGATGGTCCGGCCACCGTCGAGGGTCACAAGTGTCATGCCCCCATTCCCGACCGGAAAGAATGTAATCGTGGTTGCCATTTTGCAGGTATCTCCTACGGAACTGGCCTCGTCTTGATGGCGGCGGGGTCGTCCCTCCTTGAATTAGAATAGAGTTACTATACCCCATCTAGTTTCTAGATGGTAGTCAGAAAAGAGGTCTGCTTTGCCGGAAAAAGAGAGAGCGCCAGCACGATGGGGGCAGGAAAGAAGGCTGGAGTTCATCGAGTTCCGCTTGCAATGGGAGGGAAGGGTCAATCGCAGCGATCTGGTTGATTTCTTCGGAATCTCGGTCCCACAGGCGTCCGTTGATTTTGCAAGATATCGCGAGCTGGCACCTGAGAACGCGTTCTACGATGTGCTTGAAAGGGCATACATCACCAGCAAGACCTTTGCGCCTGTGCTGCTCAAGGCTTCTACAGACGACTACTTGACTCGCTTGTGGGCCGTCACGAGTGGTGTGGAGGCAGAGAACTCGTCGTTCTTAGGCTGGAGACCTGACACGAGTCTGGTTGCGGAACCTGCTCGCCCGGTTGGGCACGACATCCTGCGTTCAATCTTAGCGGCGACAAAAGATCAGAAAAGTGTCCGTATTCTTTACGACTCCATTAGCGGTTCTGGAACGTCGTGCCGGAACATCACACCGCATGCACTTGGATTCAACGGAAGCAGATGGCACGTTCGGGCCTACTGCCACGAACGTAACGAATTCCGAGATTTCGTCCTTGGCCGTGTGAGAGAGGCCGTTCTGCAAGGATCATCTCCCATCGGTCCGGGCTCGGATGCAGACTGGTACAACATTATCGAAGCGGTGATCGTACCCCATCCTGAATTGTCAGAGGCGCAACGAAAGATTGTTGAGGAAGACTTCTGTATGGAGAACGGCAGGTTGATCCTGCGGGTTAAGGAGGCGCTCCTGTTCTACAACCTGGAGCACCTTGGATTGCTCAACGAGCCTCGGAATGTCCATAAAGGTCTCGCGTTAGCCAATCGAGTGGAACTGTCGACTTTTTATAAGAAGCACGGCTTCGTGGAGTGAGATGGGACGCACACTTAAGCAGAAGAATCAGCCGTACATCATTACATTCATTGCCATGAACGCCATTGCACTTGGCTTGATTATCGTGGGCCGGCAGCGTGTTGCTGATCTGGTGACTTCATTCATACACGGTGATTGGTCGTTCGTGGGCAAGCTGTTTGCGGTGCCAGCCGCCATCACCTTGCTCACCAGTGCAATCGGTTGGGCTTGCTCGAAGCAGCTCAAAGAGTCTCTGGTGTTCTGGAAACTGCAGAACTGTCTGCCTTCGAGTGAAGCTTTCTCTCGGCTGGCGAAGAGTGATCCGCGCATTGACTTGGAGAGGATCATGCGAAAGTATGGGCAGCTTCCTGTGGAAGCTGCTGCTCAAACAGCTCTCTGGTACCGCATCTACAAAGGACACGAATCGCAGGCCTCAGTAGAGGACGCCCACGGCGCCTACCTTCGCTTTCGCGAGATGACTGCTTTTTCGGTGATCGTCTTTTTTGTCGGGATCATTGGATTCGTGGGATTTACGCCGCATGGTCTGAAAACGGACTCCCTTCTGCTCATCTTCGCAGTGGAATACTTGGTAATGATGTTGGCAGCGCGCAATGCTGCGCGGCACTTCGTCACGAATGTGTTGGCTCTAGAGGGTGTTTCCTGTGCGGATCGGGACTAGAACAACGTCAAGGGCGGTCGAATAAACCTCGTACGGAGGAAAAAATGGCATTCAATAGAAAGCGGACGTCAGCTGAGGTCGCGTCCGATGCCGGGTCTGTGCTCAATGATCCGAATGCTTCTGAAGTGCAGAAGCGACTTGCGGCTTCTGCACTTTCCCAACGCAACCCGAGCCATCAGACGGGCAAAGAAATGGAAGAGCTCGCATCTAGGGTCATGAAAAGCAATAAATATGCCGAAGACACGAAGGAACTTGCTGCGACAGTGCTGTCGCAAGCCAATCGGCAGCGGTGAGGTTCGACTACAGCTTCACTTGACAAAGCTGCTATCCTAGTAGGCGATCTGGAGGTGCGATGAGCGAAGCCGACTACAAGAAGCTGATGGCCAGGTTTGCGGAGATACGATCCGAGTACAACACGCCTGCAAAGGCTACCGCACTTCTCCAGAGTGAGGGGATTGTGGACCAGAGCGGCCGGACCGCACCGCATTTTCGAGACGAAGAGGTTGCAGAAACCATTTGTCGATAGTTCTGGCATATCACGGCTGTAGTAAAGCAACCGCCCACGAGCTTCTGGGCGGTTCGTTGTTTCGCTTGAGCAATCAGCGATGGGATTGGCTTGGAAACGGCGCTTACTTCTGGGAGTGGGATGCGGTTCGTGCTTACCAGTGGGCTGAGGAGTTCCGCACTGGGGAGGAAAGCCTTGTCGGGGCGGCAATCGAACTGGGGAATTGTTTAGATCTGACCACCCAGCGCGGCACCCAAGCTGTGGAAGCGGCCTACGCGAGCTATAAAGACCTGCAAACGCTACGCGGCGAAGCGCTGCTGGAAAACAGAGACATCAAGGATCGTAAACCTGGTGATCTGGCACTTCGCTTTCTGGATCGTGCCGTCATTCAGCATCTCCACGAAAACCTTGCAGAGATCGGTGTTGAGTACGACACGGTACGCGCCCTCTTCCCGGAAGGGGAAGAGCTGTACCCAAAGGCCGGCTTTTGGAAGAAGACTCACGTTCAGATTGCCGTGCGCAAAGTGGAACAGATCCGCGGCGTGTTCCGTTTGCCAATCCATGAGCTGCGAGAGGGTGGTATTCCGGATAGGGTCTACCAATTCAGCTAGCCTTGGAATCACCAGAAAGCTTCTAACGAAGCTGCAAAGATACCGTTTGTGACGATCGCCGGCTGGCTTGTTCCGTGCCACCAGGGTATACCGTATCGCCACGTTGCATGATTGCCCGAAAGAGCGTGGCATAGGGTTGATTTCTGGTTTATGCTACAGGCAATGCCGAAAGTAGTAAAGCCTAATGCCACACAACACCCACCGAAGGGACAGACGGTGGGGTACGTGAGAGTGAGCAGTTTTGAACAAAACGTGAGTCGCCAGCTTGAAGGCATGGCACTGGACCGCGTGTTCCTGGATAAGGCCTCGGGCAAGAACATCCAACGCCCGCAGCTCGAAGCCCTGATGAAGTTCGTCCGGGAAGGCGATACGGTTGTTTGTCACTCGATGGACCGCCTGGGTCGCAATCTGGTGGACCTCAGAAAGACGGTCGGGGAGCTGACTTCGCGCAAGATCGGAGTCCGCTTCATTAAAGAGAACCTGACGTTGACCGGCGACGACTCGCCGATGGCAACGCTGCTCCTTAATATGATGGGCTCGTTCGCGGAGTTCGAAGTGGCGTGGAGCCGGGAACGCCAGCGAGAGGGAATCGAGCTTGCAAAGCGGGATGGGGTCTACAAAGGCCGCAAGCGTCTGCTGACACCGGATCGGGCGGCTGAGCTGACCCGTCGCCTGGGCGAGGGAGAAAGCAAAGCCGCTCTGGCGCGCGAGTTCAAGCTAGATCGGACGACGGTTTACCGCTACATCGGACGGGCAAAGGCAAAAGCTGAAAGGGCGGGGAAGTGACACGCCTCGTTCAAAGGGTCATGCATTGTCCGTGTGGGAATCCGAAGATCCTGGCCTTGGGTCTGTGTTCAACCTGCTACACGCTGAAACGGCAGGATGAGGAGTATTTCGGTGGTCTGCGCGAAGCGGTTCTGGAGCGTGACGGCTACCGTTGCCGGGTTTGCGATGCTTCCGGTCGCGATAAACGCTCCATCATCGTGCATCACCGGGTACCCGGCAAGTCGGTCCTGAACCTGATGCTTTCGCTCTGTCCTGGTTGTCATGCCAAGATTCACCGCACCAAGGCGGTGCTCTCGGCCATGCCGCCGCTGCTCCTGGAACTATGGCGTGAGCAGCACCCCAAAGGTCACGAACAGAAGCAGCTCGACTTCAGCTCGAAAAAGCCTGCGGCGAAACTTGTTCCGTTATTTGAAGATGAAATGAAATCAAGGCGTTAGAAACTCTGGATTGAGCATGCGCAAACGACCCCCTTTTACCTGGCTACTTGCCATCGCCCAACTGTGGCTCGCCCATGCAGTCGGCTACCTGGTGCATGAGTATGCGCACAGCTTCCTTGCATGGTTCTGCCATGCAAAAGCGAATCCGTTGGCTCTCGATTACGGCGGTCTGAATCTGGAGAACTTGCTGTTCCTAAGCGACATCGACGAAGACGTGGACTACGCTCCACTCTTTGCCGCAGGCCGTGGCCATGTGGCGGCCCTGATCGCGGTCTCCGGTGTGTTGATCGGGAACGGCATCTCCTATGTCGGCAGCCTCTTGCTGTACCGGCGAGCGGAGAGGCGAACCCAGCGCGCATGGGCCATGTTCTTCTTCTGGCTCGTCACCATGAGCGTAGGGAACTTCCTCTCCTACGTGCCGGTACGAACCTTTGCTTCTCACGCCGATATGTCCACGGTCGTCCGTGGGCTGGGTGTGTCTCCGTGGGTGGTCGTCCTCGGGCTGGGTATTCCGTTTGGCGTGGCCATCTGGCACTTGCTGCGGCGTCTTCTGCCGGAGGCGAGAGCTTTCCTCTTCCCCACGGAACCCGTTCTCCAGGGTGCTCTCGTCCTCATGACGACGTACTTCATCTTCGTGTTCTTTGGGGAAGGGGGACTCCACAATTACGGCCGTGCCGCCTATTGGATCTCCGCCTGTTCTGAGTACCTGCTGTGGCCGCTATCTACAATCCTCTGCCTGCAAAGCGACGTGGTCGCCTAGGAAACACCCTCGAACAAGGAAAGCAGCAGCGGGACAGTCTTGCGCAGCGTCTCACGCGAACTACCGTCGCGGGCCTGAACCGAGATGCCATGGAGTGCAGCGGCGCACAGATTTCCGACTGCCTTGGCATCGACGCGTCTTGCCAGTTCGCCCATTCGGACAGCCTTCTGAACGCGAGCGACGATCGCCGTTGTCCGTGCGCGACGATGCTCTTCCAGCCACGCACGAATACCGCTGTTTTCAGCGGTGCAGTTGATCGCCGAAGACACGACCATGCAGCCGCGCGGTCCCTCCTGCCGCGTGTACAGGTCGATGGCCTCATAAAACATTCTCTCGATGGCCTGTCTAGCTGTCGGTTCTTCCGCAAGCGCACGGTCGGCAAAGCCTCCTTCGCGCGCCTCGTAATCCAGCACTGCATCGCGGAACAGCTGCTCCTTCGATCCGAAGGCGGCGTAGATACGGGCGGACGCCAGCCCCAGCGCCGCGGTGAGGTCGGCCATGGACACGGCTTCATACCCTCGTTCCCAGAAGAGGTCTCTCGCCACTTTAAGTGCGGCATCTTTATCGAATTCGCGTGGTCTGCCTGCCATATTCCTTGCTACTCATTCAAGAATATATCCCGGTCATGCTATTGTTTGTCGTGTGGCAAGGAATGGAGACGGAACATGCGTGCTGCCGTGATCGAACGCCTAGGAAAGCCCCTTGTCGTTCAGAACGTCCCTGACCCGGAATGTCCTCCCGATGGCGCGATTCTGAAGGTCGGAGCGAACGGCATCTGCCGCACCGACTGGCATCTTTGGACGGATGACTGGGCATGGCGGGGCCTCGCGATCAAGCCCCCTTTCGTTCTCGGGCACGAGTTCAGCGGCACAGTTGAGGAAGTCGGACGTGACGTGAGGGGCTGGAAGAAGGGTGACCGTGTGCTCTTCCCTATGAATCCCGGCGAGGGTACCTGCGAATGGTGCAGAAGCGGCAACCAGCATGTATGTGACTCGGGCGCTCAGTTGGTGCCCGGCGTTTCGTACTGGGGAGCATTCGCGGAGTACGTGATGGTGCGGTTTGTCGATGTCAATCTGGTTCGGCTGCCCGAGTCGATCAGCTTCGTGGATGCGGCCAGCATGGCCTGCCGATACATGGCGGCGTTTCACGGCGTCGCGAATCAGGCGGCTGTGCGAGGCGGAGAGTGGGTCGCGGTGCATGGTGCAGGCGGTGGCATGGGACTGTCAGCCGTGCAGATCGCGGCGGCGCTGGGTGCGAACGTGATCGCCGTAGACGTGTCGGAGCGTGGGCTTGCTGCCGCCCGTGCAGTGGGTGCAGCGGTCACGCTGAACGGGACAGACGGGAATGCGGTGGAAGCAATCCGTTCGATTACGAAAGGTGGCGCACAGGTTTCGGTGGACGCTTTGGGAATCGCGGAAACCTGTTGCAACTCCGTGCTGTCGCTGCGGAAGCTGGGAAGACATGTCCAGCTAGGCCATACGACGCGCAAAGAAGTCGGGTACGTACCTCTTCCTATCGACGTGATTCTGCTGAATGAACTCTGCCTGTTTGGAACCTTCGGCATGCAGGCGCAACGGTTCGGAACAATGCTGGCCATGTGCGAGGCCGGAAGGCTGAAACCAGCTCAGGTCGTCTCCGAAACTGTAGGGTTGGAAGGAATCACGGCCGTTCTGGAGCGCATGGGGACGTATGACACGACAGGTATTGTCGTGATCGACTCGTTCTAGCAGAGTCTTCTGTGTTCTTCAGAGACACGATCGGCTGCCTGCTGGTAACAAAGGCGCTTAGCAGGGCCGCTTGAGCTGGCCCGGCTTGCTGACTGGCGTGAACGGCGTTTCATAGGACTTATATCCCGCGAGGATCAGTTCATGTAGCGCGCTGTGCCAGAGACGCGGATACTCTCTCCCGGTATGGGCGAGATTTCTACGTGAAGTCGAGACGGGACACCCATGTCATCACCTTGGTGGATGTCCACGTGCCCATGATGAGGCCATGCGATATCACGGAGGAGACCGGCTAACGCCGCAGCAGCAGCACCAGTCGCAGCATCTTCATACACGCCACCTGAAGCGAAGGGATTCCTCACATGGAGAAGCTGATCATGTTCCGCGTAAAGAAGCGTTATCGTACAGAGTCCCTGCCCAAGCATCAGCTCTTTCCCACTCGTGAAGTCATATGCCATCTCTCGAAGATGGTCCCGAGTACGCAAAGCCAAAACGAGGTGGTTCTCACCGGCGTTAGCAATCGCGGGAGCTATCCTCTGATCGAGGTCATGAGCGGTTAGGGAGAACAACCTGAGCGCAGCGTCCACAAGTTCTGCCGGAGCGGGGCTGCTGCTGGTCTTTGGAGATTGCAGTACGGCAGATGCAAGATCGCCGTCCATTTTGCCCTCTACCGAGATCTCAACGTGATTGAGAAGCAGTGGGTAAATACCTGCTCCATACCGTGACGCAAGAGCAGCACCGAGAGCAATGGTTGCGTGCCCACAAAACGGCACTTCCAGTTCAGGAGCAAAGTAGCGGACACGCCAGGAAGCACCTTCCGGTACAGCGAAAGCCGTTTCCGAAAAGCCAACTTCGGCAGCGGTCCGTTGCATATCTTCGGCTGGGGGGAAAGTGTTGCACAGAGCCACACCTGCGGGGTTGCCACCCTCGCTACCGTTCGTGAATGCTGCGATCTTCTGGACGTCCATAAAGCTATTGTCGTCGATGGAATGACTTTGGTCTCAATAAGTCGCATTATCGCCAGTTGAGGGGAAGACAGAGCCGTGGAAATGCCGGAACGGTGCAAAGCATGGAAAACTATGAAGCTGTTTCCCACCCTTCACACCGCTCCTTGGAAGACGCCGATGCTGCCGGCGTCTCCCACATTCCCCCAGCTCTCGATGGCGATGCTCATGTTTATAAAACAGAAGTCTCTAGCCAGGCGGTCGGCTGAATTGTCGGATGCTCGCACAGCTCTGCCCGCTGCGCTGCGAGCACTGGCTAGATTGTGCCAGCGATGATGCGGCCAGCAGTCACATAGTACGGTGTATTTATTGACCAGTCGTCTACCATGCAGGCAATCAGAGCGGTTTGGCGCCGGCAGGCGGGTTCTGGAGCTGTTCGAACGATAGCGGCTTGCCGCTGAAGCCCCAGCTCTGCGGGGGTACGTCATGCAGAAGAACGTAGATCGGCAGGATATAGTCGGTCAACCCGGCCGCCTTGGCGACAGCATCGGTCACGCGCTTGATGAGTTCCGCCTTCGTCGCCGCGTCGAATCCACCCTGTAGCGCGCTGAGTTCGACGGTAATGACCTTGGTACCACCTGGCTTGCCTCCATGGTAGACCTTGGCGGGGTCATATTCGAGCGCATAGACCCAGGTTGTGCTGCGGACAAATGGATCGTCCGCCAGCTTTTCGAGGTCGCCGCCGTCCTTGCTGACTTGCGCAGCGAGCGTGTCGAGCGCCTCTGGCGTAAAGGTACCTTTGGGGAAGTGCATTTTGATAAGTGGCATTGCCTGTCTCCTGACGATCCGTCAATTCAGTTGAAGTTCGGGGTGATGGTCAAGCCTTCCGTTCGCACGTTGAGCGTGGCGGCGGGACTATCGAATTAGCGATGGCACTCGCTCGTCAAGCCGTGGGGTTCAGTTCGACCTTGATCCATCCAGGCTGCCGCTCGTCGAACGCCTTATACGCCTCAATGACGCCGGTCATCGGCTCGACTTGCGTAAGGATCTTTTTCGGATCGAGCCGACCCGATGTGACATGGTCGAGAAGCACATCGTAGTAGCGACGGTGATTCCCAATTCCCATGCGCAACGTGATGTTTTTGTTCATGGCTACGCCAATCGGAAATACGCGGTCGGTGAGCGGGTAAACGCCAATGATCGCGATCGTGCCGGCTTTGGCAACGCATTTGACTGCCCAATCAAAGACCTGTGAAGGATTATCGCCAGCCTGAAAATGCGACGTGAACTTCCGTGCCGCGGGTTCAATGGCATACTGCTCCACAAGTTCCCTCGCCTTATTCAGAAGGCCCGGCTTTTCGGGTCCGGCATGTGCGTGTTCAGCATCAACGCCGACAGCGTCAATCACCCGCCGCGCACCGTCGCCCTTCGTCAGCTTTAGCACCGTTTCGAGCACATCAACCTCGTCGAAGTTGATGACTTCCGCGCCTTGTGCCCGGGCCATACCGAGCCGGTCGGTGAGCCGGTCAACCGCGATTACTCGACCGCCCATCAGCTTCGCCGAGGCAATCGCCATCAGGCCGACGGGGCCACAGCCAAAAACAAGGACATCGTCTCCTTCCTCAATCCCTGCGAGGTCGGCGCCGAACCATCCGGTAGGCAGGATATCGCTCATGAGGATGGCTTGGTCGTCGTCGATTCCGTTTGGAATCGGCACCAGGTTCGTATCGGCCCACGGTACTCGCGCCTTTTCGGCTTGCAAGCCCTTCAGCTTGCCTGCCGTCTCCGGTCCACCGAAGAAGACGGAACCGGCGTGTTTGCCCATCGGGTTGGCCTTATCGCATTGCGCGGACAAACCCTTTTGGCAGAATTGGCAGGTGCCGCAACCGACGATCGCTGGAATGATGACGCGCTGGCCGACCTTGATCGACTTCACCTCGCTTCCGACGCTCTCAACAATACCTATGCCTTCATGGCCCAGAATCTGCCCTTTCTCCACGGGGCCAATGGTGCCTCGCACGAAATGGAGATCGGTGCCGCAGATCGCGCTCGCGGTCAGTCGCACAATTGCGTCACTCTGATCAACGATGACAGGCTCAGGCACATCCTCGATGCGAATGTCGCCGATGGCGTGAAAAACGAGAGCTTTCATGTTGGACTCCTGGAGTTGGCTCGCCGCTTTCGCGGAGTTGGGCTCGCCGCTTCCGCGGAGAAGATAGCGTCACCAGCTTCCGGCTTACGCGATTACAGGTCCCTTTCATCATGACTTCGGCTCGCACGTGCATCGCGCTCAAAGCGGCTTAGCGTCGGAGGGAGGATTGGTAAGTAGCTCGAAGGAGAGTGGCTTGCCGTTGAATCCCCAGTTCTGCGGCGGCGCTTCGTGCAGAAGCACGTAGATAGGCAGGATGTCCTTCTCCACCCCAGCCGCTTTTCCAATCGCATCGGCCACGGCTCCCAGTCCGGTCGCATGAGCGACCCCATCGACGACACTCTCCAGTTCGGCGGCTTTTGCGACCGCATCGGTAACGCGCTTAATCAGCAGCGCCTTGGTCGGTGCGGCGAGGCCGCCCTGGAGCGTAGTGAGTTCAACAGTGATGACCCTGGTGCCGCCGGGTTTGCCGCCGTGATATACCTTGGCGGGGTCGTACTCCTGGGCATAGACCCATATTGTGCTTCTAACGAAGTCGTCGGTAGCCAAGCCTTCAAGATTGCCGCCGTCCTCGCTGATCTGCGCGGCGAGTTTATCGAGCGCTGCCGGTGTGAAGGTACCCTGGGGCGAGTTGATAAAGACGAGTGGCATTGCCTGTCTCCTAACGACTTAGAAGTGAAAATCGTGGTGTTTATAAGTGCGACTAGTTGAAGTTTGTGATGATGGAAAATCCATTGGTTCCAAACTTCGGCATACGATCGAAGACGCCTTGGACATCCTCAAGTCTGACCTCAGCTTCGAGATGACGGCTCGGGTCAACCTTTCCGCTTGAGATCAGCCGAAGGAGATCTGGGTAGTTTGCTTGGGGGTTTCCGAGGCTGCCGATGATCGACAACTCCTTAGCAACCATCAGATCGATCGGCACCTTGATCTCGCCTTTGTCGTCCTGCGTAGTGAGACCCACTTGAACCATGCGGCCGCCTTTAGCGAGTGAATGTAGGGTCATCAAGGTGGCATCGTGTCCGCCAACCGCATCCAAGCCCACATCTACGCCTACGCCGCCCGTCAAAGCCTTAACCCGCTCGCCAATCTGTTTCGGGGTAAGCCCGCCCGACAAAAGCACCTCCGATGCACCGATCTTCTTCGCCGCTTCCAGGACCTCCACCTTCGTGTCGATCGCGATCACCTGGGCACCAAGGGCAGCAGCTATCTCAACACAAGAGCGGCCAACGCCCCCTATCCCCGTCACGACCACGGTTTCGCCGGCACGCACGTCTGCGCGGGTCGCAACCGCGCGATACGCGGTCATGTACCGGCAGCCGAGCGCGGATGCGTCGATGTCGCTTACTTCTTTCGGGAGTGGGACGCAGTTCAGACGAGCATTGGGCACTCGAACGTACTGGGCAAAGCCGCCGGAGCCACGCGTGAGCATCGGCCATTCATAATTGTCACAGACGTTCTGCAAGCCCCTAAGGCAGTATGGGCAATGGCCGCAAGCCATGTTGAACGGTACGCACACACGGGTGCCGACAGGCAGCCCTTGCACGGCGGAGCCAATCTCGTCGACCACGCCGCAGATTTCATGGCCTAGAACAAGAGGCAGATCCAACTTGACATCGATCCAAGTCCAGTCCCCATTCCAAAGATGCCAATCAGTTCGGCAGATCCCGGACGCTGTCAAACGAATGAGCGCGTCGTTGTCCCCGATCTCAGGGATAGGAATGTCCCGGACTTTCATCGGTTTGAGAACCTTCTCTATCTGCACAGCACGCATCGTTTTCAAAGTGATCTCTCCTTGGGGTGCTCACGTCCCCGTTGACAAGAAACACGAATCAGTCAATACGCATAGGATGAAGTGTGCGTTGTTCCTGCACGCGAGTTCGTCGCAAAGACTTGCCTAAAGCAATCAACATGGAGGATCGCTTCATGACCAATGACGAACTGGAAAGACAGCGATTGCTGCGGGAACTTACGGACGCTCTACGTGCCTTCACAGATAAAGCGAAGGTGCGGCCCCTTGATGGCTATCACGAGACACCTGTGGAAGGACTTGTGGTTCTAAGATCGGATCACAGGATGGAGCCGATTCATCGTATTTCGAAGCCGGCGCTTTGGATTGTGGTGCAAGGATTGAAGTGGGCGGTTGTCGGGAAACAGCGCTTCGATTACAGCGCGGGAGAAGCGCTGCTCATCACCGTCGAGGTTCCTTGCAGTTGCACGATTTCCAGGGCTACTCCCAGAGAGCCCTTTCTCGGTTTGATCATCGAACTGAGTCGAACCGTCTTTCAAGAGGTGGGTGGGGCGCTCAGTAGCAAACCAGATCGGGTTGCGAGTGAGCCGGTTCGCAGCGCCATCGGGATTACCCTAAATCGACAATTGCTTGACTGTGTCCTGCGTTCGGTTCGGCTGCTGGATACGCCCGCTGCCATTCCGGTCCTCTATCCAAGCATGCTCCGGGAAATGAGCTACTGGCTCCTGAGTGGAGTGTATGGACCGCAAGCGATGAACATCGGCATGGCTCGTGGTCAGGATCGACGAACCATGCAGGCGATCCGGCAGCTGCGAACGGATTTTCGGGACACGATCCACATCGAGGCTCGTGCAAAGGCTGCCGGTATGAGCGTCGCCACCTTCCACCGCCAATTCCGCTCGGTCACTTCGCTTTCTCCTGTTCAGTATCAAAAACAGCTGCGCCTCTTGGAGGCAAGGAGGCTAATTATGACGAACCATCCTTCTGTAGGTGAGACGGCATATAAAGTCGGGTACGCGAGCGCGTCACAGTTCAGCCGAGAATACACGCGCATGTTTGGCACGTCTCCTCGGGCGGATCGGGCAGTGTGAATCCTCAACAGGGTTGACGTTCTACTGAAAGTCTCGTCTGGCCCTTTTGATCGGAATGTGGTTGGCTAGCTACCCTGAATGTATGGTCCGCCGTGCGACTGCAAGGGGAAGTTTGGTCAGAGGACAAGTCTGCGCAAATGTATTCGGCCTTTGAATGGAGACTAGTTCTCCTGGCCAGGATGAGTTGCGCGCGTGTCGGTCCTTATAAGTCGCACGGTCGTTGAAGACCATTGTCGGTACCAGGCTGCGGACACGCCGTTGTGACTGTTCTTTCGTCCTTGTTGCCCTATGCAGACTTCGGTGGGGAAGCTTAACGAATCGTCGTCGTGGTGCGGGAAAGGGGGAGCGCGTAGCGCTTCGGAGCCGAAGGCGAGCTTTTCCGCGCCTGTTATGCGGCCACGGCGGCTAATCGATAGTCGTTGCCGCTCGACAGAACCGCCCAGGCGATGCGGGCAAGCTTGTTGGCCATGGCCACCACGACGAGGTTTTTGGGAGATCGGGCATCCAGTCGATCCAGGCACGCACCGAAGGGCGCATTATCCCGCTTCACGCGAAGCACGGCGGCTCGGGCGCCATGAATCAGCATCTTGCGCAGGTACACGTTGCCGCGCTTGCTGATACTGAACAGCCGGGCCTTGCCACCGGTGGAGTACTGCCGCGGCACGATGCCCAGCCACGCCGCGAAGTCCCGTCCCTTGCGGAAGGCAGCACCGTTGCCGATGGCCGCGACGATGGCGGTCGCCACAACCGGTCCGATGCCTGGAATCTGCCGAATGCGGGGTGCAGCCGGCATCGGCTGTGGAGATCCGTTCCAACTCATCCCCAAGCTCCTCAATCTGCGCTTCAACGGTCTTCCACTCACCCCACAGCGTGTTGATCAGGTTGCGCATCATCGGCGTGAGATCCGCCTCTGCGTTCTCCAACACGTCTGCCATGACAGCCTTCAGCTGGGCCGGCCTCTTCGCGAACACCAGGCCGCGTTCCAGCAGAAACGCACGGATCTGGTTGATCACGGCAGTGCGTCGTGATACCAGCCTGTCCCGAACGCGATGGATGGCTTGCAGGTCCAGCTGGTCATCAGTCTTGATCGGAACAAAGCGCATGTTCTTGCGTTCGACAGCCTCGGCGATGGCTTCGGCATCCACGAAGTCGTTCTTGTTCGACTTCACGAACGGCTTCACGAACTGACCCGGGATCAGCCGAACATCGTGCCCTTGCTTGTGCAGAGCACGGCCAAGGAAGTGAGCTCCGGCGCAAGCTTCTAAACCGATCAATGAGGTCTGCAGGTTGGCGATGTACGTCAGCAGCTGCTTCTGCGTGAACTTCTTCTTCACCAGTACCTTGCCGGCTGCTCCCAACGCCACAAGGTGGAAGGTCGTCTTCTCCGTCTTACGTTCGGGAGTATACGAACAGATTTACTGGGCAGGAAGCAGAACCGAGCCATTTGGCCAATGATCGGCTAGTTTGCGACGACTGCCGAGAGATCTCTCATGAGTGGAGCCTCCTCGTACGATTTCAGGAAGTGCACCTGGGCGGCCCCTATAGCCTTGTGAATTTGCACCTGCATGTCTTCTTTGTAGGGATCATCAGGCTCGATGCCGCACTCTACAGTTGGCTTGCTTACGTCTGACCGGTGCCAGGTGAAGAACAATTTTGCATACAGATATTTATAAGCGCACACCGCCGGCCTGATGCGAACAACCTGCTATCGGCCGCGGTGAGCCAATCGCAGGCTGAAGACAGATGCTCTTCTTCAGCCCACGATCTTCGAGCTTTGCAGAAGCGGCTCTGCATGAGGCATACCGCAGACCTGGTTTCTGCCTCGGCGTTTGGCTTCATAAAGCGCTTCATCCGCCGCAGCGACAAGACTGTAAGGATCGGGGTACATGCGGGGGGAGACCGTAGCGACTCCACACGAGACGGTAGCACCCAAGCCTTCCAGTCCCGGATCTCCGGCGCGTAGCGCAGGGAGCCCGGCAATCTCGACCAGCTGGCGAAGCCGCTCTGCGACTAGATAGGCAAGATTCATTGGAGTGAAAGGGAGCAGGATGATGAATTCCTCTCCGCCGAAACGAGCGATGAAGTCTTCAGGCCGGCGAAGGGCTTCTGCCATCAGAGTGGCCACGCGTTTGAGGACACGATCTCCATAGAGATGGCCGTAACGGTCGTTGATCTGTTTGAAGTGATCGATATCCACCATGACCGCGCTACAAGCCTCATTGGAACTCGCCAGATCGCTCCACAGAGTGTCGACGTAGCTGGCGAAGGCGGCCCTGTTGGCCACACCTGTCAGTTCGTCTGTGTGTGCCGCGGCTGCAAGCTGTTCGTTCGAGTCAGCCAGCGTCTTGATGAGCGCTGCGCTTTGTGCCTTCTTCAGATAGGCGATCCGGGCCTCGCGATCTTGACTGTAGTTCACGATCAACGTCAGTACACCGCAGCCCATCACGATTCCGACAGCCAGATACTCGCCTCGCCTATCCTCACCCTTGTGGATGGACAAAACAGCGAGGCTTGCAATGGCTCCCCAGAGCAGTGCTCCGACTGCATACCGGCGCTTAAGCCTCATAACTCCATTCACAAAGAGAAGCACCGCATCAATCACCAACCATGACAGTAGGCTTTCAGCAGATCGGCCTTGGCGAAGCTGCGCAATCTCAACTGAGCCAGCCAGGCAGGAGGCCAGCAGGATACTGAGCTCTTGGTAGCCAGGGAAGAACTGATATAGAACGGCCATGTTCACAGCGACAGCTATAGGCAGAACGATCCCGAGACGAAGTCCTATCCCCGAAAAACCAAGAACATGCTCAAAGCCGAGAAAAGCCACATATAAAGTGATTCCAAGTAGCCCTTCAAACCACAGGCGTTGGGCACGGTAAGCCTCTCCCTCAGCCCAGAACAGTTGTTCCAGCGAGGAAGGGAAGACCAACCGCTGATATCTGAACCCTGTAAGCTCGGCGATTGGCTTTTCGAATGGCTCCTTGATAGTCATTGCAGTTGCTCAGGCGTTCTTGCTTGAGCTTGGGATGAACGCTTGGTGTCGTCCATCCCTCAAATAGGGAAGCCTTTGAGCGCGCAACCAACGGGAGAGCTCACGTTAACAGCCGGGTACCAAAAGGCTTCTTCCCTGTTCACAAGACTTGATAGCGACGAGATGACAGGCTCAGAGCAGTGTTCACGAATCTGTGAAGAATGCATAATGACCACCATGCCCTGCAGGCTTGAACTCCCACTCCATGACGACGCTGCAGCTTTACCCGAGAATGCTGGAGAAGTTTGAGCTGGTGAAGCAACAACTGAGACCAATGAGTAGCTGGTACTCACCGCTGATCAGATCAAAGCTGTTCTCTCGTAATTTCATTTCGAGGATGCCAAGTGGTTGGCGCACTTGAGAGCACCTCCGCGATGTGAGATTTGACCGCCAAGCGTTTGTTTGAGGCGGTAGAGCACCACAGCAAGGCGCCGATGGTCTTGCTGGACTGCCGTCGCAAGACAATGTCCAGGATTCGGTCGGTGCGGAACGCGTGCCGCATGCTGTGCGGGGTGCCTCCGTAAATGAGGAGGGACGTGGCTCCGCGGGCGACCTCATGCTCAAGGAAGTAGGAGCGCATCACCGTCCCAATGGAATCCTTTTCCCTCCCTCGTACATTGAGCTGCCAATACAGCACTGTCTGAGTTCCTTGCCGCCATCCTCCGACCAGGCTCAGCCATTCTCCTGTAGAGGTCCTTAGGCCGACCAGAAAGCTGCCAGCAAACTCTCGCCCAGATCGGCACCGGAGTCGAAAGGCCTCCGAGGAAACCGGATTGAGTGAGCGCTTGTTCAGATCGTCGAGTTGCGTTTGGCTCAGAAGTCCGCCCGCGTTCTCCTCGTACACGAGGTCAAGGGAGCGTTGCAGCCTTTTCCTGTAATAGCGCAGATTGAAACGCGTGGACTTCCCCAATGTGGCGAGTGTCGCTTCGTAGCTAGAGCAAAGATCGAGAAAACGTTCTACAAGCCTTTCCCGCTCTCCCCACAGTCCCCCAGAACAGGTGGACAACAGCATGCGAGCCTGTCCCTCTAGGCTGCTATCCACGGTCGCTAAGACAGCTCGGGCTCCTCCGTGCCAAAGCATTTTCACCATCATGGCTGTAGCCAGTCCTCGCGATGAGGCCGGCGCGATCACGGTACGGAACCCGACCGCATCGTCGGTACTGAAGATGCGGGTCGGTTGCCCGAGGATCGAATATTCCGTGAAGAAGCCTGCAGCGCAGATCCTGCCCACATCAAGCTCCGTTTCGTCGCCTGACAGCAGCAGGATAAGGTGAACCTGCTTCTTTGCCCTCTCGCTCTCGGCAACGAAGTAGCCTAGCCAGTGCATCGCTCCTGGCTGCCCGCAGCGAGCAGCTCGAGAGCAGGCGAAAGCGCAAGGATTTCTGCCTTGGAGGTGAGTCTACGGACCTCATGGGCGCTATAGATGTTTGGCTCCGGCCCAACTTGCATGCTGTACTAAGCATACGTACCGAGTCACAAACCGGATGTCACATTGAAACTGTAAACGGAACCTCCGTGAACACCAGCCTTAGTGAGGCAAATCTTGTGAAGGGGACAGCTGAAGGGCTCGGGGGCGCTATACCCTTTGCCGGTGAAAACCATGTCTCCAGCGCTGCGACACATTCGGCCTCCGAAGCATGCGGAACGTCACGACGCAGGCTTAGGTGGTATCCGGAGCCGTCCAGCTTTTCATGGTGGGAAGCAGCCACGGAGGCGGTACGCTCGAAGCTGGGAATGCGGCTCAGGATTTATGAGTGAAGCGCGGATGGGCCGCGATGTAGCCCACTCGGTAATGTCCAGACTTCCGGGCTTGTCGAGAATCGAGTTCGGGACGCTTAGTTTTTCCGATGTCATGGAGCAAACCGGCACGGTGCAGAATCAGGCACTCCTCTCTGCTCACGTTCAGGCAACGTCCTCTACGGCGATGCGAGCGACCTCGGTTGATTGCCGGTACGTGCTCTTCGATTTGGCATCGATCGCACCAGCAAAGGTTGAGCAGATGCGATCGATGGTCTCGTCGTCCGCGCGAACGACCTGCTCTGAAGGCTCAAGGGCGGCGACCATCCTTTTTAGATGAGGGCTCTTAAGGTCCGACCAAAGTTCCCGCGGGCTATGAGAGAGTTGCCGCCTTAACGACCTCCGGATCGAACCAGCGGCCATTTCTGCGCCGCATGCACTCGTGCGCTGCTACCAAGCCGTACTCATGATGGAAGACACCCAGCGTTTGCGCGAGGCTTGTGATTCTGGAGAGCAAAGGAATGGCCTCACCGGCCAGTTTGTCCGGATAACCTGCTCCGTTCCAATGCTCGTCGAGACTATAGATCGCCTTCGCGGTGCCCGCCCTCAGGCCCAGTTCTTTGACCACAATAGCGCCTTGGTGACAGCGAAGACGGATCAGAGCCTCGGCGTTCTCACTGCTGTTCTTGAACATGGAGCGCATCGCTTTGATCTCGCGGGCAACGGCTCGTCTGGATGGACCTGCGTGAAGGGGAACTTGATCTGTCGAAGGTCAAGCCGAGTCCAGTCGTTGATTTTGGAGAATGCCATTGCGCGGATCTCGTCGCCGCCGACGATCTGATGCAGACGTGTGGCGTTGGAACTGCAACCAGCATCCTTGAGCAACAAGACAAAGTAGAGATCACTAAGTTGCTGTCGATCGAGGCCGAGTTATCCCCAATGCGCATACCCAGTAAACAGGCTCTAAGGGCATAGCCCGGCTGCGCCCCCTCAGTCATGTCGAGAGCATAGGAAAGGGCACCTACAAGGCTCGAAAAGGTGAGCTGTTCCATCTGCTCAAAGACTTTACTCTGTCGCCTGACGAAAGCGGTGATCATGGCATCTCTCGTACTATCGCGGGGGGTACGAACGTACCTTATGGGTAACGGTACGCAAACTTCAGAGGATTTTAAAGCCTCCTTCGTGTTCTGTGTTGGAGCAAAGCTGAACTGTCGCTCAGCGTGCAAAGTAGAAATGTCAGTCTACTTCCTTCGTCATTGTCTTTGCGGTGCGTAATGTGGGAAGTGCCGTTCTTTGGCGCTTTCCAAGGTCTGTGGGAAGAGTGGGACGGCCTTATCGTTCCACGCTTTCCATCAGACCGTCATTCCACCGCGGCGCGCGAACGCGTTTTCTCGTCGAAGTCGGGACCATAGAGGATCCGCGGTCGCTTCTTGTAGCCGTCCTTTTCGCTATTGGTCATGACCTTGGTTGCAGGCTTGAGATCCTGCTTCGCCTTAATGACCGTCAAGGCATGGCGGAGCCGTTTATTCTCCACGATGGCTGTGTGACTGACACGCTGGTCCTTGTTGAAGACGCGATAGGGAAGCGTGTGTTCCTTCCAACGAACTTCGAGCGGCCCGTCCGGGTAGTGGTACAGCTCAACGTACTTGCCGGCGAGTCCCTTCGAGAGTTCCGTCTGTTCGAGGATGATCTGCTTACGATCGTAGTGGAAGGTCAGTTGAGTGCCGACATAGCGCTGTTCGCGATGACAGAGGACGTCGTTGAGCTTCTGCGTTTTCAAGAGCATGGGACGGTGCAGATTGGCTGTACTCGCTGCGCGCACCGCGAACCGCTGGTTGTAACGCTCCACGAACGCGGGCAGGAAGGCGTTGCCGGCCTCCATGTCGCTGACGCTGGCAAGGCGCAGCTCCTTCACCAGCCGGTCCTGGAGCGTACGGTTGGCGCGCTCCACCCGACCCTTCGCCTGGCTGGAGTTGGCGCAAATGATCTCGATGTTCAGTTCGGCCAAGCACGGCCGAACTGTGTCATGCCTTGGCCGCCCTTGGCCTCTGGTCTGTTTACTCGGAAGATCGAGTGCTTGTCCGAGTAGAACGCGACAGGGCAGCCGTGAGCACCAGATAGCCGCGCAAGGTCTCGAAGTAGGAGGCCGTGCTCTCGCTAGGGACGAAGCGCAGTTGCATCAGCTTGCTGGTTGCGTCGTCGATGAAGACTAGCAGCGTGCAGGGTTCGCCGCGTCCTTCGAACCAACGGTGCTCGCTGCCATCAATCCGCACGAGTTCGCCATAGCTCTCCCGCCTCAGCCTTGGCTGGTGGAAGGTCCGACGCTGCTTGCGGGACAGCCACAGACCGGCCTCGACCATTCACTTGCGCAGCGTCTCGCGCGAGATCTCAACTCCGTGTCGCTCGAGCAAGGCTTCAGCAGCCAAAGTGGGACCGAAGTCACGATAGTTCTGCCGAACCAGCTCCACCGCGTACTCGCGCAGCCCAGCACTCAGTTGGTAGTTCGACGCCCGGCTACGCGCCCCATGGATCAGCGCTCCACCGCCGCCGTCGCGGTACCGGTTCAACAGACGCTGCACCTGCCTCATGCTCACGCCCAGAACAGCCGCAGCCGACTCCGTCGTACGCCGTCCGGCCAATACCTCGGTCAAGACCTCGATCCGCTGCAAGTCCTGTTTGCTCATCATCACCCAGCCCAAAGCTCGCCTCCCAAGACATGGTCTTGAGAGGGCAAAGCGACATTTCAGCTTTGCAGGGCTAGTGACATTTCAGCTTTGCTCGTACACGCCCGCTATACAGAAGATGCGTTATCAGACGAAACTTATTAGTAGTAGGCCTCTTGGCTATTCTAGCCAAGATTCTGGTGTAGGCATGAGTGAGCCGTCAACTTCGTATTACTCATGAGCTGTACGATCTCTAAGGCTGCTACAGTTTCGGCTTCTCCAGTTTGTAGCGCCCTATCTCGTTTCCATTCCTCGTATCGCAATCTGAGTGCAGCGCGGCCAACCGGATGTAGATCTTTACGTGGAGAGGAGTGATGTTGGAATTGTTCAATTGATCTCCCAGAAGAAAGGCAGAGCCGTGGAAATGCCGAAGCGGTGCAAAGCGTGGAACGGTAAAGCAGTGCCACCCTTCAAACCGCTCCTTGGAAGACGCCGATGCTGCCAGCGTCTTCCACATTTCCTCAACTCTCGACTGCTATGTTCATATTTATATAAGGATAAAAACATAAACGGCTATGAGTTGAGATCGGCGGTGCGCCGGTCGTCTGTGCGTTCCATGCGGGCCTTTCCCGCTGGGCTACGATGCCCGCTTCCAATCGATCTCGGAACCCTGGGCCGACACCACCACGCACGCCGGCAAGATGATTAGGACCATTTCGGCGGAATCGCTGAGTTCGAGCGTGACATCATCCGCGAGCGCACCGGTACCGGCCGCGCCGATGCGAGGAAGCGCGGCGTTCGCCTCGGACTCCCGAAGAGAATGAACGACGAGCAACTCAAGCTCGCTCGAAGGCGGATGAAGGAAAGAAAGTCTGTCAGGGATGTCGCCAGGACCTTTAGCATCCACCCTACAGCCCCTATGCAGCACTTTTACGAATCCTGTATCAGATATTCTTTTGTTTGCCGGTGTACCAGAATGTGTTGGACGCGCACAAACGTGCGTTACGTAGAGAGCAGTCGTGCTTTTTAGGTGGTCCGCATCGTAGCGAAATGTCAGACGACAGAATTTACTATCGCCATGTAAGCCCACTCAAAAGCCAGGATGATGGCTGTAATAGCGAGGAGAGACTTCAATTGAGAGTTCCCGAAAGCTGAATCAATGGCAATAAGTGTCATGAGGAGAATGCTGGCATAGATCCCACCCAGCCTAGCCCAGCTATAGGCAGGACCCAAGATAGAGTTCCATATTAGGCTGCACAAAAGCAGTAAAAAGCTGAAAGTGACTAATGCCAGTTCGACCCAAATGCGCATCGTTGATACCGTCTCAACACCCCCCTTATTCAGAACGCGCCTCCAACTCGACACCAGCGGCATCAGCGGTGCCGCGACAACAACGATGAAAACGATTACTGCTCGGATTGTCACACCACCTCCTACAGTGGGGCTACTTGAGGGATCTGCTGATTCTGCTTAGACAAGTCGCTCGGCCTGTGCTCCTGCATTTGGAGGATGGTCGTGGACTGCCCGCTTGGCTTATAAGAGTAGATCTCCATTGAGGGATAGGCAGTTCTCACGCCACCCTCAATGCCGACTTTCCCCCCCGAAGTCACCTCCATATTAATCGTTGTCTTGATCGTGTTTTGCGGCGCTCCGGGAAGATCGTGCAGGCCATTCAGTGCAGTATTGTTGATCGTGAAGTGTGTGGTCCCGTTCGCGTCAGTTGTAGGAGTTATTGGAGATGTTGCATCGGTACCCTTACTCGAGAAAAGACCACCTAAGGCACTGCTGACTCCGGCATCATCCTTCACGAGTGAGACCGTACCCGCTTTTGGATCCGTAATAAGTTGAAGTTCGACTCTGTAGGTGGCGCTTGGATCATTTGCTGCCGGACCTCTTCCGTCTCCCTGTCCGATCACATTGATCGTCTTCGCTTGTATGTAGAGGTCAATGCAAACTCCAATTTGGCCCTTTCCCACCGCAGGCGGTGAACAATGCCCATCTGCATCTACTCGGCTCAGCGGACTGTTTCCAACATACGTATATAGATTTAGGCTCTGCGGATTGTCTAGGCTTGAGTACGGTACGGCTTCCGGCTTGGCACTCCAGTCTGGGCTGGAGAACCTTCCGATGACGCTGCTATAGTAGCGTGCCCCGAAGTAGTCGAATCCTGTATCGGATTCTCTCTCTTTGCCGGTGAACTTGAAATGCATACTGCTGCCGTCGGCAGGTTGCGGGCCGAAAGCGTTGAGGGTACTTCCGTGAGTGATCTCCTGTCCATAAGGTGTGAACTCCCCTTGCGATAAGGGCCAGCCCTCAGCGGATAGTTCAATCTGTGTAGTTCCTAGCCGATCGGCTAGGTAGAAGTGTGTCCCTTGCTGCGAGGAGTCGACGCCTGCAGGAAGCGCCATGTCCACGTTGGCCGTACTCTGGCCAGGTCCGTAGACCGTCGTCGAGAACGAGCTTGCCGCTGGGTTCCCAACCCAGAGGGGAAGGATAGTGCCGTCGGCTCGATGCAAGGCGACGTTTGCAAAGTAGAAGTCGAATTGACCGGTGGACCCATTGCGTTCATTCAGGAGGATGAAGTTGTTGACGGTTTCGCCCTGGAATTGTGACACATCGATCATGCGTTGGTGCCATTGACCTGTGATGCCGTCGAGGTTCGACATTTGGCCATCACTGTCGTAAAGCGGCCCCGCAGGCTTATAAGAAGTGCTGAAGTTCCCGTCCGTAAAGCCAATCCAGATGCCGCCTGCAGCTCCATTCTCGCCGACGGTGAACTGCGAAAGATGAATCACATCTCCACTCTGAATCGTGATGCCGTTTAAGGTAGTCAACTGTACTCCGCTAGACACCGAGCCGCTATTTGCGGCCGTGGAACCAGATAGGTGTAATACGTTTCCCCCTACAGTTGAACCGGACGAGGCTGCGCCTGAACCGGACGAGGTTGCGCTCGTGCCTGAGGTGATCTTGGCAATCTTCTGTCCGTTCGCATAGATGTAGTCAGTCCAGAACCCAGTGTTGTTGTACTCGGCCATCGGCTGTCCGTTGAGGTAGACGTAGGATGTGGCCGAGGTTGGACGGGAAGCGTAGGTGCGTTGGCCGATGCCGTCGTACAGGTAACTCCCTACATTGCACCGGTCGTAGCAACGCAAATAGCCTTCAGCCGTATACCCGAAGGTGTGCGAACCGCCGAGTGGGTTGGGAACTGACACGAGACTGCCGACAGCATCGTAGCCAAGCGATCCTCCATGAGTCTTGAGCCTGTTGGTGGCCGGATCGACTGAATCCCCCATGTCTCCCTGGATGTTGTCGACCACGCCCATATTTCCAAACGAGTCCATGCGGTAATTGTGGTTGTAGGCATTGTCGGCGCGGCTGGCGCAGTTCAAGCGATTGAGACCGTCATAAGCGAAGACCTGCGAGTTCCCTGCAACCAGATTGTCGACGATCGAGTAGACGTTGCCGTTGTCATTGGTCGCCTGGGCGGCGCATGGAGAGGAGCTCGTATTCGCGGCGTAGAACACCTGCCGGTTGTACAGGTTCGCTCCTGTGCTGGAGCTCGCAAGAAGGGTTGTGTTTGCGGTCACCGTTGTGGGCTGGAGGCGGTTGTTGAGTCCCAGCGACTCCGTAATGGCGGTACCCAGTAAGGCATTCTCGAGAGCGCCCGATGGGAAGTATTGCTGAGCGCTTCCAGAGGGTGCGCTGAAATAGTTAGCGCCTGACTGTGCATCCGTGATGGAGGAGAGCCGACCTGCGCCATCCCAAACCTGAGTGATTGTGCGACCGTCCGGATAGACAATTTGCGTGGGTTTGCCGGCCAAATCGTAAGTAACATGCATACCCTGTACGGTGCCTGCGGGCTGGTACTGATGCCAACTCGTGTTCACAACACGACCCATGCTGTCGTATACGTAAGACTCTCCGGCTACGCCGTCATTCGCTTGTCCTGTAAGACGACCGATGCCGTAGTTGTTTGAGCCGCTGCTATCGTAACTCAGGTTCGCACCAACTACGTCCGAAACCGCGTTGTATCGACCTGAGGATTTCGAGGTTAAGCGATTTGTGGCATCGTACCCATAGGTGATCAGAACATTGTTTGCATCTGTCTTACTTACCAGATTGCCGTTGGCATCATAGCCGTTCTGACAGGTGCCTGAGTTTACCGCGCCTCCACTCCAGGTCCCATAGCAAGTGATCCCGCTTTCAGGATTCTGGGCGGTGATCAATCGAGAGAGAGAATCGTAAGTGAAGCTGCGCGACCTAGCAGTCTCCGGCATTAAGGAATCGTTCAAGCTGGAGTTGCCGTTTTGAATCACGCTCTGGAGGTTGTCTAGGACATCATAGGTGTAGTCCGTCTCCGTCTTGAGTGCACCGGTGTTTTGGTCCGGCTCTATCACGGAGACGAGACGGCCCAATCCATCAATTTGCTGTTGCCAGTGTACTCCTCGCTCATCGGAGAAGTCTGTCCACGATGCCGCACTGCTGGTTCTCGCATTTGGGGAACAGTTGTTCGACTGAGTGCTAGCTACTCCGTTATAACACCACTCCTGCGAGCTGGCGTCTGCATTGGTTTGCAGGACTTTACGTCCCAGCGCGTCGTAGGTAAGGGTGGATACGCCGTAACTCGGATCACCTTTGGAGTAATACGGCGTGCTCTGGGAAAGCACATTACCCATACCGTCATATACAGTGTCCTCGTATATGGTCTGTGGTGTAGCCGAGGTAAGCTGGGTTTGAGTCACATGTCCCATACCGTCCATCTGGGCGACGTTTATTAGGCTCGGATCCGGGGAAGCGGTTTTTGTTGTCGTTATTGAAGGCGTAATGGGGTTTGAAGGCGTGGGGTCGGCATAAGCGACCGTTGTTGTTCCGCCGCCGGTAGGGTAATCCGTCTCGGTTAATCGAAGGAGCGGATCGTTATAGTGGAAGGAGGTGCTTTGTCCATTCGGGTCCGTTGAGCTTGCGAGCTCACCTGTTGCATAGCTCCAGGAAAACTTCTGCGTGTGCCCTAAAGGATCTGTGATCTGGGTCAGGTAGGCGTTTGAATTTCCATTCGCATTGCCGGTCGACGGTGAATCCGCATAAGTATAGGTGGTGGTGTGACACTTCCCGGACATATCGCTGCAGGACATGTTTCCGCAGCCGTCTGTGGTGGTCAGAACTTGACCAGTTTCGTCATATGTGTGCGTGGTTGTAACCGAGCCGCCGGTGTTCAGCCACCGGGTGATCGTTGTTGGATTGCCGCGCGGCAAGGTCGAACTCGGGCCGTAGTTCGTTTCATCATGAGTAAAGAAAGACGTGCCGTTGACCTTGTAGGAAGGTAACATACTCACCCCCGCTGCCACCGGAACGGCTGTTGAGGCGGCGCCTAAAGCAGTTTGTCCATCATAGTAGGCATCCGTCTCGGCTAAGCGATTACCCTGGGCATCTTCTGTGACCATCTGGTTGGGCAGATCGTATTCGTAGTAGCTGTACAGCGTTTTTCTGCTCAACACCGGAGTCGGGCCGTAATCGTAGTCATCCTTCTCGATGGGCAAAGGAGGAAAACTGTGATTCACGTACGTATACACAACTTGTGAGCTTTGACCGTTGGGAAGGACTGTTTGGTCGCTGGCCATGAGAAAGGGATCGCCCCATGCCTGGTTCTCTGTCTTCAGAACAGCGCCGTTCCAGTCCTGCGTAACAATGCTTTTCTCTACCGATAGCTGAGGGTTCAATTGGCCCTGCGTGTTGGGCTGCGGTGCTTGGTAAACCGGAGAATAGGTGTAGGTCGTGGTCTGCACTTTCCCGGTGATGTTGTCCGTGGTCTTGACCGTAGTAACTTTGGTATCCCAGATACGGGCATCTTGCGTATCCCAATTAGTCTGGTAAGCAAACTCTTGCGTTTGGGCGGCAGCTGATCCGGGCGAGTAGCCGACCTGGCGCGTCGCAACCACCGGAGTTTGGTATTGATAGTTGCACCCACCTACATAGGGTTGAGCATCCTGATAGCCATTCTGGGCGCTGGGATTGAAGGCACTGAAGGAGGCCAGCTGATTATCATTGTCACTCAGCTTCCAGGTATATCTAACCCAGCCGCCATTTGGGTAATCGACTTCATTAATCAAGCCCCAGGTTGAGTCGTAATGGAAGGTGTACTGTTGACCGTTCGGCTGTTGACCCTTCGGCAGAGCAAGAGATGTGATTTCAGTTAACGCGGATTCATTAACCTTGAAATATGCCGCACAAGTCCAATTCTGGGGTGGAAGGGCAACTTGTACCGCCTGTTGTGTTGCATCAAAGTTGGCAGAGGTTGTCCCATACGAGGGGGTAAACGTTAAGCCGTCGACCACGTAGCTGGATACTTGGCCGTTATTTTGAGGGGTCGCGTTAGGGTAATTGATTATGACTACTGAATTGCCTAATGTGTCTTTTACGACGGTCGAAGGAACGGAACCATCACTCGCTGTACAACCACCACCACAGCTACTAAATGAGATGATGTTTCCATTGCGATCCTCTATCGTATAAGGGTACTGGATGCCTCCTGTTGCCGCATTGAAGGTATACACGGTTCCATGGAGATCAGTAACCGTGAATGCCGGATACCCTGTGCCACAGTTGCCCTCAGTTGAACCCGTTGCTGAGCATGGTGCAAACGAAGACTGTACCTGTGAATCGCCGCCCTGACTCACAGCCGTATATTGGTACCCTCCAGAGCAGCCGTTGAAGCCAGTGGGACTTGTAAAGCAGGATGTCGGACTGTAATAAATTGAATTACAAGCATTCTGATTTTGATAAGTACCCGATCCCTGCACTCCGGAGATGTAAGCAATACCCAGCGAATGACCTACGCCGGTAGGGTCATAGAAGTTGTAGGAGGTTGATACGGTGCACCACGAGTTCGATTGGCTGGGATATAGGGGAACCCGCTCAGAGGGCACAACCGCATAGGGCAGGGTGTCGCTCCAACCGTTACGCGAATTGTTGAGCCCGGAACCGCCGGCACATTGCCCACTATCGAGGCTGCCGCAACCTGGAAAATTAGAGCCAAAGTAGTGCACCTGGCCAGAGTTGTAGCTAACGGCAAAAGGCATGGAAAGCCCACGGCCAAGAGGGGTAGGTAGGGCGAGTTTCAGGTTCACCGTTCCATTGGCGGGGTTTACGGTCTCTGCAAGAGCGTGAATATAGTCGTGCCCCGCCCCTTCAACCGGCCGCGCAACGTCATCACCTAAAGGAATACGCTGGCTGTGTGCCATGGAGGAGCATATCCAGGCCAAAAGCATGGTCAGGGCTACATATGTGGATGACTTATGGAAGCGAAACAAATAGGCACGGGCGCACGACGACATGCGGCATAGTCTCCGGGAAGGAACTTGTCAGGAAACACTCTCGAGTAGGCAAAGCTTTGTAAGGACGAACTTACCTTCGCAGCCAAAGAATCGGCTGTCAATAACGAATGTCGTCGACAGACGAAAACTTTGGTAACCAGGAAACGAAAAGGGATCTTTCTTGGCTAGAAAAGCGAGATCGGCATAGCAGAAGAAAGGGCGTTTACACCTCGAGGATGGACGATGCCGCGTCAGCGGACCTAGAGAGAGGTAGCCTCCTCACGTCCCTCAGATTTATCCCCTTCGCCCACACTACTTCTTGGAGCCGGTATCCTACGCTGTTTCGACAGCCTTCGTGGGGGGGGGGGAGACACGCTGATATTTGGAAACGGACCGCTTAGTCTAGAGAGCGGAGCTGGAAGGCCGTCCTGCTG
>CAHJWN010000021.1 GCA_903642265.1 Acidobacteriaceae bacterium | reverse complement strand
GACGACGCCTTGCTGCTCGAACGCCATCTTCGGCGGAACGGCTTTGAACCGCAGATTGTCCGAGTCGAGACCTCGCCAGCCATGTACGACGCTCTTTCCTGCCTGCCGCCAGTCAGCGAGACGCCACGTGTGGTGCTGGCGGACTACAACCTGCCAACGTTCAGCGGCCCTGAGGCCCTGGGCATGCTCAAGGCCAGCGGAATCGACATTCCCTTCATCATGCTGTCCGGTGCTGTCTCTGAAGAAGCGGCAGTGGAGTCAATGCGCGCCGGGGCGCAGGACTATGTCACCAAGCAGAACCTCACCCGGCTTGTCCCCGCGATCGAACGCGAACTGAAGGAGGCTGCTGCCCGGCGTAATCGGGTCACGGCGGAGCTCGCGCTGCGGGAGAGCGAGTCGCGCTTTCATCGTCTGGTCGAAGCGATGCCGCTCGGACTGCTGATCAGCGAGGCTTCAGGAGGCATCGTCTATGCCAACAACGCGGTCGAGCGGATGCTGGGATACAAGGCTGCCGCCGTGTCAACAGGGTCGTCTGCGGCTGTTAACGCCCTGACTCTCAATTCAATCTGTCCCACGCTCCAAAGCACGATGGCGGAGGTACAGCTTGATGGCTCGGCACCGACAGCACCCTTCGAGGCTGTCTGCATCACAGTGGATGGTCAGAAGATCGATGTGCTCATCGGAATGGCGTTTCTTAATCCGGAACAGCCAGCTGAGCGGCAGCAGGTTGCGGCCTTTATTGCCGACTTGACCCTGCAGAAAAAGAGTGAAGAAGTGCTCCGGCAAACCGAGAAGCTTGCCGTGGCCGGACGCTTCGCCGCGGCGATCGCGCATGACATTAACAACCCACTGGAAGCGATCACGAACTGCCTGTACCTGATGTCCCAGGGCAACCTGGATGCCGACGCCCGCAGCTACCTGAACATGGCTCAAAACGAGCTCAACATGGTCTCGAAGGTGACCATGCAGACGCTGCGGTTCTATCGAAGCTCGACCCGCCCTCATCTGACCGACGTGCATGACCTGATCGCTTCGGTGATTAGTCTCCTTGAGCAGCGGTTCAAGCAGCAGGAGATCGGCGTAGAGCAGCGCAGGCGTGAGATCCCGCTGGTCTTGGTTCACGATGGTGAGATCCGGCAGGTGCTGGCAAATCTCGTAAGCAATGCAATTGATGCACTCTCGTTCGGCGGCAGGCTCATCCTGCGGACCTCCGCAACACGCCACCCGAAGCACGGGGCTGGTGTGCGCATCACCGTCGCTGACAACGGCATCGGGATGGATGGAGAGACGCGGCAGCGCATCTTCGACGCGTTCTATTCCACCAAAGGGATTACCGGCACAGGTCTCGGACTCTGGATCTCAAGTGAGATCGTACGGAAGCATGGCGGGCGCCTGCTTGTTCGAAGCCGAAAGAGAACCGACGAGACACCTGGCGGGACGGTCTTCTCGTTCTTCGTGCCAGTAGAGAAGGCGCCTGAACAGGATTAGCGCGCTTTGATGGATGAGGCACGCTACTCGTACTTAAGCGTCTCTACCGGGTCAAGCCTTGCAGCGCGGTTTGCTGGCAGTGTCCCAAAGATGATGCCAACAATCATCGAGGTGCACAGTGCCACCACCGCTGACCACCAGTCCACGGGTATCGAAAACGGTGTCAGAAAGCGGATGGAGAATGGGATCGCCAGGCCGATGAGTGTGCCGACAAGCCCACCGCTTAGGGAAAGAAAGACCGCCTCGGTCAAGAACTGCAGCTTGATTTCGCGGCTGGTCGCCCCGAGCGCCTTTCGGATGCCAATTTCCTTAATGCGCGCCTGCACATTCGCCAGCATGGAATTCATAATGCCGACGCCGCTTACGATCAGCGTGATTCCAGCAGCCAAAG
This sequence comes from Acidobacteriaceae bacterium, assembly GCA_903642265.1. GTDB lineage: Bacteria > Acidobacteriota > Terriglobia > Terriglobales > Acidobacteriaceae > Edaphobacter. The sequence goes on along the minus strand of CAHJWN010000021.1, from coordinate 50,774 downwards.
TCAGCACCAGCGTCAACATATTTGCAATCTTAGCCATCAGATCGAGCACCGGCGTCATCGTGAACGCCTTGTAGACCGAAGACGCACGATGCCGGCTCTTGATGATTCGCAGAATGTGGTCTGCCGCGGGAGTAACCGCACCCGTCTCCTTCATGGAAAAGAAGATCTCTTTCACGGTCTCGGTACCCGTAAAGTAGCGTGCGACGGTGTAGGGAATCAGCATGGTCTGCTCGCTGATCTCCGACTGACCAAAGGTGTTGATTCGCTCATGAAAGACGCCAATGATGGTGAACGGGATCCCGCGAATACTGAGTGTCTGGCCAACCGCATTCGAAGCAGAACCGAAGAGCGTGATCGCCAGCGGCTCCACCAGGACGGTCACATGCGTGTGGCCGGAGGCGTCCTGGTCATCGAAGAAGCGCCCTGCCACTACAGCTGAGTTCCGTACGTCCTTATACTGAGGCGACACGCCCAGGATCATGACGTTCTTTGTTGTTCCGTCCCCGATACTGACATTGTCGTGGGCTTCGAGCATCGGCGAAGAGGCCTGGATGCCGGGTACCTGTTCGAGCACAGCCAGCATGTCCTCACGCGTCATCGAGTCGTCGGTAGTCGTGTTATCCGGGCCGGCAATGCTGCCGCCTGAATACTGCATCTCGATCATGTTGGGGCCGATGCTCGAAATGAGATTAAGCGCGTACTCCTTACCAGTGAGACCAAGGGTCACGACGAGCACGATGGACGCCGAGCCGATCACCATCCCAAGCATAGTCAGCAAGAAACGCACTTTGCTTGCCTTGAAGCTGTCGTAGGCAAGTTGCAGCACCTCGCTGAACATCATCGTGGTGCGGGCGCTGGCGAGCGTCCGGTCAAACGAAGTCAGCTTCGGCTTAACTGATCGCGCGGCAGACAGATCCACCACTGACCCAGGCTTCGGTATGTTTGCAGTCGCCATCGATTCTAATTAGACGCCTTCCAGTATCGCACCGGCGCAAATTTGCTTCTCGCATCGAATGCGATCTCGAAAGTGGTTTACCATTTCGCCCGCATGAAGGCTGTATTTACCATCGGGCTGCCCACGTATAAACTTGAATCACGGAAGAGTGGCCGAGTGGTTGATGGCTCCAGTCTTGAAAACTGGCGTACCTGAAAGGGTATCGGGGGTTCGAATCCCTCCTCTTCCGCCACTTTGTCTCCTGCCCCTCGAGCAGAAGGCACTTGGCGGCATGAACACTTGGCAGCATGAAGACGACGGCTACTCGGCTGTCGATCAACTGCCTTCCCCTCCGTTCATGACTTCCAGGTAGGTCAATAGCGAGCACGACTTGGGTTTGCGATGCCACCTGCGCCTGACTGAAGGTGTCTCAACGCTGCGTCCTTCGCAATTTCGTCCGCGCCACTGCACATTCCAGGCCCGCCTCCTAAATACCGCCCGCTGCCGCAGGAGATGAGTTATGTCGGCGCGACGACGCTGTTTCGAGCACAAGTAAGCTGCTGCCTGCGCAGTATCCTCTTGGACCTCCTTCGCATCCAAACCCGCCATGAAGCCTAAGCCCGTAGTGACTCTTGTGCTCGCATTGTGCGCGTCAGTTCCAATCCTTGCTCAGACCCTCCAGACCGATCGGCTCATACCCGGTCTCGAAGTTGTTGCAACGTTCAACGGCCCGATGCCAACCGGCGTTACGGTTTCGCAGCGCGGACGCATCTTTGTAAACTTTCCGCGTTGGGGCGACGACGTTCCATTCACGGTCGCCGAGATTGTGCACGGAAAGGCCGTGGCCTTCCCCAATGCGCAGATCAATGACTGGCCGGGCCGCAATCTTCCGAACCCAAACGCGTTTAAGGATGAAGCGGCCGACCAGACGCACTTCGTCAATGTACAGTCGGTCGTGGTCGATCCGGAGGACAGGCTGTGGGCGCTGGACACAGGCGCGCCGAAGCTGAAGAACATTGTTCCCGGCGGCCCCAAGCTGGTCTGCATCGATCTCGCAACCAATCAGGTCATCCGCACAATCCTGCTGCCGCCTGCGACGGCAGGCTTGAATAGCTACATGAATGATGTCCGCTTCGACCTGACCGTGGGCGAGTCAGGTGCGCAGGACCCCATGACGATGATTGGCAGCCGGCCCGCAGCCGACCCAGGCAAGCCAGCGCCTGACCCATCCCATCCTGACGCAGAGCGTTCACCCGGACAGTCCACCGGTGCCGGCGCGAACATACACGGCACGGCGTACATCACGGACTCCTCCAGCCAGGGCCCAAACGCAATCGTTGTGGTTGACCTTGCAACGGGCAAGAGCAAGCGTCGCTTGAACCAGCATGTCAGCGTGCTTGGTGAGCCCGGCTTCCTGATGTTTGCCGAAGGCCGTCCACTCTACATGACGGAGCCCGGCAAGCCTGCCGAGCCTGTGCTGTTTGCGGCTGACGGCATCGCTATATCGGCCGACGGCAAGGAGCTCTACTATTGCCCGATCTCCGGGACGAAGCTTTATGGCGTCAGCACCGCAGCCCTTCGCGACGAGACAAAAAGCGATGCGGATGTCGCGAGCACAGTACGGATTGTTACAGGCAAGATGCCGTCAGACGGCCTGGAGTCAGACAAACAGGGAGACGTCTACATGGGCGATCCTGTGAATGACTCTATTCACACGTTCAATGTGAAAACGGGGAAGACAGAGACAATCGTGCACGATCCAAGGCTGCTCTGGCCGGATACGATGAGCCTCGCGGACGACGGCTACCTGTATGTCACTGCCAACCAGTTGAACCGCCAGCCCACCATGCACAATGGCAACGATGAACGCGTGAAGCCGTACGTACTCTTCCGCGTCAAGGTCAACGGGCAACCGATCCGGCTCAAGTAAATGGATCCACATTCGTGCCGCGTCTGCGGCATCTGATTCGCACCGGGTCTGCGGCAGACCAATCCCGCCGCACCTCGTAGATTGACAACACATTGGAGAATGAAATGGCAATTCAAAGTGTCAAGACGCGCGTCCTCCGGCAGGCGTATGAGCGAACAGGTCCGAAGAAGGGTGAGCCGCTCATGCTGCTCCATGGCTGGCCGGATTCACCTCGCACCTGGGACCGCATACTTCCTGTGCTGCATAAGGCCGGCTACCAGACCATCGTGCCGTACATCCGTGGCTACGGACCCTGCAGCTTCCGGGATCCTTTGCTGGGCCGCAAACGCCGTCGGACGGGGCAGCCTGTAGCGTTTGCCCAGGACATGATCGACCTGGCAGACCGTCTTGGGATGAAGCGCTTTCACTTTATTGGGCACGATTGGGGAGCGCGCACGGGCTATGCCCTCGCAGCGCTCTTTCCTCAACGCCTCAAGTCGCTCACGGCCATCTCTGTGCCTTTTGCTCCCGGTCGAGCGGATGCACCAAAGTTTCCGCAGGACCGCGCCTTCTGGTACCAGTGGCTGCTTTGCACGAAGCCCGGCGAAAAGAAGTTTCGTGAGGATCCTGTCAGCTTCGGGAAGGCGCAATGGGAGACCTGGAGTCCGTCGGGCTGGTACAAGCAGGGCGACTTCAACGAGGCAGCGAAGAGTTGGCGAGGTAAAGACTTCAAGGATGTCGTTCTGCATGGCTATCGCTCACGCTGGGGCCACGCCGAAGAGGATCCCGCCTATGCAGGGCTTCAGACGCGCTTTTACGCAACCAAGACACTGGACACGCCGACCCTGCTCCTGCACGGCCACGAGGACCAATGTGAACTCGCTGCAACCACGGACGGCGCAGAGCGCTACTTCACCGCTCCTTACAGCCGTGTCTTTCTCGAGCGTGTTGGTCACTTCCCCCAGCGTGAAAATCCCGGGCTTACCGCAGCGGTCATCCTCGAGCATCTCAAGCAGAATCCGTGAAGTCAGCAGCTTCGGCAGGCAGTCGCCCATGCACCAAGTGCATGTTGTGGATCGAGGAACATGCGCGCCCGGTTTGGCGAATCCTGCGCACACCCATACACACTGGACTAAGCTGGAGGACGATACTAGCAAATCCCAGGGCGGCCCATGTTCCGAATGCCTCAGTCTGCTCGAGCCTTGTCCCGCGCGATAGGTAATCGGCTAATAATCGGCGGCCCGGTTCTCGAAGACTATCCAGTCTGTCTGCCGATCGCACCGCTCCAAGCCGATACGGCCGGATCCGGCACCTCGATAATGTGGCGCACCTTCTGGCGAGGACCAGGTCCCGATGACGCGTGGACGAAACCGGCAATGGTCCGGCTCGCAATCGTCTTTCCCTTGCTCGCCCTATTCTCCTGGATGGGCATCATCTTGTCCCGGCAATCGGATGGCGTAGCCACGATTTGGCTCACGAACGGCTTGCTTCTGGGCCTGGTAATTACGCAGCCAAAGCGTCTCTGGCCCGGTTACTTCGTCGCCGGGCTTGTCGCCGACACGCTAGCAGACGTGATCTACGGCGATCCCTTTCGTCTCGCGATCGGCGTCTCCTGCGCGAACTCCGTCGAGGTGATTTCATCCTGCCTGCTGCTCACGTTCTTCTTTGGATCACCGCTCAATCTCGCCAGGCGGCGAACGCTCGTCGGCTTTCTTCTGATCTCGGTACTCGGCGCAACGGCCCTCACCAGCGCCCTGGGAGCCACGTGGACGATGCTCTTCACCGACGTCGACTCCTGGCTGCAGCTGTTCCGGACGTGGTATCTCGGGGACATGCTGGGCATGGCGCTGATTGCGCCTGTGGTGTTTATGCTACAGAGGCCGGGCTTCTTCTTCATGCTGCAACCCGGCCAGCAAAGGCGCGATCTGCTGGCCTTGCTGGTGCCGATGCTGACCACAGCTCTGGTCTTTACGCACGATAAAGATCCGCTGACTTTCTTTATCTTTCCCGCGTTCCTGCTCGTGGTGCTGCGGCTCGGCTTTTCGGGTACCGTCCTCAGCATCTTTATGGTCGCGCTCATGGCGATAGCCCTGACGGTAAAAGGCCATGGCACCTTGATGTTGATCACTGGTCCGCATGCAACGCTGCAGCGCATCGTGATCGTGCAGGTCTTTCTGTCAGTTGCTGTGTTCACCATGTTTCCGGTCGCAGCCTTGTTGGAGGAGCGCGCCGCTCTGCAGGTCTCACTCGCAGCCAGCGAGGCAAGATACCGTGCCCTGGCTAATTTCGACGAACTCACAGGCGTGTATAACCGGCGTGCCTTCAACGAGCGACTAAAGTTCGATTGGCGCGCTTCCTCAGAATCCGCAGTTTCACTCGCCCTGATCTTGATCGACGCTGACCTCTTCAAAAACTACAACGACGCGAATGGGCACCTCTGCGGTGATGAATGCCTTACCTCGATAGCAAGAATCATCTCCGAGACCGTGACGCAGAACGTGACCGATAGTTCGCCAACAGTAGCTCGCTATGGCGGGGAAGAGTTCGCCGTCATCCTGCCGGGTGCAGATCAACAACGGGCGCATCAGCTGGCCGAACAGATACGTGAGGCCGCCATCGCGATGCGACTCCCGCACCCATCGTCCCTGAGTGGTCTGCAGACCATCAGCCTTGGTGTAGCGGCAATGGTGCCTTCATCCGCATTCGATGTGGCTGAACTTATTGGCTCCGCAGATCTCGCTCTCTATCGTGCGAAAGACCTGGGACGGAATCAGGTTGTACTCGCCTGACTTCTACTCACGGGCAACGGCGGTATGCGTCGGAATCCGTTCGGCGTTTGGTGGTTTCGCGGTGATGTGCAGTGTCTCAAGCACACGCCCCGCATAACCCATCCGCAGGACCTCCGTGTCGTTCGGAATAATCCAGAACGTGGCATAGATCAGGACGAAGGCCCTCTGCAGCGTCTTCCGCTTGGCGCCTGTCTGTGCAACCGCCGGGAATTGCGGCTGCAGCCTTCTCTTGCCTTCCATAAAGAGAAGCAGCACCGTAATGCTTACGACATGGATGTAGATCCAACGGCCCCAATCCACCGCGTACCGAAACAGAACCAGCGTTCCAAGGAATGAAACAGTAAACGTGCCCCACAAGATGCGGGCCTCCCGCCGCATTCCGGAACGCACAAGCAGGATGCTCTCCGCGATCGCAGGTAAGAGCGCCAGCGCAAAATAGCATGGGAAGATCCAGAGGTACTGATAGTCCAGGATCTTCGTCCATGCCTCCTGCCCGGCAGTGGCCCGCGTCTTTACCAGATAGGGGATCGCGCCGCTCGAGCAGATATCTGTGCTGCCTGGAACTGCCTGCAGCGTGTACCCAATGGATGAGCAGATCTGACTTGCAGTCGCGGCGTTCCCTAGATGGCTGTAGCAAAATCCGAATGCAACAGCACCACAAACCATTGGCACCGCGCAGAGTCGCACCGTCTGCATGGCGCTGCGGCCAGAGATCAGGAGCGCTGCAACAAAATATGGCGCGTAGAAGATCAATCCCTCATGGCACAGGGTGCTTACAATGAGAACGCCGGCTACATACAGGACCACGAGCGTCTGAGTCATGCGCGTTCGTTCCAGCAGCGCCACAAAGAGCGCGAGTGCCGCCAGATAGATCACTTCCTTACGAAATCCTGAACCGCGGTGCAGCACCTGGAAAGACAGCGTTGCGGGTGAAAGGATCAGGGCATAGACCCAGAAGTCCTTCACCGCCCGGGATGCAATATCGCGAAAAGAAAGAAAGAACACCGCATACAGGGACAGATAGCACAGCACGGCAAACAGTACAGGTGTTGTGTGGAAGAGCCGGCCAAGCTGCAGCAGCATCTCGCCCGCCAGGCCGCGCCGCACAAAGCCACCCTCGTAATTGATAAGCCAATCCCCGAGTATCCAGCCGCGCATGGCACGCGTCGCGATAAAACCGTTGATGAGCGTCACAAGCCCGATGTACAGATAGAAGATGTCCAGTCCGATCCGGGAGCTTCGGGACTCGACAGTGGGCATGAATTGGTTTTCCATTTATCGAAGAGCAGGACGAGCCGATAGATTGTGTCGACGTGTCACACGAGGATACTACCTTCAGGAACAGCAACCGCTCTGCAACTTTGCGGTCAACTTCAAACAACCAAAGTGCCGTTCAGCTGTTGCATCTGCGTCTTTATCATTGCCATGTGAGCAGGGCCTCGGTTGGTGCGTCCTCAGCATGCTGAAGGTTAACCAGTAAGCAGTGATTGCCGCCGTAATCCATGCAGGATCAGCCAAGTCAGATATTCTTTGCCTGGCAGAGCTCGCAATGCACAATGAGATGGATCACCACACATCAAGTTTGGTGACAAGCGTTGATCAGCCGGGAAGAGAGAGGCCCGCTCCAAAGCATGCTCTTTAATTCGTACCCCTTCCTCTTTGTCTTCCTTCCCCTCACACTCGCAGGTTTCGAGGTGGCGAGCCGGTTCAACCAGCGAGCAGTCGTGCTTTGGCTGGGGCTTATGTCCCTTGTGTTTTATGGTTGGGCGCAGCCAGGACTGCTCATCATCCTGCTTGGATCGATCCTGCTCAACTACACGGCAGCGGCGCTGATGAGTGGGCGGATTCAGAGTCCCGTTGGTCCGCGTACCTGGCTCACGACGGCCATTGTTCTCAACCTGTCGGTTCTCGGTTACTACAAATACTTTTTCCCTTCGATGGACTTTCTTAATTCTGTCTTTGGCCTCTCGAAGCACTGGACTGACGTCATCCTTCCGCTTGGCATTTCATTCTTTACCTTCACCCAGATTGCCTTCCTTGTGGATCTTTACAAGAAGCAGGCCGAGCAGCAGGACCTGCCCAGCTACCTGCTCTTCGTCACTTTCTTTCCGCACCTGATCGCCGGGCCCATCCTGCATCATCGAGAGATGATGCCGCAGTTCAAGCGCAAGGCCACCCGCTTGAACCTTGCTGACTTTACCGTTGGAAGTACCTGGTTTGTCATGGGGCTTGCCAAGAAAGTCTTGATCGCCGACACATTCGCAGGGTCGGCGGTCCCGGTCTTTCTGGCGCACGGCAGTCTTCCTGCAAGCTATGCGTGGGCCGGTTCGCTCGCCTACGCCATCCAGCTTTACTTCGATTTCTCCGGCTACTCCGACATGGCGCTTGGTCTCGCCCGCATGTTCTCAATCGATTTTCCGCTCAACTTCAACTCGCCTTATAAATCGGCAAGCATCATCGAGGTCTGGCAGCGCTGGCACATGACGCTTGGCCGCTACATCTTCTCCTACATCTTTAATCCCGTTACCCGCATGATCCGCAATCGCCGTGCCCGACAGGGCAGGGGCATGACTCGCCGGGAACGGGCCAACGTCGGCACCTTCGTTCACGTGGTGGCACTGCCGCTCACCTTCACCATGTTTATCGCGGGCATCTGGCATGGCGCTGGTCTGCAGTTCATGGTCTTCGGACTTCTGCACGGGATCTATCTGTCAATCAACAACGCGTGGCGGCAGTTCGGCCCGCAGCGCAATTCGAAAAAGAATGAAAGGGGGACAGCAGTCGCTGCCTTTGAACATGGTGCATGGGTGGTCTTGACGTTCCTGTCCATCGTCGTCTCTCTCGTCTTCTTCCGTTCCGCGAGCATCGGACAAGCGCTCTCCATCCTTGCCGGGATGGCAGGTCTACACCCGGCCCACAGTGCGCTTCCCGCTCAGTTGGCAGAGTTCAGCCTGAAGCGTGCCTTTGCAGAGATTGCCGCTGGCCTCGCCATCATGTGGTGCATGCCCAATACGCAGCAAATTCTCACGCGCTTCAAGCCGTCCCTCCAGCAAACAGCCTGGGACCAGACAGGCATTCCGAAGCTCTTGCGCTGGATGCCTTCAACAGGATGGGCAGTCGCGACCGCTGTGCTCCTCTTCGCTGTTCTTGTCGAGCTTCAGCAGCCGTCCACCTTCCTCTACTTTCAGTTCTAACGAGCAACAACAGGATCGCCAGCCAGGACGTACATTGGTCATCGAAGAAAACATTGACGAGCAACACGAGATCAGCGACACCAGCACCACGACCGAGCCCCGCGGCCTGGCTTCTGGTCAGGTCGATCCGGCCATGCTGCGCTATCTGCTGACTGTGCTGTGCGCCATGCTGTTGCTGTACGCGGCGCCTTTTGTCCTGGTGCGCTCCTCGCTTTACGACTCTGTGAATCCGTCTGTCTTCGCCCGGCCTCTGAACTACGCGTTTACTACCGCCGGCGTGAATGCGGACGTGGTCCTCTTCGGCGACTCCACCGCATTGCTCGGAGTCGATCCCGGCCAGATGTCCTCTACCCTCGGCCTTAAGGCGATCAACCTTGTGAACACACAGCCGAGCCTTGTCGTGAATGACGATATGACGCTGCGGCGTTATCTGGCGTCCAACCGGCCGCCGAAGCTGATCGTCTTTTACTTTGCCGCCTGGGACTTCAATTATGGAGCAACCAACTTCGACGCCCGGCCCACCTACGAAGGACAGGAGTTGCTTCTCCGGCAGGGAACTAGTGGTGAGTTGTTCGCTTTTGTAAAGAAGCATCCTTCCGACGCGGGCATCTTCCCACTAAAGTTTTATGCCACAGCCCTAGAGATGACGCTCCATCGCATCCCGCACGCCACTCAGAACGCGCAGCTCGCGGCCACCCGCGGCCATATGGATAATCCTGATCTGTCCGTTCTTCCTGACTCCTGTAAGTTCCCCCCGCTCGCGGTCGACAACATCCGTTTCGACTGGGTTCGTTCGCTGGGAGCACGCTACGCAACACCACAGACGAAAGTCTTGTTCTACGTCGCTCCCGTGCCTACATGCACAAACATCTCGTCGATCCTCACGCGGCCTTACAACGAACTGCCTGCGGCACCGCCCTTGCAGGTGCCGCCGGGGTACTTCTCAAACGATGTTCGCTATGTGCATCCGCTCCCGTTCGCCGTCCCCCAACTTACCGAGGCCCTGGATGACGCCGTGCGTGCCGTGCTGAAGATTGACAGAGCCAACACGCCCATATCTGCCGCCAGCGCGAAGGCGCAGCATCCATAACAATTTGCGCGAAGACCGAGGATCGGATCGGGTATCTTCAAAGGCGTGGACACAATGTCGCCCCAGCCCGGCCCACTGGCACCGCCCCTGGCAGACTCGATGCCAACGCTGGCCCTCGAAATAAACCTGCGCTGGCTGCTGCAAACTTCGCAGAGTTCTCCGTTCTCAGAAGAGAATGCATCAACCGACTTCTCCCCCGGCAGCGCCGATGCGCCGGAGCCCGGCCAGCTATGAGCGAACCCACCCGATCCAGCCAGCATCCTGACAGGCAGCACCCTGACGACCAGCACCCCGATGGTCAGCGCCGCGACGACCAGCATCCCGATGCTGATCAGTTGAATGCCTCTGCGCTGCCGACACGGCCCGGTTGGTTCGCAGGCTTATTTTCCGGCTGGAATCTTCTCTGGGTTGCCGCTCCTGTCTTTGCGGCACTTGTAATCCTTACGATCCACATCAGAAACCCGCACACTGGCGAGCACCGGCTCGGTCCTATCGCAGAGTCACATGCTCCCGTTCTGCCGCCGCGGAATACGCCCCCTGCTCACCCCGGCGCATCGCTGGTCGAAAAAGCCACCCCTGCAGCTCCGATTGCACCCAAGGCAAAGCCGCGCGCCTCCCTTAAACCGAACGCAGTCGTTGATCTGGCCAGCAGCGGCCACAACATCGTTCAGCTGAAACCCCGCACTGCTGAATCAATACAGGCGGTCGGGGGACCCGTGCCCGTACACGGCGGAGTGGCAGCATTTACTAACGAGGAAACTGGAGCAATGGGCCTGCCCTCGAAGGCGCCCGTGGGATCAGCCAAAGATTTGCCGCCACTTCCTCGGTCGGCTCCAGCACCTCAACCTGCCGGCATGACTGCAACCTCAGTCGCGCGCCAGCCGATCCAGGCGCCAGACCTGCCGCCTCAAGCCTCGGCCACGATGACAATCAACGCCCAGAATCAGCAGCTCGATTCCGCGATCGCTCCTGAGCAGATGCCCATGAATCTCTCTGTACAAGAGACAGCATTACAGCCGCCGCAGACGCCCTTACCGAGTGGACAGCCGGTTCTCTCAATCGCCACCAATCTACATCGCAGGCTTGCCCTCGACACACGCCACCAGTTCTTCTTAAGCGATGACGATGGCCAGCATTGGAAGAGCGTCACTGCTCCATGGCCTGGACGCGCGCTCAGAGTAGTGAACGTCTCGACCACCTTGCAACCCAGGATGGTTCCTCCGCCTGCCCTCGCCCTTGCGGTGCCGGAGCGTTTCACGCGAGGTGCAACCGCCTCCGCGCAGCCGGAAGTGGAACGGGTAAGTACGGTCAGCGGTGCGGTCACCGGTCCGACCGGCGCCGTAATCCCGAACGCTACCGTAATTGCGACCGACAGCCACACTACGTTCGTTCGTAGCGTGCAGACCGACCTCACCGGACGCTACGTCGTCGAAGAGCTTCCCCCCGGCGTCTACCGCCTTGAGGCACACGCCGCAGGGTTCCAGGCGCAATCGCAGACCGCAGTCGTTGCTCCGGCGCAACAATCGATCAAAAATCTTGTGCTTGCCGTAGGTAAGAGCACGCAGGCTGTCACCGTCGAGCCAGCGTCCTCACAGCTTGAGGACTCTTCCGGCAACGCGCCCGCTGCTGCAGCAAAAGCCCACACGGCTGTGTCTGCCAATCCCAATCCAGGCATCGCGACGGTCTTCATCATCACAACGGACACTGGCGATCGCTGGACGAGCCCTGACGGGCAGATCTGGGTTCACGAATAGCCTGCTGTTCTCTCCATCAAGAAATTTCTCTGCTCCGCATGCAAGTTTCAGACTGAGCTGCGTTCTTCGGTAAGACAACGCTGTAGCCCCACCTGGCTGCGCCCGAAGAACTTAGTGCTCGCCTTGGCAGAGCCCGCCGTTCAAAAGCTATCGTTACCACTTGGGCGCGAACCCCGTTGATTCGCGCTCAGGCTGCTTGACCCCTGTTTTCCACATGACCATACTCTTTATAGGAGTGTCCTTATGCCGGTTGAACCGCCCCCCAGACAGCCGTGGCAGGAAAGCATTAGAGAGACTGCCGCTCGTGTCGAAGATGAGCTCCGCAATCTCGCCACCTACATCAACGATGAAGTGGTGCCTGATGTGCGCCGCTTCAGCTCGGATGCACTACGGAATGCGGCCATTGAGCTTCAGAAGCTCGCGCAGCGTATGGACGACGAGCGCGGCAGATCGACCCCACCACCACCGCCGCCCAGGCCGTAATGCCACATCCGCTCATTCGCCGTCTGCAGATGCCTGCAATCGCGATGCTGGTTTGCGCCTCCTTTGCAACCGGGTGTCATAAGCAAAACACCCGTGCCTATCAACCACCGCCACCTGACCTCACTGACGAAGACCAGCCTCGCCGGCCTCCCGCCCGCGCTTCAAGCACTGCGCCCGTTGTACGGCAATCGTCGCCGGCTGCTCAGACGACACCCTCGGAACTTCCGGGCAAACCCACGGTCACCGAAGTAGGTCTGGCAAGCTGGTATGGGCCGCCCTACGCAGGCCGCAAAGGTGCAGACGGCACGGTCTACGACCAGAACGCAATGACCGCCGCCAACCTCACCCTCCCGCTCGGCAGCGTTGTCCGCGTCACCAACCTGGCCAACGATCAGTCGGTCATTGTTCGCATCACCGATCGCGGCCCCTTCGTTCGCGGCCGCATCATCGATCTCTCGCTCGCCGCCGCTAAAGCCACCGGTGTCTATCGCGCGGGGGTCACAAAGGTGCGCATCGAGGCTGTCACACCGCCACCATCGCCCACCAGCATTCCAGGTGGAAGGTGGTGCGTCCAGATCGGCGCCTTTTACAACCCGGAAGATGCACTTCAACTTAAGAACGACCTGCTGCGCCGCTACACCGCTGCGAAGGTGATCGAGTTTCAAGGGCCTACCGGCTACTGGGTCCGCATCAATCCGAAATTTGCCGACAAGTCGAACGCTACGGAGATTGCCGACAGCATCCACATCCCCGATGCCGATCCGTACATCACCCGTACTGACTAGCGGCTATTCTGCAGGCGGCGCATAGTAAGGCAGCTTCTGCTGTTCTTCCGTCGCCCGCTTCACTGCGATGTCTCCAAACAGAAGGCTCGGCGCAATGACCGTCTGCGGGATTGGCGCAATCGTGTTGGACAAATAAGCATGGTCGCCCGCCGCAACGATGTCACTGCGCAGGCTTCGTAGATCGAGTTCATCAAACGATGCACCGCGCACCAGCTCCCGCGTGCCATCGGCGTGCACGCGATACAGCAGCCGTGGCACCAACTCACCACTGAGGGTCTCGACGACATAGGCGTCGGAGCCCTGCTTCTTCGCCAGCTCACTCAGCTTTGCTTTCATCGCTGCATCGCTCAGCGGCTCGCTGGATTTGAAGATTGCCACCGCCGATCGCGAGTGCGCGGGCTGCCCAAGCCCTGCGCGGCCATGTCCATTCGAATCCGGAAAATCCTTGACCGGCTCACGCCCGATTGCGTAGTTCAGCAGCTTGCCTGAGAGCACCACGTCGATCGATTCCGCCGGAACGCCCTCGTCATCCACGTCATACGATCCTGTCAGCGTATGGCCGTCAAAGCTCTTCATCAGCGGATTGTCCTTCACGCTCATGAAGTCTGGCAGCACCCGCGCACGCAGGCTCGAGGTATACGCACCCTGCGTCCTTGCCGTGGTGCCTACATCTGGCCGGTCCGCCTCAATGTTCGGCAGGAACAGCTTGCTCATCACGTCCGCGGAAGCATCCCCGCTGAAGAGCACCGCGCCATGATAATCGTCCGCATCCACGATAGGCGCCTTGCGAAGCTCTTCGTACGAGCGCAGATCGTCAATCATTCGCTTGTGAAACGCCACAGCAGATTCCAGGTCTTTCGCCAGCACTGCGGTGCTGCCATTGTCTCGACCCAGTCGCATGCCGTCCTCTGCCTGCCCGCCGACGCTGACGCTCGCGCTATAGCCCGTGTATCCATGCCGGACTACCGTGCCCTCGGTGTTGATCAGGTAGCGATTCACAGCAATCCCGCGCACGCTTGCGGTCGAGTACTGAACGTTCGCTTCATCCTTCTTCACCAATGGATCACTTGCATAAAGCCCACTCGCTTCAATGATCCGGTGCTTCCATTCCTCGCGGTCGAGATCGAGGGAGACCGTCGGCTCAATCTTCGTCACGGGCTTCGCTGGAGAAAAATCATCCGCCGTCGCACCCGATTCAAAGCGCTTCAAATTAGCCTGCTTCGTTGCATACGCCCGCAATGCGACCTTATAGGCCTCGTCCGTCGCAGTCCAAAGCGCATACCGCAACGCTGCCGGATCATTGTCTTCAGGCGCAAGCTGAACATTGCCATCACCACGGCTGCTCGAGCTGTCTGCCGCGAAGTCGCCGATGCGCACCGTCACCCGCACGATCCGTTGATGATTCTGTTCCTCGCGGGTCAGCGCGCCATAGTTGGCAACGGCCTCGTAATTAACCAATTCATCCATGCGGTACTCGATGAAGTAAGGCCGCTGCATCCCAGGCAGCAGCAGCAATTGCTGCTCCCGCTGCAGTTCCGCTTTCATCGCGTCAAGCATTGGATCAGCCGCCTCGGCTCGCGCAACACTGGTCGCCGCAAACGTCATAGCCAGCGCTGCGGTGCAAATGGAAGCCCTGAAGAGCAGGTTAGCTTGTGGGCGATTCGGGAGCCTGTTCACTAATTCACTCCCTTAGCCAAGCTTGCCATTCCCGCATCCGGGGTAGGCGGTGGAATGATCGGCGGTCTTGCCGTCCCCTGCGATTGCCGCTGTGTCTCAATCTCGGAGACCAGCATTGCTGGTGCCACCGCGCTCACCGGAATCTGTCCCGACTCCGCTCCGCAGATGCCATTGAAGATGTCCTGCTTGTTGTCCGTCGCGACAATGCGATTCAACGCCGCCTGCGGTGTTCCCACAATACTCACGCCGCGCACCAGTTCATCCGGACGCCCGTCGACAAACACGCGGTAGACCACGAGCGGAATGACCTGGAATGCCTGGGGCGATCGCCGCGTCGTTACTGCGAACCCTGACGAGATGTCCTCGAAGTACAGCCCGTATGCCTTGTTCTGCTTCTTCGCCTCGGCGATCAGCATCGCGCGCAGTTCTGCATCGCTAACTGTCTTTGATGACGTCACGATCAGGTTTCCCTGTCGTCCCGTTGGCATGTGCCCCGTCTCCGAGCGTCCATGTCCATTCGAGGTCGAGAAGCTTGCAATCGGCTGCCGTGACATCAGAAACGTCTCGAGCACGCCGTCCTTAATCAGGTCTACTCGCCTTGCCGGTTGGCCTTCGTCGTCGAAGCTGTAGTGCCCGCTTAGCGGCTTGCCCTCAAAATCAATCAGTGTCGGATCGTCGGCTACGGAAAGAAAGCTTGGCAGGATCGGCTTGCCCAGAAGCTTCGTAAATGTCTGACCTTCCTCATCGCCACGTTGGCGCTGTCCCTCAAGCCGGTGGCCTAGTACCTCGTGAAAGAACACCGCCGCCGCCCGTCCGCTCAAGATCGCCGGCCCGTTGAAGGGTTCCGTTATCGGAGCGTTTCGCAGCTCCTGAAGGTTCTTTGCCATTGCAACTGTCTTCGCCAGCAATGTCTTCTGATCAGGCAAGTTGCCGGTCGCATCTGCCTCGAACGTCTCGATGCGAAACAGGTCCATACCATCGGCGGCCCGCGTCCTCGCAACGATCACCAGCCTTGCCACGTGGCTCGGCGTATCCACCCGCGCGCCCTCTGATGACACAAAGTAATCCGTCTCGGACGAAGCCTGCAGCCCTACCGTGTTGTAGTAAATGTCGGGATATTGCTTGAATAACGCGGATAGTTCACGCAGCCTCTGCTCCCACGCTGCGCGATCTACCACCAGCGCGGGCGATGGCGGCAACAGGTCCTGGCTGGCATGCTCAGCAGAGAAGTCCGCCGAAGCGTCCTCTTCCTTGGCGCGCACCTGCTGCTCCGTCTTCACCTTCAAATAGCTGTCAAGCGCCTTGGCATACCCGCGGTCCGTCGCAAACCAGAGGCTCCTTGCCAGCGCTGCGGGATCGTCGGTCAGCGGCAGCGCCATGGTCGTCAGTGCGGAATTGCGATGATCGCCGTGCGTGTTGTCCTGTGCCGGACTGCCAAGCCGCACCTGTACATCGGCATTTCTGCGATGGCTTCCCGTCGAGCTGGTAATCGCTCCATATTGTGCGGAGATCGAAAGACCCGTCGCATCCGAAACCGCATAGCTGAGGAAATAAGGCTTGGGAGCAGCCTTGTCCGGCGCTGCATCATCGCCTTTGTTGCCCAACGATGCCATGGCCCGCTTCAACTCCGTCTCCATAGCCTGGATCAACACGGGAGATGCCGTCGTTGCGGAGACCTTTATTGCCGCTGGCTTTACTTCCGCCGCGAAAGCCGTCCGAAATGCGCTGAGTGCGAAGGTAAAGGTGATGCCTGCTGCCAACCAATGCTGCTTATTCAAAGAAGACTCCGAGCCGAGCGAATGTGCCAGATCGATGCGCCAAACCTGCGTACTTAGCGAGTGTATCCAATTACCCATCTCGCCAGCCATGTGCCATTCGTGCGAACCGACATCGCATAAAAGGCACGTGATCGCAGCAAATACATCGACCGCATCGTATCTTGGGTTGGACTCGCTTTTGAGGTAATTGTCGCCAATGAGACTTGGTCTACTTCTCTCCCTGCTCCTTATTTGTGGAGCCGCCATCTGTTGCACGCCCTGTGCCAGCGCCCAGGCGTCCGCTGAAACTACGGCAAGTCATCAATCCACCCAGAACCACGCGGCTTACTCCCTGCCGCCAGACAAGCTGAAGACCGCGATCGAGTACACTCGCAAACGCGTCATCCTCAACTTTGTAGGTACCGCCTGGGGGATCCTGCAACTTCTACTGCTTCTTGCCTTTGGCACAGCTGCATGGATGCGGCGTGTCGCCATTCGCATCGGAAGCAACAAGTGGGCGCAGGGCTTTAGCTTTTTCCTGCTCTTCCTTGCAATAACCTCGCTGCTTTCGCTGCCGCTCGAGATGTACGGTCACCACGTCTCGGTTGTCTATGGTCAATCGGTCCAGCATTGGGGCAGTTGGTTTGCCGATCAGGGAAAGTCTTTCCTGCTCACGTATCTGTTCGGCGGCCTGTTTTTCATGCTGCTGTTTTTCGTCATCGGTAAATCTCCAAACCGCTGGTGGTTCTGGGTCTGGATCCCCGCCATGGTCGTCACCATCTTTGGCATCTTCGTCTCGCCCATCTTTATCGACCCGCTCTTCAACCACTTCGAACCCCTTCAGCAATCGAATCCCGCACTTGTCGAACGTCTGGAACAGGTGGTCGCCCGCGGTGGCATCTCCATTCCGCCAGCCCGCATGTTCCTCATGAAGGCAAGCGAGAAAGTCACCGGCCTCAACGCCTATGTGACCGGTATCGGAGCTTCGAAGCGAGTCGTCGTCTGGGATACATCCGTCGCCAAGGCCACGCCCGACGAAATCAGCTTCATCTTCGGCCATGAGATGGGCCACTATGTCCTGAACCACATCTACAAAGGGCTCGCGTTCGCCGGTGTTCTGCTCCTCGTCCTTTTCTGGATTGGGTTCAACTCGGTCCAATGGTTGCTACGACACTTCGGCGCAGGGTGGGGCATCTCGGAGCAGCACAACTGGGCTGCCTTCGTCGTCATCATGCTTGTGCTGTCGGTGCTTTCATTTCTCTCTGAACCCATCAGCAACGGCTTCAGTCGATCGCAAGAACATGCGGCTGACGTCTACGGCCAGGAGGCCATCCATGGGATCGTTGCCGACCCGCAGGCGACCGCGAAGCAAGCCTTCCAGGTGCTGGGCGAGCAGTCGCTTGTCGATCCCAACCCCAGCCCCTTTGTTGAGTTCTGGACCTTCAGCCACCCATCCATCTCGAGCCGTGCCGCTTTTGCCGCAACCTACAATCCGTGGGCACCCGGCCAGCATCCTAAGTACTTCACGAAGTAGTCCGCGGAGGTAAGATCGACCCATGGCCTCACACGATCCAGACTGCTTATTCTGCAAGATGGTTGCGGGTACGATCCCAGTGAAGCGGCTTCACGATGATGACCAGAGCCTTGCCTTCGCCGACGTTAACCCCCAGGCGCCCACGCACCTGCTCATCATCCCGAAGCAGCATGTCAGTTCACTCTCGGATGCTGTGACGGAAGATACGCCTCTGCTCGGTCACTTGATGGCCGTTACGACAGAATTGGCTCGTACCCATAGTCTGAAGAACGGCTACCGTATCGTCATCAACACCGGTGCCGATAGTGGCCAGAGCGTTCATCATCTCCACCTGCATCTTCTTGGTGGACGCCACATGACCTGGCCTCCCGGCTAGAGCAGGCAAGCAGAAAAGCCCGGAGATCGCTCTCCGGGCTTTCATTCGTTCACTCAAACGTTACATGTTGAAGTTGGCTTCTTCCTCTTCAACAATTCCGTACCGGCGAAGCAGGTTCGGCAGGTTTTGGCTGAACGCCGCCCGCGGCATCACCGAGTCGCATCCCGCTTCGACCGCTTTTGCCTTCAAGTCGCCTTGCAGATGCGACAGGAAGCCAACGATCGACGTACTCTTCTTGAATTTTGTCTTCAGCTTTGGAATCAGGGTCATCGGCTTTGCGTTCGCATTGTTCAGGTCGAATACGATCAGTCCTGGCCGGTCCGCCTCTTCGACACCCGTCAGCTTGGCAATCGATTCCTTATCGTTCTTTATGAACTCAACCTTTACGCCCAGTTTACGCGCCGTCTCCTGGATCTTCGCAACGAAGAAGAGATCGTCGATGAAGAAGACGATCTTGGTCTGCGCATCCTCGGGAATTGGAACAGACCGTCCCTGCGAGTAGTCGATTGGCTGCGAATCGCTGTGATAGCCGCCACCGCCACCGCGGCCATGCCCACCGCCATTGCGGCTGCCGTAATTCCCGTGGGGCTCAATGGTCGAGGGAGGCGTCTCGGCGAAATTGCCGTTCACCGCACGATAGCTGTGGTCCATCGGACCGACAAAACTGCGGGGTCCGCGCTGCTGTTTTCCGCCACCGCCGCTGCTGCCACCCTTGCGCTGCTTGAATCCGTTGTTGCCGAACTGGTGTGTATCGCGATCGCGTCCACCACCGTTGCTGGCTCCGTTTGGATGACCATTGCTGCCTGGACCACTGCTGCTGTGACCGCCGCCACTGCTGCTCGCCTGGTTGCCAGGATTGTCGGATGGCCGCTGCCGGTCACGTTCGCGGAACTTCTTCTTCCAGCGCTTGGTGCCTGCACCGCTGCCATTCTGCTGCTGACCTGCCGCTTGCGAACTCTGGGGCCGCGCCTGGGGCTGGCTGGATTCGCCACCCTGCGGACTGGCCTGGGCAGGCTCGCTCTCGCCCGCTTCGCCGCCTTCATTGGCAGAGCCGCTAATCACGACGCCTTCCGGGCCTTTGCCCTTCCGCTTGCGCCGGCGCCGCCGGCTGCTCTTCGATTGACCCATGCCATGCAAAACGTTCTGCCCGGCGTCCTGACCCATCTCTCCGTGACCGGAAAGGGGCGGTTGTTGATCCTGGTGCGAAGGCACCTCGGACACATTCTGATCTGAAGTCATGCTTCCACTTCCTGTTACCTACGTGCTGATTTAGCGCTTCGCAGCCCACGCCATCCGCAGGGCCGCCACCGCATTAACTGCGTTTGGCAAAGCAAAGCGGGATTTTAGCGTCGGAAGAAACGGTCTCAAGTTTTGCTCGGAACACTCTATCTTCGTTGTACTGGCTGCTGGCATGGCGTAGTCACACTTGCCTTGAACGCTGCCCGCACACCCGGTCCACATCGAAAGCGAACCGCATTTTTATTGCATTTCCACTTGGATCAGCGAAGCGAACCGGCAAGTCACTCCATAGGCCCCAATCGCGGGGACCAAATTACAAGTAGAAGTTTTAGACTCAAGATCGATTCCTTGATCCAAGCTCGCGGGCGGTTCAGCCTGCTATTCGCTTGAAGGATTGGAGAAGATCGGCACCCACACCAGTTCTCAACGCAAGGCTGATACTACGCATTCGGAGAGGAATTAGCAAGAACCAGTTGCAAGCATCGTCTGCAACGGTTGCGGCGGAGTATGAAGTTCACGGTTCAACCCGTCGCCGCTCGCTCGCTCAACTCGAACCTGGGCGGATCCGCAAGCACTTCCGCTCACTCTTCACGCCTTCTGCCAGTTACCGCTGGCTGCCGGATCGTACAAATGGCCTGTCACGGCCTCCTGAAACGGCTTCCGTATCGTCTGGAAACCTCTCCCTCTCCGGTAAACCGCGACTACATGGGCGCGAGTTCTTCCTGGTCGGGGGCACTTCATTCGCAAGATGGGCTTCGCGGACAAATTCAAATGATGCAATCGCAGGGCCAAAGGGACGGGTTGCAATTTGTCCAATAAAGGAAGGTAACGATTACGCCTGTCGCTGAAAAAGCGGAGGAAGCTTAGTCTCCATCTTCCGTTTTCCGTAGGCTGTCAGCGTGTTCGTAACAAGCCGCATCGATGAAACGAACGTGAAATCTGGATGCTTGGAGTTTGACCCTTCTTCTATGGAACTCTATAATCAGCAGTGTTCTGGCAGCCCTCTCGCCCTCACTCGATTTTTCGTTCGCTCGAACGATTCGTCGACCGATCAGGCGGTTGAGCCGGAGCGGCTCACACCGGGGTTGAAGGCGTGGTAGCGAAGTTCTGCTGTCCCGGGTGAGTGGAGTGCAGCAGGACAATCAGGGCTAAGGCAAGGCGCGAACCGCGTAGCCGGACGAGCTGAATTTTACTAACAAACCGGCATCCTCGATCCTCAAAGAACTTTCATCGTTCGGTCCACATAAATACGCGTTCGGCATTCGATCTTCCACGTTCTGCATCCCGCACCAATTTGTTTCTTTGATTACTAAGGAGCTTCAAACCGCATGAATCGCACTCTCGCACTTGTCTCCGCGCTCGGCGCGGGTTTGTTCACCGCCGCTGTCTCCGTCCAGGCCCAGACTGCACCCGCTGCTACCCCCGCCACCGCCCCTGCTGCTGCTCCTGCCCCGGTTCAGCCGCAGGCTGTTCCCGCAAAGATTGCGCTGATCGCGTTCGAACAGTCCGTCTTTGCCACGAACGAGGGCCAGAAGGCCGTGCAGGATGTGCAGAAGAAGTACGAGCCCAAGAAGACCCAGATCGACGGTTTGGCGCAGGAGGTCGATTCGCTCAAGAAGCAGCTCCAGAGCGCACCTGCAACCCTGACCGACGAAGAGCGTGCGTCGCGCCTGAAGAACATCGATACCAAAGAAAAGCAACTGAACCGGGATGCTGAAGACGCCACAGCCGCCTACAACGCCGACCTGCAGGAGGCCTACGGCAAGCTGGCGCAGAAGGTCAACGTGACCATGCGTAAATACGTCGCGGATAACGGCTTTACGCTTCTGCTCGATGTGAGCGGCGGCCAGCAAAGCGCCAGCCCGGTACTCTGGGCAGTGCCGCAGACCGACGTCACCGAGGCAGTCATCAATGCCTACAACGTCGCCTCAGGCGTCGCTCCTCCGCCCCCGTCCGCACCCTCGGCGAGCCGTCCTCGCGCCACCAACCCGAGACCGGCTGCTCCCAAGCCTGCTGCAACTGCGCCCAAGCAATAAGACGCTTCGTGCAAAGCAAAGAGGGAGCCAAATGGCTCCCTCTTTGCTTGTCCGCCACAACCTTCGTAGCAATCGTCGGCCTAGCACCGCAACTTGTGGAAATTTAAGTGGATTTCCGGTAAGTCGCCTGTGTGTCATAAGCAAAACCACGCCGTCTTGTGCTCATCTCTAGAAATCGGATCGTTTGTTTTGTTGGAGTTGAGTGTTAGTTAGAAAGAAGTCAGCGGAATTTGACAGCCTGCAGCTAAATGCTCGTAGACCAGCACTTTCCACAGATTGCCATTAAGGTCTGGTGAATGCCCTCACAGATTCCGAGTGAATTCACGCTTGAAATTCGCGTACATCCCTACTCCTCGCCCACCTTCAATACTGCGAGGAATGCCTCCTGCGGAATGTCCACCTTGCCAATCCGCTTCATGCGCTTCTTGCCTTCTTTTTGCTTGTCGAGCAGCTTCTTCTTACGGCTAATGTCGCCGCCGTAACACTTTGCAATCACGTTCTTGCGGATAGCCGTCACGGTCTCGCGGGCGATGACCTTCGCCCCAATCGCCGCCTGGATCGCCACCTCGAACATCTGCCGCGGAATCAGTTCGCGCATCTTCGAAACTAGTGCGCGTCCGCGATCGTATGCGAAATCGCGGTGCACGATGATTCCAAGTGCATCGACCGGGTCGCCGCCGATCAAAATGTCCATCTTCACCATCGGCGAGATCCATGTTCCAGCCAGCACATAGTCGAGCGAAGCGTATCCTCGCGAGACGCTCTTCAAACGATCGTAGAAATCGAGCACGATCTCATTCAGCGGCAGCTCATAGGTCAGCAGCACCCGTGTCTCCGATACGTACTCGAAGTTCTTCTGCCGCCCGCGCTTGTCTTCAACCAGCTTCAAAATCCCGCCCACATACTCTTCATTGGTCAGGATCTTCGCGATGATTACGGGCTCTTCGATCGACTCGATCTCGGTCGGATTTGGCCAGCGCGAAGGGTTGTCGACCTCCACCATGCTGCCGTCGGTCAGTGTGATCTTGTAGCGAACGCCCGGTGCCGTCGTAATCAGGTCCAGCGAGAACTCGCGTTCCAGCCTCTCCTGGATGATCTCGAGGTGCAGCAGGCCGAGAAATCCGCAGCGGAATCCAAATCCCAGCGCGACGGAACTCTCCGGCTCAAAAGAAAAACTTGCGTCGTTCAACCGCAGCTTCTCAAGCGCATCCCGCAGCATGGCATGCTCGTGGGAGTCCACCGTATAAAGCCCCGCAAACACCATCGACTTGATGTCTTCGAACCCAGGCAGCGCTTCCTCGCACGGGTTCTCGACCGATGTGATGGTGTCGCCCACCTTTGTGTCCGCCACGTTCTTAATGGTCGCCACAAAGAAGCCAACCTCGCCAGCGCTAAGCTCCGTCAGCTCGACCGGCTTTGGAGTCATGACGCCCATGCTCTCCACATCGAAAGTCTTGCCATTCGACATGACCTTAATCTTCATTCCCTTATGCAGCCGGCCGTTGATAATGCGCGCCAGAACAATCACGCCGCGGTAGGCATCAAACCAGCTATCGAAGATCAGCGCCTGTAGCGGAGCTTCAGGGTCGCCCTTCGGCGATGGCAGCAGGTGCACGACGGCCTCAAGGATCGAAGCCACATTCAACCCCGTCTTGGCCGAGACCGCAATGGCATCGTCAGCCGGCAGTCCAACCGTCTTCTCGATCATCTCCTTCGTACGCTCGATGTCTGCGCTGGGAAGGTCGATCTTGTTAATAATCGGGATGATCTCCAGGCCGTTCGAGATCGCAAGGTAAGCATTTGCCAGCGTCTGCGCCTCGACGCCCTGCGACGCATCCACCACCAGTAGTGCGCCCTCGCACGACGCTAGCGACCGTGAAACCTCGTACGAGAAATCCACATGCCCCGGCGTATCAATCAGGTTCAGTTGATATGTCTCGCCATCCTGCGACTTGTACATCATGCGCACGGTATGCGCCTTGATCGTAATGCCGCGTTCGCGTTCGAGGTCCATGGCGTCCAGCACCTGCGCCTGCATCTCGCGCGAACTCAGCGAGCCAGTCAGCTCCAGCAGCCGGTCAGAAAGCGTGGACTTGCCATGATCGATATGCGCGATGATCGCGAAATTGCGGATGTGCGATGGATCCATGAAAGGGGAACAGCCTCAATGTCCATCTTAACACCCGTATTCTCTGTAGCCCTTTACGGCAGGTGCGGCACGATACCCGTCATGAGCGTTTGCGGTCGCGATCCCGGGACGCCGGTGAAGTCGCCCTTTGTAAACTCGATCACGCGCCAGGCGAACGACGAATCCGAATCCAGATCGAGGCCCACAGCCACAGCCGTGTGACGATCGGGCGCAGAGATGGATGCCAAATCGCTGCGCCAGTGCCCGTATACTCGGCAGTCACTCTCCCGCGCTTAGATCGCCTGACAAAATGCCGAGTGAGACCTGGGTCACGATCTGATCGTGCAGCGAAACGTCGCCGGAATGAACGAACCAGAACCTCATCGCTTTCCTGCACCCCACACCGAATGGAACTGCCTCGACCTCCACCTTATACATGTGGCGCAGCACTTCCTTGTCGATCGGAACAGCCCGCGAGGATATTCGCGGAAGCGGTGCCAGCTCTACGCCGCAGAAGAATGCGCGGAGTAACCATTCCGCATTGCAGCTGCAGGCACCGCAGTCAACGTCCGGCTCTCCTTCTTTGCAGCGCCGCCAGCGACACTCATGGGCGCGACACTGGTCCGCATCATTTGCTGCAGTTCCGCAATCGACTGCTCCGAGATCAGGCTGAACTTGATCTTGGGTATCGATGCAGGCAGCCGGTCGGCGGTGTTGCAGTCGCAGATGATCGCCGCCGCCTGGTTCAAGCCCGACATCCAGCCGTACTGCGAGGCATCACGCAGCAGTAGCGCCTCCGGTTTGAAGGCCGCACCGAGCAATGTGATTCTTGCAAACGATAAGAACGGTGCCCAGCTCGAGGCCACCGCCATCAGCGAGTAGCTTGGCGCGGGAAGCAGCGGCGTCAGTAGCGCCGATGTCGACCGGACCTGCAGGATCACCATCGCGACATCCGAGGGCAGTACGGACCGCAGAGCCTCCGCCTTACTCGGAAGTACCAGCACCAGCGATCCAGGTAACTGGGCAATCAACTTTGCGATGCCTTGCTCATCGCCGACGCGGGGCAGGTCTGTGAATCCGATCGTGAATCCGGCAGGTAGTTCCAGTGCCTGACTGAGTTCCGTCAGCACGATCTTGCGCAACTCAACATCGGAGTCGATCAGCAACAGGCGAGCCGGGGGTGCTGCGTCCAGCTGGCCGAGTATCCGCGCGCGCAGTTCGGCTGGCGACATGTCCGCGCTCTTTGCAGCCTGGATGAGATTTGCAATCAGACGATCGAGATGCAGCGCGGGACGAATGCCGGCAATCTCGCGCGGAGCGCGGTCACGCACGTACACCCCACTGCCGCGGCGGAACTCAACCCAGCTTTGCTTCTCTAACTGCTTATAGGCGGCGGTGACTATGTTCGGTTGAATGGCGAAGCGCTCGGCCATGGTGCGGATCCCGGGCAGGCGCTCCTCCGGGCCAAGATCTCCAGAGAGGATACCCAGGGAAACCTGCGTCACGATCTGATCGTGAAGAGACACGTCTCCAGAATGAACGAACCAGAATCTCATGGCTGAGTGCGAGGCCTCCGAACTTCATGCTGCCTCACGATGACTCAGTCGGCACTGGCAAGAAAGTTGTAGCCCTGCTTACTTTCGGCGCAGTCCTTCGTCCCCGCATCTCAGCCTCCCGGCCTTTGAAGTGATCGCGAATGAGCGAGCTTCACCGCCACGTTCCCGCATCCTATCCCCATAGGAGAACCACAATGGATCGCAGTGCAAACGCAGTCTGGCACGGAAACTTGAAAGAAGGCAAGGGCAGTCTCTCGACCCAGAGCGGAACGCTGCACGAGGCGCAGTACAGCTTCGGCACCCGCTTCGAAAACGGCGTCGGCACGAATCCTGAAGAGCTCATCGCCGCCGCCCACGCGGGCTGCTTCTCGATGGCGCTCAGCGGCCAGCTCACATCAGTCGAAATGCCGCCGGAATCCCTCGAGACCACCGCAGTCCTCACCATGGAAAAGACAGACGATGGGCCGACAGTGACGAAGATCCATCTCACCACGCGCGCCTTCGTCCCCGGCATCGAAAAAGAGAAGTTCGACGAGCTTGCCAAGAAGGCGAAAGACAACTGCCCCATTTCACGCCTGCTGAAGGCAGCCGACATCACCCTTGATGCACAGCTGATCTGATTTCCGACTTACTCGAACGCAGCTAGTGGCTATGCGAATGCCCATGGTGGTGATGCGCATGGCCACTCACTGCTTCCACTTCCGGAGGGGCGGCACAGCCGTGCGTCGTCTCACAGCCCTTGGTCTCAAACTGGATCGTCGTGTGATGGATGTGGAACCTTTCGCGCAGCGCAAGATTGATGCCTTCAAGAATGTCGCTGCAATCCGATAACGGCATCTCGGCAATCGTCACATGGCTCGCCAGTGCATGGCTGCTCGAACCCAGACTCCAGACATGCAGATCGTGCACATTCAACACTCCGCTGACTGCCTGCATTGAGCTCCGAATCTCGTGCAACTGCAGATTCTTCGGCGTTCCTTCGAGCAGAATATGCAGCGTCTCGCGCACGATCCCCGCTGAGCTATACAAAATCATCCCCGCGATAATGACTGAGAGCACCGGGTCGATCCACGTTATCCCTGTGAACAAAATCCCCGCACCGCCCGCGATCACCGCCGCAGTTGAGAGCGTGTCGCCCAGCATGTGCAGGAAGACACCACGAATATTGATGTCGCCCGAAAACTTCCAGAGCAGTCCAGCGATGCAGCCGTTCATCACTACGCCTGCAGCCGCAACCAACATCATCAGCTTCGGCTGGACAGGCTCAGGAGCAGCAAGTCGATGCAATGCCGCAATCGCAATCCATCCGGCCAGCACCACCAAAGTCAACGCATTTACAAACGCCGCCAACACTCCCGCGCGCTGGTAGCCGAACGTCTTCTCGTCAGTCGCCGGACGAGCCTGGAAATAGACAGCTACGAACGAGAGCACGATCGCCAGCATGTCTGAGACGTTATGGCCAGCTTCAGAGATCAGCGCCAGCGAGTGCGCCCGCACACCGAAATAAAACGTTGCCACTACGTAACAGAAGGTCGCGGCAAGCGAGATCTTCAACACCCGCTGCATCTTGTTTGAGGAGGTTGCCACCATGTGCATACGTTTCCAGCATACTACCGGGGGGTATTGCGGCGGGCGCGCCGTTGTCCCCGTATATGGATTGCTTTGATTGCACAAACCGAAGAACCAGATTGGTTCACTCGCTCGCCGGTTCGGGTCCCGCTCGCAAGCCGCTCCACGATTCGGACACGACAATGCTGTTCCCAGGATTATGCGGGTCGTACCGAATCTGAATGGGCAGGTCGATGCGAAAGTTGCGCACGTATTCTGTCAGTCCGGAGACATCCTGCACGCTTTCGTACCCCACGCCAGCCACGCGGTATTGATACTGCAGCACACTCGGTGGTGGCTCTTTGCGCTCGAAATCGAGCTCTGCCGTGTCTGCGGCTCGCCTTCCCGCTCTCTGGTTCAGACTGGTATCGACCAGCGTGGCATCGGTGATGCGTCCCTGTTCAGCAAGGAACACGCGCCGTAACCTCTCAACCTCAGTCGGATCCACCTTGCGGCTGAAGTACACATACAACGCGACGCCGGTCACGGCAGTGATGCCGAACGCGATCGCGCCGATCTGGTCCGGGCTGATGTGCAGCGTTGGGGAAAGGTGACGCACGGCTCTAAACTTGAGCATAGCTGATAGCCCCATAAACAGGGCAACAACTTCTTAACGCCACCTTTCTTACCGCTTCTACTCCGCCCTGAACGCGATTTTCACTTGCTCTCTCTGCAGCCATCATCTAGCGTTTCTCTGCGGCACTATCAATCAACCAGGAGGGCGTTACACATGTCCGTGAGCAGCGGAAAATTTATCTGGTACGACCTGATGACAACAGACATGAAGGCTGCTTCGGACTTCTACAGCAAGGTCATCGGCTGGCAGGCCATGGATTCCGGCATGACCCCGCCGTACACCGTTCTCAGCATGGGTTCATCCATGGTTGCCGGCATCATGGGCGTTCCCTCGGAAGCTGCAGCAAGCGGCGCACCGCCTTCCTGGACAGGTCATATAAGCGTGGACGACGTCGATGCCAGCGTAGAAAAAATTACCGCCGCAGGTGGGTCAGTCCACCGACCGCCGACGGACATTCCTGGCGTAGGCCGCTTCTCGGTCGTTGCCGATCCGCACGGCGCAGTGTTCGTGGTCTTCAAGCCCTCTTCGGAGATGCCGGCAGCGGCCGGCGCACCAGGTCAGATCGGTTGGCGCGAACTTCACGCTGGCGATCTCGAACCTGCATGGGAGTTCTACTCCAGCCTGTTCGGATGGACCAAGTCAGGCGAGGTGGACATGGGCCCGATGGGCGTCTATCGCATGTTCTCTACCGGCGACGAGATGCCGGTTGGTGGCATGATGACAAAGATGCCCGAATCGCCGCATCCCATGTGGCTCTACTACTTCACGGTAAATGGGCTCGACGCCGCGATCGAACGCGCCGGTTCTGCCGGCGGTAAGCTGCTCGTGGGACCACACGAGGTGCCCGGCGGCCAGTGGATCGCCCAATATCTCGATCCCCAGGGAGCAATGTTCGCCATCGTTTCGGACGCACGCTGACGGCTTGGAAGATCATTCCGAGGGGTGCGCAGGCGGTATACTGAAGAGTGACCAAAATGCGCTCCCCTGAACACAATTTGTCCGAACTTTCTTTGAACGACAGCAACTCCTGCCGTGCCCGTCCGCTCGATCTTGCCCACCCTCTGGACTTAGGCGATGGCCGCCGCATCCGCTCGACCACAGTCATCTGCGTCCGCCGCGGCGACTCTGTGGTCATGGCTGCCGACGGTCAGGTCTCGCTCGGCTCGACCATCATGAAGGGCTCCGCAAAGAAGATCCGCAAGCTCTATAACGATAAAGTACTCGCCGGATTTGCCGGGTCGACCGCTGACGCCTTCTCGCTCTTCAGCCGCTTCGAAACCAAGCTTGAGCAGTTCGCTGGCAACCTCGGCCGCTCCGCCGTCGAGCTCGCCAAAGACTGGCGCACCGATAAAATGCTTCGCCAGCTCGAAGCACTGCTCATCGTCACCGACGCGAAGTCGACCTTTCTGCTCAGCGGCACCGGTGATGTCATCGATCCCGATGAAGGAATTGCCACCATCGGGTCAGGCGGCAGCTACGCCCTCGCCTCGGCACGCGCCCTGATGGAGAACACCGACCTGAGCGCCCGCGAGATCGCCGAGAAAAGCCTCCGCATCGCAGGACAGATCTGCATCTACACCAACGACCAGATGACGATCGAAGAGTTGAAGTCAGAGCCGCAAACCGCCCCTTAGCACCGCAGCTGCTACAGCAGCAGCCGTTTACCAAAGCAGCAGCCGTCTTACCAAAGCAGCAGCCGCCTTACTGAAGCAGCAGCCGTCTTGCTGAAGCAGCAGCTTCCGTTCAAAGCACTTGCCTTGCTTAAGGGCACGGCTTCAGCCGTGCCGTAACGTCGATTTCGCAACGCGGCTTTAGCCGCTGAGGTACGATTCTCACTCAATCGCCACGACGAGAACCAAAGCACCTGTTTCACCGATGAGGAACCAGCACCATGGCAATCTTTCTACCCGGAACCGCCGAAGACCAAGCCCTCGCACTCGACGAGATGACTCCCCGCGAGATTGTCGCAGAGCTCGATAAATACGTTGTCGGACAGCAGGCTGCCAAGCGCGCCGTCGCCATCGCCCTGCGCAACCGCATGCGCCGCCAGAAACTCCCGCCCGAGCTCGCCGAAGACATCATGCCGAAAAACATCATCATGATCGGCCCTACCGGCGTCGGCAAAACCGAGATAGCCCGTCGATTGGCCAAGCTCACGAACTCGCCCTTCCTCAAGGTCGAAGCGTCCAAATTCACCGAGGTCGGTTACGTCGGCCGCGATGTCGAATCCATTGTTCGCGACCTGGTGGAGATCGCCATCGACATGGTGCGCGACGAGAAGCTCGACGACGTGGAAGAGAAGGCCGAGATGAACGCAGAAGACCGCCTGCTCGATCTTCTGCTCCCGCCCACTCCAAGCTCCAGCGCGCCGGTCTCACCCATTCTGGTTGTTCCGGCGCCATCGGCTTCGGATGCATCCGGTGAGTCGAATGTCATCGAACTTCCCGTCTCTCCCGTCGACGAAACACCTGCAGAAAAACCCGACAAACCCGGCGACAGCCACTCCCGCACCCGCGAAAAGCTCCGCCAGCAATTTCGCGAAGGCAAGCTCGACGACCGTGTTGTCGAAATCGACGTTCGCGATCGCAACACGCCCAGCTTCGAGATCATGACCAACATGGGCTCGAACTCCGGGCCGGACCAGGGTGGCGACGGCGGCATGGACCTCCGCGACATGATCCCCGGCCTCTTTGGTCAGCGAACCAAGAAGCGCAAGATGAAGGTCGTTGAAGCCTTCGAATACCTCGTCCAGGAAGAGGAGTCGCGCCTCATCGACATGGACCAGGTCACCCGCCTCGCCGTCGAGCGCGTCGAAGACTCCGGCATGGTCTTCCTCGATGAGATCGACAAGATCGCCGGTCGTGAAGGCGGCCATGGCCCCGATGTCTCCCGTGAAGGTGTCCAGCGCGACATTCTCCCCATCGTCGAGGGCACCACCGTCAACACCAAGTACGGCATGGTCTCGACCGACCACATCCTCTTTATTGCCGCCGGCGCCTTCCACGTTTCCAAGCCGTCCGATCTCATCCCGGAACTACAGGGCCGTTTTCCCATCCGCGTAGAACTGCATTCGCTTACCGTCAACGACTTCGTCCGCATCCTCACCGAGCCCAAGTCCTCGCTCGTCAAGCAATCCACGGCGCTGCTCGAGACCGAAGGCCTCAAGCTCGAGTTCACCAAGGAAGCCATCCAGGAGATGGCGCAGTTCGCCTTCCGTGTCAACGAGACCACTGAGAACATTGGTGCTCGCCGCCTCCACACCATCATGGAGCGCGTGCTCGACGAGATCAGCTTCCAGGCACCCGATCTCTTCAAGTCCCCTCGTGCCGAGGCTACCGAGGAGGGCGTCATTGCCGAAATCGGCGCGTCCGCTCCCCTCACAGCCGACCCACTGCCACCCTCGCCACCGCTCCCCGTCATCGAGCGCAAGACCGACACCGGCACTGAAAAAGTCATTGTCATCGATCCCGAATACGTCCGCCAGCAAGTCGCCAGCATCGTCAAGGATCAGGATCTGAGCCGATATATCCTATGAAGAATAAGGATCTACCTCGACACGTGTGCGCTGAATCGACTGACCGACTGTCCATCACAGCTTCGCGTTCGCCTCGAAGCTGCGGCTGTGAAACGCAACTTCCAGATTGTCGAAGAGGGCCGATGGCAGTGGGTTGCCAGCTCTGCCAATCAGGCGGAGATCAAGCGGAACTCGGGGTGTACGGTTTTGCTCGTTTTCTCAACATATCCCGGAAGACAACGGGCAATTATACTCGCGACCGTCATCTATGGCTCGATGGAGTCACGATCGAAGAAGTCCTCGCGGAATTGCCGCCAGCATAGAATGTCAAGAAGAAATGGCGACCCTCAGGTCGCCATTTCTTCTCTAACGAAAGTTACATTTAAGCATTTGCAGGCTGCATCAACTCCTGCAGCCTCTTCGCCAGCAGCTTCTCCAGATCCACAAGCGCAGCCGAAAAGCCTTCAATCCCTTCCTTCAACTTGTCGTGCGCCATGCGATCTTCCGCGTGCATCTTCTCAAAAGTGTCCTTGTCAATGGTCAGCTTTTCGATGTCCATCGAGGCGGCTTTCGAAGCATCGAGCTTCAATGGCAGATCGCCTTCCTTCGAATCCAACTCAGCCAGCAGCTTTGGAGCAATCGTCAGCAGGTCTGAACCAGCAAGCTCAGTAATCTCGCTGATGTTGCGGAAGCTGGCGCCCATCACCTGGGTCTTGTAGCCAAACTTCTTGTAGTAGTTGTAGATCGTCGTTACCGACTGCACGCCGGGGTCGTCAGCGCCAACATAATCCTTGCCCGTGTCCTTCTTGTACCAGTCAAGGATGCGCCCGACGAACGGTGAGATCAGCGTGACCTTCGCCTCTGCGCACGCAATCGCCTGGTGCAATCCGAACAGCAGCGTCAGGTTGCAGTGAATGCCTTCCTGCTCCAGAATCTCTGCCGCCTTAATGCCTTCCCAGGTCGAAGCGATCTTTACCAGGACGCGTTCGCGACCGATGCCTGCCTTGTCGTATTGCGCGATGATGTCCCGCGCCTGTTCCAGTGTTTTCTCCCTGTCATAGCTCAGGCGAGCGTCCACTTCGGTCGACACCCGGCCGGGAACGATCTTCAGGATCTTCTTACCAAATGCCACGGCGAGTGCCTTGAACGCCATATTCGCGACCTCCTCGTCCGAGGCCTTGTCGCCAGCAGCGTCGCGCGAATCCTTCAGCACGTCGTCCACGATCTGCGAGTACTCCGGCATCGCCGAAGCGGCCGCAATCAGCGACGGGTTGGTGGTCGAATCCGTCGGCTTGAATTTCTCGATAGAGTTGATGTCGCCCGTATCGGCAACGACGGTAGTCACTTTTTTCAGCTGTTCCAGAAGAGTTGCCATCTGCGTATACTCCCTTATAGTTCTTTCGTTAAGATCAGGATCATTGATCGATGCCGACGCTCAATCCGCGATTGGCTTGCAGCGTACATCAATGGGTTTCGCCTTACCTGTAGCTCACTTAAGAGACTCCCCGTCGTCTCGGGCTGTTGTCTCCAGGACCTTTGCCGAAGGCGCACTCTCATTCCCCGTCGCGTCGACTGCCGTTACGCTATAAATATAGCCCTGCCCGGCCCTCACCGCCACGTCTCGATATACCGGCGCAGCAATGGGTGTCGCCGTCAGCCTGACCAGCGGCCCTTGCGGAGACCCATCCGGCCCGGCCGCTTGCCGGTAGATGCGATATCCGGCCAGGTCAGCCTCACTGTTCGGCTCCCAGGAAAGATCGACATACGGCAGCGCCTGCGACCCCGAGACTGCTCCCCCCGCGCTTGCCAACTCGGAAGGCTTTGCTACGCCCGAGATCGATCCCAGTCCGGTTGGAACTCGCGGCGGAAACGTGTCGGCCAGTGCCACCGCCACCGCGGTGGAGTCCTCGCTCCGAATCTCAAGCGGATGGCCTCCAGTCGTCATTTGCCGCACCCGCTGTGCGCGATAGCTGTACGTGTCGCCCATCAGGGCTGTCGTATCCACCGTTCCTTCGGTGTCAGTCTGCGATCCTGGCACCTTCTCGGGAGCACGTAGATGCGCCTCACCAGTCGCATCGGTCTCAGGCTTCGAAGTCTTGACCGGCCTCATCCTGGCTGCCTTGGCCTTCCCTGCAGGTCCGCCCGCAGGTCCGCCCGCAGCGGCCTTGTCCTTGTTCTCTTTGCTCGCAGCCACGTTCGGAGTGGTATCGATGCGCGTCAAATAAACAAAGTCTGCCGCAGGGTCTCTCGTCGCCGAATCACCCTGCCACTCGAGCACTGCGCCGCGTTCACTTCCTGTCGCCCGAAGCGACTCGACCACATGGGGAACGCTGCCTGCCGCGGCATAAACTCCAGCGGAGTCCCCCGCCGAGTGCCCGGTTGAGTTGTATATCCTCACCCGGTAAGTCAGCAGCGTCACTGGATCGGCCTGTAGTGCCGGCGGCAGCGTGTCAATCACCTCGGACGGACCAGGGTTGACCGCAATCCTGCGGACCGGCACGCATGCCGAAGCTCTGGCCAGCGGAGTCAGAGGTCTTGCACCCACCTCGCGGCACGCCTCCGCCGTCATTGTTCCTCTGATCTCCATGTCGTCGGTCGTTCGCAGCGGAGTAGTCCAACGCAGCGTCACGTGATCGCCCGCCCTCACTGCGGACAGGTCCTTCACAGTTTCAGGTAGGTGCAGAGAGGGTGGTTTAGGCGGCCCAGGGTTCGCACAACCCGCGCAAAGCACTGCACTCACAAGGAAGGCAGACGTGCTTACCCGGCTCGTCCACTTACCGCCGGGTTGGGCATCATCTAGCCGCATTGTTCTTAGGGTAAAGCATTTCCAGCACCCAATGGATCGCCCGCTCACTTACAAAAAAGGGAAGGCGCTGCAACCTTATCTCAGCGTTTTCCTTCTCACAGATCTCGTGAGTTAGATAAATTCTAAGTACAGACGTCTTTTCACCAAACTTCAACGTCTCTTGGTGAGATGAATATTGGAGAATCCAAAAATGCCGAAAGCAGCTCTCACTATCACCGCTGAAGACAAGTCTCTGGATCAGGGCACCACCACCTCAGGCCTTGTGCCGCCTGCAATTCTGGAAAATGCGATTCAGGAGGTCTCGGTCCAGGTTGATGGCGAGGCTGCCGAAAGCTTTATCGCTGAAAAACGCATCGGGGAACGGATCAAGCACCTCCGCCTCAAGAAATCGATGGGCCTGGTTGAACTGGGTCGTCACACCGGCCTCTCCGCCAGCTTCCTCTCGCAGCTTGAAACCGGCCGCGTTGTGCCTACTCTGCGCAATTTGGCCCGAATCTCGATGGTTTTCTCGAAGGATCTCAGCTACTTCTTCGAGCCTGAGCCTCAGACTCTCTTCCGAGTTCATCGCGCTAAAGACCGCGTCCGTCTTCCACAGAGCGGCGTAACCGACCCGGCATATTTCTTCCAAAGCCTCGGCTACATGGTGCCGGACCGCCAGCTTGACCCGTACTTCGCGGAGTTCTTGCCCGCCAAGAAGGGTCGCGAGCATCGTGCCCACCAGCACATCGGCTGTGAGTTTCTGATCCTGCTTAGTGGCCGTCTTGATATTCAGCACGGCGAAGTGACCCACCACATCGAGGCTGGCGATGCCGTCTACTTCGACGCCGATACTACGCACAGCTACACCTGCTCTGGTGAAGAGTCGGCAACCGCAATTATCGTCACGCTGCAGCAGCAAGTCGCGCAAGCGGCTCTCCGCAAGACGCTGGGATCTACCTTTCCGTCGAGCCGCGTCCGGGCCCTGGGATCTTCACCAGCGCGTTTAGACGCGACCCCTGCTCCCAACTTCAAGAAGCCTGCGTTCAGCGATAAAGTCTAAAACGTTTCTTGTAAGCGGTACTCTCATGGCAAGATGGATTGCTGCAAGGTAAGAGGGTTGTCGAGCCAAGTCCTCAATACCTACGAGAGGGCCTCTATGAAACCCCGTACCCTGCTTGGACTTGTGGATACAGTCCTGAAGTTGATTTTCACACCGGCAGCTTTGGCCGTGATCACCCTTGCCGCGCAATCGCAGGTGATAAATGCCCCGACTCCGCCGATGGGCTGGAACAGCTGGGACTCCTATGGTCTGACCATCACGGAGTCTCAGTTCCGGGCCAACGTTGCGGTAGAGGCAGCCCGACTGAAGTCCGCAGGCTTTACCTACGCGGTCGTAGATGAAGGCTGGTACCTTGCTAATCCGGAAGCTGCAGCAAAACCCGAAACGCTCCAGTACCGCACCGATGCCTATGGCCGCTATCAGCCTGCGCTGAATCGCTTTGTCTCCGCCCAGGCCGAAGCCGGCTTTGTCGCTCTTTCAAACTCGGTCCACGCACAAGGACTCAAGTTCGGCATACACATCATCCGTGGGATCCCAAAGTCAGCGGTCAAATCGAATCTTCCTGTCGCGGACAGCACTTTCCATGCGCACGATGTTGCCGACACTGCGGACACCTGTCCGTGGAATCCTGATAACTTCGGCGTACAGAATAACCCCGCCGGTCAGGCCTGGTACAACGCGATGTTCTCCCAATACGCGGCATGGGGCGTCGACTACGTCAAGGTGGATTGCATCGCCTCCCACCCGTACAAGGCAGACGAGATCCACATGATCCACCTGGCCATTGAGAAGTCTGGCCGCCCTATGGTGCTGAGTCTCTCGCCGGGTCCGGCGGCGCTTACGGACGCGGCGGCTCTTGGCGCGAACGCCCAGCTCTGGCGCATCTCGAACGACGTCTGGGATCGTTGGACCGCAAGCAAGGACAAGGATGAATTCCCGCAAAGCGTGAAGTCGCAGTTTGCCGTCATTGATAGCTGGACGAA
The DNA here is from genome assembly GCA_903642265.1 of Acidobacteriaceae bacterium. Classification (GTDB taxonomy): domain Bacteria; phylum Acidobacteriota; class Terriglobia; order Terriglobales; family Acidobacteriaceae; genus Edaphobacter. Next base: position 15,006 of record CAHJWN010000021.1, on the reverse strand, counting down.
GTATGTAAAGCCCGGCAACTGGCCCGACGCCGATATGCTCCCGCTTGGTATGCTTGGCCCGGTTCCCGGTTGGGGCCTGCCGCGCAAGACTGCTCTCTCCCATGACGAGCAGCGGACCCTTGTAACCCTCTGGTCCATCGCGCGCTCACCGCTCTTCTTCGGCGGCAACCTCACGCAGCTGGATGAATGGACTGCCTCACTGCTCACCAACCGCGACGTCGTCGCAATGGACCAGCAGGGCTCCGGCCAGCATCTTGCCGCAACCGATGGCGATGTGATCGCCTGGACCTCCAGCACACCAGACGGCCAGCTTTACCTCGCCCTCTTCAACCTCGGCGACGCACCCGTCGCTATCAACTCACCCTTCGCCCACTATGGCCTTGAAGCTTCTAAATACACGGCGCGCGATCTCTGGACACAGGCTGCCTTGCCTTCCTCTGCTGTGATCAACGTGAGTCTTCCACCCCATGGAACACTTCTCCTCGCGCTGAACAGGTAAGCCCCCAGGGTGAAGCGTGCGTAACTTAGAACGCGTCTCACTCCCTTGATCGCACCACGAGTAATTAATGGAACTTGCGATCAAGCTTCAGCACTTCGGCAGCCCTATCGACTTCTGCCTGCGCACGAAAGAAGCGGCGCTGAGGATTTGATCCCGGGTAGTACCGAATTACGATCTTTGGGTCCTCGACCGCATCATCCTTGCCATCTTTATATGGATAACCGAGCGCCTGGAGCAGCGCCAGCGATCCTTCTGTCCCTGCTGCATTGCCGGAGTCGCCAACAATCGCGTACACCGTCTTTTCGGTCTCATGGCTATGCACCACGACCAGGTCGCCAAGCTTTACATGATGCTTCCTGCCAAAACTCCCCAGCACCACGTAATTGATCTTCGTTGCATCCACGTACTTCCTCGGGTTCCGATCATCAATGATGGAGTCATCACGGAAGTCCGTTGTCGAGATGTAATACCCCGGCTTCGGATCGTTCGGCCCCTGCATCACGGGCTTGCCGTGATCCGTAAGGTAGCCGACGATTGGCCCACGTATGGTCCCGCCGGTATGCGCATTCTTCTCGAAGTCAAGCGCCGGTCTTCCCGGCGGTCCATAAGCATTCGGTGCACCATCCACGTCCACCGTCATCTTGCCCACCTGGTCGAAGAAGGGAAGCGGCTTTGCTGTTTGCCCATTACCCAATGACGTAAATACCGCAAAGCCCAGAAGTGAGAGTGTCCCGCAGATTCGCTTGCGAAGTGCTGCCATCTCCTAAGTTTACCGGAAAGGCGCGTCCGCTTCTTTGAGCCGCATTCATTCCTTCGCTGATAGAAACAACCTCTGACTCACTGTGATTTCACCAGGTGAAACGCTTCTAAACCTCACGCATGGCTGTCCGATAAGCCCTCACACGCCCAACCGTATACAGCCGAAACCGTGAGGCCCAAGGCACTTTGCAGGAGAGAGGACCTCGGCCCGCAGAAAGATCGTTGAGCGTCTCCGTCGCGTCTTGCTGATATCTTCGGTACTGCACGTAGCAGGAGCTCAGCACAATGCCGAACGCAACCCCAGACCCGGACGGCGATGCAATCCTTACCCCTGCCGCGGGTGAGATCGCGAGTCAGATTGTAGATGGTCCCGCTGCTGTTGCCGCCATCGTTGAAAGCGCACAGCAGTCGGTCGACGCCGAAGACTCCGAAAGCCAGGCCGAGCCAACCGGTGAAACGAAGCCCGCCGCAGCCACGCTCCGCCTCGAGAAGAAGCATCCCCTCGCCATTCGATGGATGCATTGGATCAACTTTCCCGTGCTCTTCACCATGATCTGGAGCGGCATGCTGATCTATTGGGGCGATTCCGACAACGCCTACCAGCACCCGCACCGCATCTACCGCATCGGCATTGGCAGCTTTACCCTTTTTCGCTTCTGGCCGGAGTGGGTCTACAAATGGCTGAACGCGCCCTACCAGATCACTACCGGTCTCGGATGGCACTTCGTCTTCATGTGGATCTTTGGCATCAATGGCTTCGTCTACGTCAGCTACCTCGTCCTCTCCGGCAACTGGCGGCTCATGGTTCCGACCATAGCCTCGTGGAAGGAAGCCATGCTGGTCACGCTCTATGACCTGCACCTTACCAAGGTCCATCCGCCCGCAAAGAAGTACAACGGCGCGCAGAAGATCGCTTATACCGCCATCATCTTCATGGGCCTGGGTTCGCTGCTTACTGGCCTCGCAGTCTACAAACCGATCCAGGCGCACTATCTCACCTCGCTGCTGGGCGGCTATGAGATGGCCCGCTGGCTGCACTTCTGGCTCACCATTGGTTTCATGGCCTTCTTCCTTCTGCATATCTTTCAAGTGGTCAAAACCGGCTGGAACAACTTCCGCGGCATGGTCAGCGGGTATGAAATCCGTCCTGCCGACTCACGCCCCTACACCGAAGAAAGGAGATAGCCATGAGTCTTGAAAATGGGCCGGACCTCAAGATGGCGGATGGCGAGGAAGAGCGCGAAGAACGCGAGAAGCGCCGTCAGCAGGAAGAGCGTGAGAACCGCACAGACCGCATTGATCCCCACTCCGATCCTGATGAGGAGTACGAGCCTGAGCGCGTCGATTCGAAATCCGCAGCATCCCCGCAAGGTGCCCTCGTCGATCACGACCCTAAGGTGAAGGAAGCCAGGTTTGCCGCCGCAAAGATCGCCGAACACCTCAGCTCCGAGCCGACCCTCGAACCACAGAACCAGGCCGATCGCGACCTGCTTCAACTATCGGGCCGCCGCACCCGGCGCGGTTTTCTTGCTGGAGCCACTGCCGCCGCCGCGGCCTACGGCGTCTATCACTGGATCGATAACAGCCCGCTCATCGGCCGGCAGCAAACCCCGCTCCGCAAAGGCTTCAACGTCAACGCAGACGTTGCCCGGGGCGTCTTCGAGGAGCGCGGCATCGCGCCTACCTTTGCTAAGTCGAAGGCCGTTCCAGAGCTTCGCTTCAACGGCCCCTATGGTCTCCGCCAGGAGCTCGTTCTCGACACCTGGCGACTGAAGCTGGTCGGCGTCGACAACCCGAAGCAGTACAAGCAGTACGTCCCCGACGTCACCGCATGGGAGTACAAAGAGGTCGACTTCCCGCAGCAAGCCTCCGCCTCCGCTGACGACTCCAAGGGCCCAGCTGAGAAGCCCGCCGTCTGGACCCGTGCTCTCGGCGCCGACGGTACGCCGATGCGCGGCCAGGAAGAGGCCGGCGACAGCGACAGCGATCTCGACCCCTCCACGCCTGGCCTGCTGCTTACGTTGGACGACATCAAGAAGCTTCCGCACCACGAACTTATCAACGAGTTCAAATGCATCGAGGGCTGGAGCGAGATCGTTCACTGGGGCGGGTATCGTCTCGCCGATCTCATCGCCGCCTATCCACCGGCGCTGAACGCACAGGGCAAGCTCCCCAAATACGTCTACATGGAGACGCCCTTCGGCGACTACTATTGCGGCTACAACTTCAACGCCTGCAAACACCCCCAGACGCTGCTCGCAACGGAGATGTCCGGTGCTCCGCTCTCGCAGCTTCACGGCGCACCGCTGCGCCTGCACATGCCGATCAAGTACGGTTACAAGCAGATCAAGCGCATCGCCCTGATCGCCTATACCGACAAGCAGCCCGACGATTATTGGACCAAGCTCGGCTACGACTGGTACGCCGGCCTCTAGTCGCGCCACGCACTTCAGCAGAAAGCAGCCGCTATACTGCACTTGAAAGTTCTTCCACTTCCAAGGCGGTCCCTAGAATGCCTAAGCACTTGCGTCTACTCCAAACTGCCTGCATCCTGGCTTGCCTGATCACGCTGCCTGAAAAAAAAATCCATGCCCAGGCCGCTGAAGCTGCGCCAGTAAAGAAGCAGATGCCGGCCGACCGGCGGGCATATCGGGCAGCTATTTCGATCGATGACCCAGACCAATCGCTTGCCGCTCTCCACGCCTTCGTCAAGCAGTATCCGAAGAGCAGCCGCGTCGGCTATGCGCAATCAGCCATCTTCAAGCTCCTCATTAATAACTTTCCGCAGCGCACCGCCGAGATCGAATCTGAAGCCAGGCTGCAGGTCAAGAAAGCGGAGAAAGGCCCGTCACGCACGCAGAAGGAGAATCTTCTTGCATGGCTGTTGGCCGAAGCCGGCACCACCGGCCTCGATCTGCCGTTCGCCGAGAAGCTCTCAAAAGATGCTGTGAAGCACACTGCGGAAGCCGAGTACGACAAGCAGACTCTTGCCGCATACGCCAGGTACAAAGCGCCGCCACCCAAGCCTTCGGAGCTGCACAAACAATTTGCGGATGAACGCAGCGAAAACCTTGCCGTCCTCGCAGATGTCTATCTCCACGAAGGAAAACAGGCCGAGGCATCGCCGCTGATCGCCGAGGCCTACTCACTTGGCCCGTTGGTCGACGATGTAAACACCGAGCGCGCACGTCTCGCCCTGCTCAACCACGATGACGCCGCTGCCCTCGAATCCTACGAGCGAGCCCAACTTGTAGGTGCCATCAAGCCCATCGATGTCCAGAACATGGCCATGCTCTACCGCAAGGCCCACAATGGCAGCGATGCCGGCTTCCCTGCCGAGCTCGACGCCCGGTACCACCAGCTGTTCCCGTCCAGACTCGTCACAACCAGCCCGCAGCCAGTCACCGCAGGTCACACCGTCCTGCTCGAGCTCTTCACCGGCTCTGCCTGTCCACCGTGCGTTGGCGGCGACGTCGCCGTGGATGACCTGCTCAAAGCCTATCCCCGGACAGAGTTCATCGCCCTTGCCTTCGATCAGCACATTCCCGACCCCGACCCCCTTGCCAACCCTGACTCCGTTGCCCGTGGCGACTTCTACAACCTGGCCTTCACCCCGACCTACCTGCTCGATGGTCAGCAGCTCTCAGTCTCAGGCGCCGAACGCGATGGTAGTGAAGCGATCTATACGCAACTCGCCAGGCTCATCGACACCAACGCGGCGCTTTCGACCGGCGTCAGGATCGATCTCACCGCCGCCAAGGCAGATGCAGGTATGATCACCGCGCACGCCACCGTCACCCTGCCAGAAAGCGGAGATGTGCAAACGGCTCTTGCCTTCAAAGCCGAACCCGAACCCGCCGCCAAGCCTGGTGCGAAGCCGATCGTTCCGGCTGCAGCAGCCGCACCTTTGCCTGCACCCGCAGAACCGCACTTCGTCGTCAACTTCGCCCTGGTTGAAGACGACATCCGGTACAGCGGCGAAAACGGTGTTCGTTTTCATCGCATGGTGGTACGTGCTTTGGCCAGGCCGGCCGACGCTGGCTTTGCCGTCTCTCCTGGCGCTACCGCCGCACTCGATACATCGTTCGACCCTGCTGCAATCAGTCGTTCGCTCAGCACCTACCTCGACGGCTACGAGCAGCACAACGACCGCTTCGGCAAAATCACCTTCCTCACCAAGGACATGACCCTGCAGCCCGGTCATCTCGCGATCGCCGCCTGGGTCCAGGACACCGTTTCGCATCACGTCCTCGCAACTTCACTGGTCCTGCTCGGCGACCACGCACAGGCCACGAAATAGCATGAGACACGCAATTGCCGCTGCCTTCTTCGCGCTCAGCTTACTTGCCGCAAGCGCCGCGACGAAGCCTCCCGTTCAATGGCACATCAAAGCCTCACCTGCCAAACCGCTCAAGCCCGGTGCGAAGTTCAACGTCATCATTACGGGGGAGCTTGACCCCGGCTGGCACCTCTATGCTCTGGAAGAACCCGAGGGCGGCCCTGTTGCCACCGAGATCAACCTCACCGACGGTGACCCCGCCGATCTCATCCGCGTCGAAGAAGCCAGGCCGAAGGTGCTCCCCGACCCGCTCTTCCGCAAGCCGACCGGCTTCTTCGACCACTCGGCCGAGTTCACCCTGCACCTGCAGGCCGCAAATGACGCATCTCCAAACGCCAATGCGCTCCACATTCTCGTCCGCTATCAATCCTGCAACGACCGCATCTGCCTTCCGCCCCACACCGACACGATCCCCGTCCCGCTCACAATCGCACGATAGCCCATCGCCTCGATCATCCGTCCCTCCAGCGACGTCAGCAGCCGGGCAGACCCGCCATCCGCCTCGTTTACAATCAAGCTCTCATGAGCTTTGAACCGGGCAAAATCATCGGGGATTATACGATCGAAAGTACCCTCGGGCAGGGCGGCCTTGGCACCGTCTACCGCGTCAAGCACAACATCTCTCACCGTCTTGAAGCCATGAAGGTGCTTCATCCCGAGCGCACCGGCACGCCCGAGCTCGCGGAGCGTTTTCGTCGCGAGATCCAGATGCTTGCCTCGCTCAATCACCCCAACATCGCCCGCCTGCACACCGCATTCTACTTCGAAGATCAGCTCGTCATGATGATGGAACTCGTCGAGGGCGAAGACCTCCGCGCTCTCAGCCGCCGCACCAGCATCGGCATCCCTCAACTGCTCGACTACTTCTCGCAGGCACTCCGTGCGTTGGAGTACGCCCACGCCCGAGGCGTCGTGCATCGCGACATCAAGCCCGCCAACACCATGGTCTCGCCCGGCGGATTGATGAAGCTTCTCGACTTCGGCCTCGCCTATCAGGAGAGCTCCACCGAACTCACGATCGCTGGTTCGGTCGTCGGCTCACCCATCTATATGTCGCCCGAGCAGGTACGCGGCGAAAAGGCCACCACGCAATCGGACATCTACTCCTTCGGCGTCACCGTGTACGAGCTCATCGCCGGCGAGCCCCCCATCCAGGGTAAGAATGCCTACGAGCTGATGATGGGTCACCTCAACCAGCAGCCCCGGCCACTCCACGAATTGCGTCCTGACATCCCGCGCTACATCTCGGACGCGCTCGCCCGCGCCATGGAGAAAGATCCCGCCCGCCGCTTCGCCACCGCAACCGACCTTCTCAACGCCCTCACACCCGGCGATCAATCCTCAAGCGAGATCAACAACGAACTCACCGCCACCATGGCGCCGGTAGGGAATTGGCACGCTGGCTCCGACCCCGTAAACCGCACGCCGACCAGCGCAGTCCCCCAGCCGCTCGAGCCACTGGTCAAGCATCTGGCTGCCTTCATTGGCCCTATCGCCAAGATCACCGTGATCCGGCTCTCGAAAAAGACCACCAACATGGATCAGCTCTACCAGGAAGCCGCAAAGGAGATCGAAAAGCCCGCCGACCGGCAGAAGTTTCTCCGCACCCGCCCTCGCTAGGCTCCTTCCCCTTAGAACCCGGACCCAGAACCCGGACCCAGGAACCGGGACCCAGGAACCTAAACCCAGGAACCGGGACCCAGGAACCGGGACCCAGGAACCTAAACCCAGAAACCCGGACCCAGGAATCGCTTTCCCCCTTCTTCGCACAGCTCTATCTGCGTGACAACTCGATCGCCACTTAGGTGGTCAGTCACGCCCCATGCGAACCGTCTTCCCAACCCGAACGACCCAACCTACTCCTCTAACAGCGCCATCGCCTTCTGTAAGCTCGTATGCATCCGGTTGAACGACCTTGTCACTTCGGTCACTTCATCGTTCCCGCGCGTCGTCACGTGCTCCAGGTCCATCTCACCCTGGCTGATCCGGTTCGCCGCGTCTGAGATCGTCCTGAGCGGCCGTATCACGATCACATACAGCCCCAGGTCGATCAGCAGGATCACCACCAGGAAGATCACGCATAGATCAACCATCAGCTCCACCAGCCCGCGATGCGCAATCTCAAGCGGCAGCGACGTGGGAATCGTCACAATTTGAGCTCCCACCACCTCGCCCACATTCCAGCCAAAGCCGTTCCTGTCCCCGTACTTCGCCAGCATTGTCTTTGGGGCCACCGATGGTTGGCTGTGGCATTGCAGACATCCCTTCTCCACCCGCACCGGGTGCGCCAGGTAAAGGCTTGGCCCTGTCGCGGAGTCGCGCGTCCGAATCAGCTCAGCCTCCTTTGGTGAATCCCTGAAATGCTGGATCAGGTCCGCCTCCCAGTCCGTCGCCCGGTCGCGAAGGTTGGTAGGATTCAGCGCCGCTTCCTTGTACGCATAATCTGGATACTCCTGCTGAATCTTGCTGAAAATCGTCGTCGTCGCAAAGAAGGGGATCGTCTGCGGCAGAAACACGCCTTCCTGCTCTCCCGCTTTTGCCAGGTACTCCGTCACCATCTCTTCGGTGTAAATTCGTGTCGCGGTCGCGCTGGAAGCCATCAGGCCCGCCTCGCGCATCACCTGGTTCTGCGCCTGCTTTTCGAGAAAGCCGCGCGCCTCAAAGTACGTGGACGCAAGCCCCAGCGCGAATACCACAACCAGCAACACGTTGAACTTCACCAGTAACTTCAACCACTACCCCCGCATCCGCAAGCTCAAATATCCAACATCCCAATCGTCGCGAACGTACGCACGACCGTATGTGAAACGCATCTTCGCCGGATGCAGCCATCATCCATCACCCTTCCCGCCTTTGCAAGGAGCATCAGAGGCCATCGTTTTCCATGCATGCCTGCGTATCATCGTGTTGTACGCAAGAGGCTCACCAGGATATCCATGTCATCTACTGAAACTCGTCAGCATGCCTCTACCGGCCCCGCCGCTCCTGCGCTCCCCGAGCCTACTCACGCCGAACGTGTCCGCACTCTGCTCGCGCTCTCCTCCACAGCGACCCTCTGCACCCAGTCCCGCAAGCATCCGGGCTTCCCCTTCGGTTCGCTCATGCCATTTGCTTCGGACGCCTCTGGCCGGCCCATCTTCCTCATCAGCAACATGGCAATGCATACCCAGAACCTCCGCGCGGACCCGCGATGCAGCCTCTTCATCGGCCAGATCGCCTCCGATGGCGACGCTCTCGGCGCAGCCCGCGCCACCATCGTTGGGAGCGCCGAACCCATTCCTGCCAACGACCTCGCAGCCGTTCGCGAACTCTATCTCGCCCGCCACGAGAACAGCCGCTACTGGGTCGACTTCGCTGACTTCAACTTCTTCCGCCTTGAACCCATCGACCTCTACTACGTCGGCGGCTTCGGCGTCATGGGATGGGTGCAGTCCGAGGACTATACGCATGCTGCCGCCGACCCGCTCGCCGAAGCCGCACCCGGCATCCTCTCGCACATGAACGCCGACCACGTAGACTCAATGATTCTTCTCGCCCGCACCCAGAGCGGCCTTGAAGCCTCTGAAGCCGCCATGACCTCGGTCGATCGCCTTGGCTTCTCGCTACGCCTCAAGACCGTCGAAGGCATGAAGGGTACACGCATCAACTTTCTCCGTGAAGTCGCAACCGCGCAGGAGACGCGCGCAGTTCTGGTCGAGATGGTTCGCCAGGCAAAACTCGACGCAACGTAGCGGGGCACTCAAGATCGCGATCATGTCGTACAGCTTCCAGCCGATGTTCTTCTCGGAGGCTCGACTTGAGACCCGCCGCGAAGCTTCACCCCACACTGCGGCATTTTCGGGCGCGAGTCCGTCTCGACGCTCGCCGTTTCCCTTGGCTTCAGAACATCGTCATCGTGCTGGTCAGCGGCCTTGTCTTTGGCGTCGGACTGAAGCTATGCGTCAGCACGTTTTTGCGGGATAACCTCGCCGTTTGCTGGCCTTTAGTTGGAATGCAGGTTGCCGCACTGCTGCGCATCCCTCGGCGATACTGGCCCGCTGTGCTGGCCGGCATGGTCTTTAGTCAGGTCATCGCGGAGTGGTGGGAGCCAATCGACGAGGTGCTCGTTGATACCTTCTGCGATACCGCAGAGGTGCTCATCGCCGCCTTCTGCCTGCCCGCACTGAACGGGCTCTCCAGCTGGATCAAACAACCCAATCTCCTGAAGCGCTTCGTTATCTGGCCGATGTTGCTTGGCCCTGCAATCACCGCCTTTCCCGTATCGGCTGTGTTCTCTCACGAGCTGCAGATCAGCTACTGGCGTTACTGGGTCACCTGGTTCGCCGGCGATATGATTGGCATCGTGCTCTGGCTGCCGCTTGGAATCATCCTCATGAGCCGCGAGACCTATGACCTCTTCCGGTGGAAAGCCCTGCCCCTTACCGCTGGGCTGATTGGGATTGTCTCCCTTGCGAGTTGGGCCATCTTCCAGTCCAGGTCAACGCCCGCCTTCGTCCTTATGCCGGTTCTTCTGCTTATCGCGTTGAAGCTTGGTTTCAGCGGCTCCGCAATCGCCGTGAATATCGTGTGCATCATCTCGGCCAAAGGAACGCTGCATCACCTTGGCCCGTTCGGCTCGGTCTTGGAGCCTTATAGCGTCACGACGCTTCAGGTATTTCTCGCCGCATCCATGCTCATGTGTTTCCCCATCAGCATCCTTCAACTCGAACGCGATGATTTCGAACGAGAGAGTAAGCAGGCGTATGAGCAGATGGAACAACTTGCCATCAGCGACGGGCTCACCGGCATAGCCAACCGCCGCCGATTCGACGCCGTCTTTGAACAGGAGTGGCGCCGCGCCCTGCGAACCCGCGAGCCCCTCGCCTTGATGATGATCGACGTCGATTGCTTCAAGCTCTTCAACGACATCTATGGCCACCTCGCTGGCGACGATTGCCTCCGCAGGATCGCTGAATCCATACGCGGCACCCTGAAACGTTCCAGCGATCTCCCCGCCCGATACGGTGGCGAAGAATTCGTTGTGCTTATGCCAGGGACAGATCTTCCAGGAGCGCTTGAAGCCGCGGAAATGGTCCGCTTCGAGGTCGAACACATGAAGCTGGAACACCAGCGCAACCCGCATCAGATCGTCACCATCTCGATTGGCTGCTGGAGCCTTGTTCCAAAGGACAACATGCTGCCGGAGGCGCTGATCGAGGCCGCCGATCAGGGCCTCTACTCCGCGAAGCAGGACGGCAGAAACCGTGTAGGGACCATCCGCTTGGCTGGGTTGCGGCAGCCCACCTCTAAAGCCAGCTAGTCTCTTCTAAAGCCAGCTCGTCTCTTCGACTCGCAACAACCACGCGCGGAATCCCCTGCAGATCGTCGAGAAATCCGACCCCGTCCCACGCCCCTAGGAGCGCCGTCAGCGCCTCCCTTTGCCCAAAGCCAAATTCAACTGCCAGCAACCCACCCGGCTTCAATGCCGCCCAGGCCTCTGGGATCAGACGCCGATATACATCCAGCCCATCTGCGCCAGCGAACAGGGCCATCTCAGGCTCGAACTCTCGCACCTGCTCTTCCAGCGACTCGCGATCGCTCTCCGGAACATATGGTGGATTCGAGACCACAACATCGAACTGCTCTCCCGCCAAAGACTTCAGCAGATCCGACTTCAAAAATCGCGCCCGTTCTGCCACGCCATGTGTTTGTGCATTCTCTCGTGCCACGGTCAGCGCCGCTTCAGAAAGATCGATCGCCGTAACGCTCGCCATTGGCAGCTTGTGCATCAGCGCGATCGCGATCGCCCCCGACCCGGTCCCAACATCGAGGATCCGCACCGCACACTCGAAGGGCAGTCGCGCCAGCACTGCCTCAACCAGTAGCTCCGTCTCCGGCCTTGGGATCAGCACCGCAGGCGACACCTTCATCCTCAATCCGTAGAACTCCTGCTGCCCGGTGATGTACTGGATCGGCTCGCCGCTCGCACGCCGCGATATCGCCGCCCCGAATGCTGCCTGCTCTTCCTCACGCAAGATGCGTTCAGGATCAGTGAACAGGATGGTCCGAGGCAGCCCTGCAGTATGCAGCAGCAGCAGCCGCGCATCGCGCGTTGCATTCTGACCCTCAAGACGTGCCGCACCCATGACGATAGCTTCGCGAAGAGTCATCCGACAGCCAGTATCGCAGCACCGCCCCTTCCAAGATCGCACGCCGCGTCCGCATCCCCGGTATCTGCCCGGTCCGTGCAGCGGTGCCTCGCCACGTGCCCCCATTCATCGCGCCTTTGTCTCACGCGATGAGTGGGACAAAGGCACCGCTTAGGAGCCTCCCGCACCACCAGGGTCCTCGACGATTTGGTGCCCCATTCATCGCGCCTTTGTCTCACGCGATGAGTGGACAGCCGGCACCGCTTAGGCAGCCGCGCGCCCCGCCACCGCAAACTCCAGACCCTTCGGCCCAACCGTCGCCACCACATGGTCTCCATGAAGCACGCTGCCATCGAGGATCTTCACCGCCAGAGGGTCCTGCACCAGCCTCTGGATCGCTCGCTTCAGCGGCCTCGCCCCATACGCCCGGTCGTAGCCAGCCTTGAAGAGCGCTTCCCTGGCCTCTGCCGTCAGCTCCAGTGTGATCTTCCGATCAGCCAGCAGCCTCTCCAGATCGAGCAGCCGCAGATCGATAATGTGCGTCAGCTGCTCCTGGCCCAGTGCATGGAAGACCACAATGTCGTCGACGCGATTCAGGAACTCCGGCCGGAAGTGCTGCTTCAGCGAGTCCATCACCCGCGTCTTGGCATCCTCAAAGCCTTCCTCCCCATCGGCCCAGGCAGTTGAAAGCTGCGCCGCGCCAATGTTCGACGTCATGATGAGTACCGTGTTCTTGAAGTCGACCGTGCGGCCCTTCGAGTCCGTCAGCCGTCCGTCGTCCAGCACCTGCAGCAGCACGTTGAAGACATCCGGATGCGCCTTCTCGATCTCGTCAAAAAGAACAACCGAGTACGGGCGGCGGCGAACTGCCTCCGTCAACTGCCCACCCTCGTCATAACCCACGTACCCTGGAGGCGCGCCAATCAATCGAGCCACGGCATGCTTTTCCATGTACTCGCTCATGTCGATCCGCACCATCGAAGCCTCGTCATCGAACAGGAAATCCGCAAGCGCCCGCGCGGTTTCCGTCTTGCCCACACCCGTTGGCCCCAGGAAGATAAAGCTCCCGATGGGCCGCTTCGGATCTGACAATCCGGCCCGCGACCGTCGAATCGCATTGGCCACGGCAGACAAAGCTTCATCCTGCCCAACTACACGCTCGCGCAGCCGCGTCTCCATCTCGACCAGCTTCTGCATCTCGCCCTCGAGCATCTTCGAGATCGGGATTCCAGTCCACTTCGACACCACCCGCGCGATGTCCTCCTCGTCAACCTCTTCCTTCAGCATTCGCTTTGCTTTAGACGACTTCCCAAAGCCGGGTGCCCCATGTCTCGATTCTGAGACGTGGGATTCCTCCGGAGACAAGTCATCCGCCTCATCGGTCAGACCCTTCAGCTCCGCCTCAAGCTTCGGAATCTCGCCGTACTGCAACTCCGCCGCCCGCTGCAGGTTCCCCTTCCGCGTCTCTTCAGTCGCCTGGAACCTGAGCGACTCAAGCTTCTCCTTCAGCTCCGCAATCTTGCCAATCGCCCCACGCTCGGTCTGCCACCGTGCCCGCAATCCGCTCGCCTTCTCCTGCACCTCGGCTAGCTCGCGTTCGACAATCTCACGCCGGTCTTTGGACGCTTGATCTAACTCCCGCTTCAGGGCCTGGCGCTCGATCTCGAGCGATGTAGCCCGCCGCTCGAGATCGTCAATCTCCACCGGCACCGAGCCAATCTGGATCGCCAATGCCGCCGCAGCTTCATCCACAAGGTCAATCGCCTTATCGGGTAAAAATCTGTCCGAGATGTACCGATGCGACAGCGTCGCCGCCGCCACAATCGCCGAGTCCTTAATGCGGATCTTGTGGTGCGATTCGTACCGCTCCTTTAGTCCGCGCAGGATCGCAATCGTATCCTCCACGTTCGGCTCGCCGACATACACAATCTGAAACCGCCGCTCGAGCGCCGCATCCTTCTCGATGTACTTGCGATACTCATTCAGCGTGGTCGCGCCAATCGCCCGCAGACCGCCCCGAGCCAATGCGGGCTTCAGCATGTTGCTTGCGTCCAGCGATCCCTCGGACGCACCCGCGCCCACCAGTGTATGCAGTTCGTCGATGAAGAGAATAATCTCGCCGTCCGACTCCTCAATCTCCTTCAGAACCGCCTTCAGCCTGTCCTCAAACTCGCCCCGGAACTTCGCCCCTGCAATCATCGATGCCAGGTCGAGCGACACCACGCGCTTGTCCTTCAGGATCTCCGGTACATCGCCCTGGATGATCCTCCGCGCCAGCCCTTCAACAATCGCCGTCTTGCCCACGCCGGGCTCACCGATCAACACCGGGTTGTTCTTGGTCCTGCGCGAAAGCACCTGCACGACGCGCCGAATCTCCTCATCGCGGCCAATCACCGGGTCAAGCTTGCCCCGCCGCGCCAGCTCCGTCAGGTCCTTGGCATACTTTTCAAGGGCCTGGAACTTACCCTCTGGATTCTGGTCCGTCACCCGCTGCGACCCCCGCACCGAACTCAACGCCTTCAGCACCGCCTCATGCGTCGCGCCCAGCGCCGCCATTGCAGTCTCAACCTGGTCGCCCTTCGCGCCAGTCAGCGCCAGCAGCAGATGCTCGGTCGACACATACTCGTCTTTGAAGTTTTCCGCCTCCTTGAACGCCTGCTCCATCACCTTCTGCAGTTTTGCCGACATGCCCGGCTGCGACCCACCCGAGACCTTGGACAGCTTCTCAATCGCTAGATTGGTTCCTGCCAGCAACTGCTCCACCGGCACACCCACCTTCTCAAGCACGGGTAGGCAGATGCCTTCCTTGTCCTCCAGCAGCGCGGCCAGCAGATGGAGCGGCAGGATCTCCGGATTCCCATGTTCGCTCGCCATCGCGCTCGCAGCCTGTGCTGCCTCCTGCGCCTTTACCGTCAACTTCTCCCAACGAATAGCCATTACGTTCTCCTCTTTCCACGGATGCGGGTGCCTCTAGTCTTCTTTTGAAGACGTGCACACTCGCGCAATGCTTCGTAAATCATGCCTTCAATCCGACTCAGCCCACATCCGAAGCCAGTCAGAAAGACCTTCAGACCTTCCTTGTTCGTGACTCTAAATTCCTGGCACTGCAGCCGCCCGCAACTCGCAAATATTCCCGCGATTTACTGAAACACTGCCCGTCTGTCGCTGCCCGTCTGTCCCTTGCCCTCGCGCTCTGCATGTCCGTCCGGGCGATCCATTACCGGTATGAGAAAAGGGCGGGGAAGCCCCCGCCCTTGCTTTACCATTTCGCAATGCAACTT
>CAHJWN010000020.1 GCA_903642265.1 Acidobacteriaceae bacterium | reverse complement strand
CGGCTCTGGCTCCGGCTCTGGCTCCGGGTTGCCAAGCAATTCGTTGCTGCAGGACGGAGCGTATCAGGACGGAGGGCAGCACAGCGGAGGGCAACACAGCGGAGGGCAGCAGGGCGAAGGCAGCCCACGGCATGTCGAGCCGCAGAGTGGCCCAGGCTTGAGCGATACAGCGCGAGCCTATCAATCGGTGGGAAGTCTGAATGAGACAGCCGTAGCGTCCTTCGGACGGCAGGCAAGCGTTTCAAGCGAGAGTGGGCGATGGCTGAATGTACGGGTTTAGGAAACGAGCTTGTCAGTTGGACATCGATGCCTAACTTAGGCGGAGTTTATGACACGGCATTAAAGGTACTTAGAGAAACCTAAGGAGAAGGAAAATGGACGCACGATTGACACACACGATGGTGGCACAACGGACTGCAGCAGCTCAGACGGTAGCCGGCGCGCTGGCACCTCGCAGCCACTCATCTTCAACGCTACGAGGAGCCGCGACTGCAGCAGCGAGCGGTTCCAACTCAACCGCGCCGACCGGCGCTTCAGACATCACAAGCAGCGACTTTTTGACGCTGCTCGTGAGCGAGTTGAAGAACCAGGACCCCACCCAGCCAACTGATCCGAATCAATACATCACGCAGCTGGCGCAGGTGAACAGCCTTGAGCAATTAATTTCGATCAACACCGGGATCGCGTCGCTTGACTCTGCTGTGTCGACAACCACACCGCCACCGGATAAATCGGCTTCGAGCGCGTCGGCGTTGAGCACGCTAGGAACGGTCAGCGGAGCGGCCGAAAGTGTTCGGGCAGCAGACCTGCAGCCGGCCAGTGCACCCGCGACGCTGGGCGAGGTCCACAAGCTGATTTCTGGTGCCACAACGCTGTAAATGGATTGTGGGTAGGACGTGCCTGCGGCGCGGCCCAATGACGAGTATGCAATGCCTAACCGAGTTTGAACTGGAGACCACGAATGCCTAATTTTTCGATTCCACTGTCTGGATTGTTTGCTGATTCGCTCACGCTGAATACGATTGGAAACAACCTGGCGAACCTTAATACAACTGCCTTCAAGAGTCAGAGCACGGAGTTTGAAGATCTTTTCTACCAGCAGATTGGAAACAACGGTTCGGGCGACACGCTGCAGGTTGGCGTGGGTACACAGGTCGAGACAACGGACACCAACTTCCTGCAGGGCAGCATCAATCCAACCGCCGGCGTAGAGACAAACCTGGCTCTCAGTGGGAACGGGTTCTTCGTCGTGCAGCAGGGTCAAACCGAGGCGTTAACGCGGGCCGGCAACTTTCAACTGGACCAGAGTGGGAACCTTATTACCGCTGAGGGAGCAAGCGTGATGGGGTACTCGGCGACCAACGGTATCGTGAACTCAACTGGACCTCTCACCGCACTCAGCCTGCCAATCGGCGCTTCGGAGTCGGCACAGGCGACGCAGAACATCGGCTTCACGGCCAATCTGGACGCGGGTGCTTCCGTAGGCACGCCTTACCCGACATCGGTAACAATCTACGACTCTCTGGGAAATACCCATCTGGCCACGGTGACGTACACCAAAACAGCCGCGAACACGTGGGGCTACAGCATCGGTCTCCCGGCCGGCGACTATACGGGTGCAGCGACCAATGCAACCGGATCACTCACCTTCAATTCGTCCGGCGTGCTGACGAATCCGGCCGCAAACGTGGCGGGAGTGACCTTTGCCGGCATGGCGGACGGTTCAGCCGACCTGGACTTTAGCTTCAACCTTTTCAGCCCGACGGGAGTTCCCACGATCTCACAGAACTTTGCGTCTTCGCAGACCAACGCCAATAAGCAGGATGGCTTCGCAAGCGGCATCTACCAGACCTTCTCTGCGGATTCCTCTGGCATCCTTACAGCGCAATTCAGTAATGGCCAGACAGAGACGGTTGGGCAGGTCGCTGTAGCAACGGTCGAAAATCCTGAGGGACTGACGATCATCGGAAATAACAATCTGATCACCACGGCATCTTCAGGGCAGATCATCAGCGGCATTGCGGGCACGGGATCGCGTGGCAAGATCACAGATAGCGCGCTTGAGCTCTCAAACGTGGACATCTCAACCGAGTTCGCGAATCTTATCGTCGCGCAGCGGGCATTTGAGGCAAACTCAAAGACCGTAACAACGTTCGACACCGTCACGCAGGACACGATTGCGATGATCCGGTAGGCGAATCGGCGCAAAAAGGCAGCAGGAAGCATGAGGCGGCGGTGCGGGTATGGGGAGACGATCCCGATTCTCGCCTGCCGCCACATACCTGTTAGCGACAGTTGCGTAACGCCTCGGCTGAGCGCCTGGAGCCTTTACCTCGTGAGTATCTCCTAATCTCTTCTGTTCCCGGATTGGCATTCCGACTGCTTCATCAAGGGCATGGCAGCCAAGGCAGCGATCAGCGAGGAGACGGCCTCTGCAAGCAAGGTGAAGCTGCCCATCGTCATGCTGCTTGCCGTTGTAATTGTTGGTGCAGGCCTGGGTGCGGCTGCGGTTGCGGGTGGAGCTTACTTGCTTGTCAAGTCGGGGAAGCTCTCTCTGAGTGCGGTTGTCGCAGCGCCTCTCGAAGGGTTTGCAAACCAAGCAGACGGACATCCGGTGGTGCTTGAACCCATCCTGGTGAACCTTGCTGATGAAGGTGGCCACGCTTATCTTCGGCTGGGGCTAACGCTCGATATGGTTGGCGAATTTGCGAAGGTCGATGGCGAGAGCAAAGCAGCGAAAGCCCCAACCGAGCAGGAGCTTGCCGTGCGCGATACGGTGCTCACCGTACTGGGCCAGCAGACAAGTGCGTGGCTGCTTGGACCTGACGGTAAGGAGCATTTGAAGATCGAGTTGAAGGAAGCGTTGGCAAAGCACAATACGCAGCTGAAGGTGAAGGACATCTTCTTTACGGATTTTCTGGTGCAGCTGTAGCAGAGCCGGGATGTGGCTGAGAGGGTCTTGATGAATGCAGGTGAACCAGAACAAAAGCCAACAGAACTGGTGCTTGGACAGCATGCGATCTTCTCGCGCAACCGGAGCCATCTGCCTTGGATCCAGCGGGTGGAAGACCACACTGCCTGGCATGTGCTGGCACGTGTCCCAGAGACGTTGACAGCCCTGATTCCGCTGCCTGCATTTACGATTCACGACCTGCTCACGATGGAGAAGGGGCGTGTCATCGCGAGCAGCGTGCTCACGACCGAGATGATCCCGATACGCATCGGTGCGGTACGGATTGCATGGGGGGAGTTTGAAGTTGTCGAACACACTCTTGCCTTGCGTATTACGAAGCTGGCTTAGGAAGAGAGGGTGCGTCATGGCAGTACAGGTTCCGATCCAAGGGGACGGCCGACAGCAGAGCGAGATGGGTTCGTTGGCCGATGAGCGAGGGATTGCCGCAGTTGGTGTCCTGCGCCGTGTCGTGATGTGGATCTTTGCGAGAGTACAGCAAGCGCGACTTGGCGCCGGGGTCGCGAAACAGATGCACCTGGTCGAGTCGCTTGCGTTAGGCAACCGCCGTCAACTGCTGCTGGTGGTATGCGATCGCCACAAGTACCTGGTGGGAACTGGAGCAGACAGTGTTGGCTGCATCCTCGCGATTGCACCAGCAGCAGATCAGGTGCAGCCCTTGATGCCTGGCGAGTGGGGCGGAAAGCTTGCGATCAATCGAGTGGTAGAGGGGCCGACGCTGGTGCCTCAGATCGGGCAGCCAGGAGATCAGCAGAAGAAGACGGGACCCGGCCGATGGCAATGATCGCAGGCACTGAGGTCTCTAGAATGGCGGCCGGTTGGGTGATGCGTGGTCGGATCCGCAGGACCCAGCTTACGATGCTGCTTGGCTTGACGTTGCTGGCGATGCCGTCCAGGGCGCACGCGGGTTCAATCGCGATGCTCCATACCGCAGAGATGTCGACGGCCTTTCCAAAATTGTCCGAGGAAGGTCCAAAGACCTCTGCCACCGTCAGCACACCCAGGTCTTCCGGCAGGAAAGCCGATCCGCCGAATGACCTCGCAAAATCCATCTCGGACCAGATGAAGGCAAGCCAAAGCACACCGTGGGCGATTGTCTTCGGACTCACTGTGCTTACGCTGCTGCCGGCAATCCTGCTCTCCATGACGCCGATGGTGCGGCTGCTGGTGGTCTTTCATTTTTTGCGGCAGGCGCTCGGCACGCAGACTGCCCCATCGAACCAGGTGTTGATGGGTCTGGCCTTGATGATGACGTGGTTCCTGATGCAGCCAGTGCTGGTCGATGTGGAGCAGAAGGCAGTGACACCCTATCGCGAAGGAACGGTCACGGGAGAGAACGCCATTGAGCTTGGGCTTGTACCCGTGAAGCAGTACATGCTGCGCTATGCGCGGGAGAAGGACTTGACCATCTTTGCCGCGGCTGGTCTGGCGGCGCGGCCGCAGACCAAGATGGATCTTCCGCTGCAGGTGATCTTTCCGGCGTACATCCTGAGTGAGCTCAAGGCTGGTTTCCAGATTGGCGCGGTGTTGTTCCTGCCCTTTCTGCTCGTCGATCTCGTAGTTGCGAGTGTGACCACCTCGATCGGCATGATGCAACTGCCGCCGGTCGTCATTTCGACGCCGTTGAAGATTCTTCTGTTCGTCATGGTGGATGGATGGAACCTGCTTGCAGACCAACTGCTCAGGAGCTTTTAGAAGAGGCGCGATGGGTGCGGACCAGACAGTAGAGATCATGCGGCGACTGATGCTTGAAGCGCTTCTTTTGAGCGCTCCGCTTCTGATCGGGGCTGCGCTGATCAGCCTTATCGTAAGCCTCCTGCAGACGTTGACCAGCGTGCAGGAGCAGACGCTCACCGCAGTGCCGCGCCTTTTGGTTGTCTTTGTGCTGGCTGTGCTGACCATGCCCTGGACAGTGCATCGGCTGATCAATTACACGCTGCACCTGTGGACGGGGTTTCATCGTTACCTGGGGTAGGAGAAGCAACACGGAAGGTGCAGCGTGACTGACGCAGGAAGCGTACTTCATGATTGGCCGGGATATCTCACTGCGGCGGTGCTCGTGCTGGTGCGCTTGAGCGGTCTGATGGTGTTTGCTCCCATCTTCAACTCGGCTGCAGTTCCTGCGCGGGTAAAAGGCGGCTTTGTCGTTGCGATGACGATCCTGCTGGCTCCGGTGGTTGCGGCGTTACCGGGGGCAAGAGCAGTGCTCGATACGAAAGCCATCCTGGGGGAACTCGGCGTCGGCCTGGTCTTCGGGCTTTCGCTGATGATGCTGAACGAGGCGCTGGTCTTTGCGGGGACGATGCTTGGCTATCAATTCAGCTTTTCCCTGGTGAACCTTCTCGATCCAAACACCATGGTTGAGACGCCTGTACTGGGCCAGATGCTGAACTGGCTGGGTGTACTGGTGCTGTTGGCCGCGGGGCTGGACCGCAGCCTTCTGATGGCGGTGATGCGGAGCTTTGCGATGGTGCCTGTAGGTCAGGGTGTGGTGAACGCAAAGACTGGTACAGCAATGGCGGCCATGGCGGGAGGAATCTTCCTTGCGGGATTACAGCTTGCGGCTCCGGTAATGGCGGCTGCATTGACGGTCGAGATCACGGTTTCCTTAATTGGGCGTTTGTCGCCTCAACTTCCCTCATTTGTCCTGAGCATCCCCCTGAAAACGATGACGTCGTACGTTGTTCTCATTGCCAGTCTGGCTGTCTGGCCTGCTTGGATCGAGAGCCACTTTACTGCTTTGCTCGATGCGGCCGGAAAGCTGCTGGTGCGTGCGTGAGCGAGAAAGGCACAGAGCAAGCAACGCCGCAGCGCAAGAAGAAGGCGCGTGAAGACGGTGACACGGTCAGAAGCCGTGAACTGCTTTCGGCGGTGGCAATGCTGGGCGGCGTGCTCGCGCTTGGTGGCGTGTCGCAGCAGTTCGTGAAGGGATGGGGGCGGGCATATACCGATAGTTTGAGCGCTTTTGCGATTGAGGACCTTTCAGGCGATCTCGGACTCCAGGTTGTAAGACGGATGCTGCTGCCTGTTCTTCTGCCAATGGCGATGGTGATGTGTGCCGCGTTCGCCGGCGCTTTGTTAACGGGAGTTGTACAGGGCGGCGGCGTAGGCTTCCACGCGAAGGCTATCGGCTTGAAGTTTGACCGGCTCAACCCCGTAACCAACCTGGGTAACCTCTTCAGCCTGCGGTCTACCACGCGTGTCATGAAGTCACTGGTCCCTGCAGGCGTGATGATCTTTCTGGGTTGGGCAGCATTGAAAGCCCTGATGCTGCCAATGCCAGTGATGAGCCTGCTGCGGCTATCCGAGACCTTCTCGACCGCCTACGGGTTAGCGCTTGACGCAGCCTGGGTAACGCTGGCGTGGTCGGGCCTTGATTATGCGATGGAGTGGCGAGCGTGGAACCAGCGATTGAAGATGACCAAGCAGGAGATGCGTGAAGAGATGCGCGATGCGAACGGTGATCCGCACATCAAGGCGCGCGTGCGTCAGATTCAGCGAGCAATGCGCCGCAGAAGGATGAAGCTGGACATCTCACGGGCGAGCGTTGTGGTCACTAACCCGACCCACTATGCGGTTGCACTGGAGTTCAGCTTTGAGACGATGCAGGCGCCGATCGTGCTGGCCAAGGGGCGCGACCTCCATGCAGCCGAGATCCGCGAAGAGGCGCGATGGGCGGGTGTGCCAATCATCGAAAACCCGCCTCTGGCAAGAAGCTTGTACCAGTCCGTAGAAGAAGGCCGGTCCATTCCATTTGAGCTCTACCAGGCGGTCGCAGGCATCCTGGCGTTTCTCTACAGACAGAAGGTGGAAGAGAAGATGCGGGCAGACCGGCAGGCCAGGGCAAATCAGAGCGCGAACTTCACAATCAGGTATCCGATGAAAGCACATCAGCATGATCAGGCCGGAAGTACCGGACCGCAGGGCGCACGTCCGGCAGCAAGCAGCGGCAACTCCAATCGAACAGGTCCGCGTAATCCGGAACCAGGTCCCCTGCCATTGCACTTGAGGCCAGGTATTGAGGAAACGCGAACGGTTACTGGAGGTGCGATGTGAGCCAGGCCTTGGTTGCGCGGCCGTCGTCTCTTGTCTCGAGTTTAGGCAAGCTGCGGGTCTTTCTTCTGCCAGTTACCGCAATCAGCATGGTCTTCGTGATGCTGATTCCAGTGCCGAGCGTTGTGCTGGACCTGCTGCTTGCAGCATCGATTACAGCTTCGGTCATTGTCTTTTTGACAGCGATACAGGTCCGCCGGGCGGTCGACTTTTCGGTGTTCCCAACGCTCTTGCTGTTGCTCACCATGTTCCGGTTGAGTCTTAACCTGGCCTCAAGCCGAAGGATCTTGCTGCACGGCCATGAAGGAACACATGCTGCTGGATCGGTGATTGAGGCGTTTGGGCAGTTCGTCGTTGGCGGCAACTATGTTGTCGGCTTTGTGCTCTTTCTCGCTTTGATCGCGATCCAGTTTCTCGTGGTGAGCCATGGCGCGGTGCGCACGGCTGAGGTCACGGCACGGTTCACGCTCGACGCGCTGCCTGGAAAGCAGATGGCGATCGATGCCGATATGAATGCTGGCTTGATTGATGAGCAGGGCGCAAGGAAGCGTCGCGAGGCGATCGCGCGCGAAGCGGAGTTCTATGGCGCGATGGATGGTGCTGCGCGTTTTAACCAGCGGGATTCGCTGGCAACAATTCTCATTACGGCGATCAACATCGTTGCGGGCCTGTTGATTGGTGTCCTGCAGCAGGGCGCAGACCTGTCAACCGCGGTCAAAACGTATACCATCCTTACGGTTGGGGACGGCCTGGTGACGATGATTCCGAGCCTGCTCGTGTCGATTGCAGGCGGTATCGTACTGACGCGGGCGTCCTCCTCGGGCAACCTCGACATAGAGCTTGGAACACAGCTTCTTCGTGGAAGGAACACGCTCTGGATCGCCTGCGGCGTTCTGCTTGCCCTGGCCGCGATTCCGGGCTTGCCCAAGCTGGCGTTCATCCTAATGGCGTGCGGTGTTGGGTTGATTGCGAGAAAGCTGCCCGCGCCTGAGCAGGAGCTTCTGGCGGTCGATGAGGTGTCCGCTCCGGAAAAGACGAAGGCGGAGGATCTGGCCAAGGGGGACAACTTCACTTCGTTGCTGAAGATGGATGACCTGACGCTTGAGATTGGTTTTCAGCTGATTCCGCTGGTCGATGAGAAGCAAGGCGGCCAGATGTTGAACCGGGTGCGATCGCTGCGCCGGCATTTGGCCTCGGAACTCGGGTTTGTTGTTCCCCCGGTACACATCACGGACAACCTGCGTCTGAAGCCGCGCGAGTATGTTGTCAGTCTGCGCGGGACTGAGATTGCGCGGTGGCAGATGGAGCAGAACTTTGTGCTCGCCGTGAACGCCGACCCGAAGGCAAGGCCTCTCCCAGGGATCGAGACGAAAGAGCCGGCCTTTGGCGTACCGGCGCGATGGATCCAACCGGGAATGGAGGAATCGGCGCTGGCGGCCGGGTATTCCGTTGTCGACCAGACGACCGTGATTGGAACGCACCTTGGTGAGCTGATCCGGAGACATGCATATGAGCTGCTGGGCCGCTCCGAGGTGAAGCGACTGCTCGACAGCATGAACGAGGCATATCCCAAGCTGGTTGAAGAACTTGTGCCGAAGCTGATGAGCCTGGGCGAGGTGCAGAAAGTGCTGCAGCAACTGCTGCGGGAGCAGGTGTCGATTCGCGACCTGGGATCAATCCTCGAAGTGATGGTGGAGGCAGCAGGGCAGTCGAAGAACGTCGTTCACCTGGTTGAGAGTGTGCGCCAGTCGCTGGGCCGAGGGCTGGTGCACCCGCTGCTCGATGCCGAGGGTGGACTCCGGGTCTTGACGCTCGAGCATCTGCTGGAGTCAGAGATCGTGAACACCTTTGATCCGCAGAGGGCGGCGCTGATGCTGGGGGATGGGTCCTCGGCGGGCCGGGCGCCCGCGGAGTTTTTGAAACGGCTGGTCGAGTCTGTGAAACGGCTAACCGGAGGCGTGAGCGCTACGGCTACTCCGGTGCTCTTATGTCCAAGTCCAGCAAGGTATTATCTGCGGCGCTGGCTGGAGCCGTTCCTGCCCAAGGTCATTGTGTTGGCACCAGCGGAGATCCCGGCCGAGGTGCCGATCCGGAGCATTGGGATGGTGAGCTAAGGGCCGCAACTGTCTGGTTGAGGACTCGATGGACGACTTAGTAGAGGAATTACTTGAGGGCCGGATTAGAGACGTGGTTTTAGGACGGGATGGTGCATCGTGGACAAGCAGGCTGATGAACGAGTTGTGGACGGAATGTACATGGGAAATGCGATACCGATGAGTCTCTTTCAAAATCCGCCGAAGAGGCTGCACCCTGACGAAGAGGAGCTAATCCCCCATGACAGCGCACTCTCGGCGTCGGCAACCCTCGAGGGGCCAAGCGATGAGAACGCGATTGCGGTGGCTGCGGATGTTGAGATCTCGGCACCTGACCGGGACCGCTTGTTGCTTGAGCATTTACCCACCGTGCGGTACCTGGCGCGAAGGATTCATGAGCGCTTGCCACAGCACGTCGAGCTGGACGATCTGATTTCGGCAGGCGTTGTAGGTCTGATCGATGCATTTTCGAAGTTTGACCACAGCAAGAAGGTGCAGTTTAAGAGTTATGCGCAGTTCCGGATTCGGGGAGCCATTCTCGATTCGCTGCGAACACTGGACTGGAGTCCGCGCGAATTGCGGCGCAAGGGCAGGGCGGTTGAGGAGGCAATCCGGGCGGTGACGCAGCGGCTTGGCCGCGCACCGAGTGAGCCCGAGATCGCCATCGAGATGGAGTTGACGCTCAGTGAGTTCCAGCACTTGCTTGGAGATCTTAAGGGGCTTGAGATTGGCAGCTTGCACATGGAGCGGACGGAAGACTCAGGCGACCAGGAACTGGCCTACATTCCGGGCTCGCCTGACGAGGATCCACTCTTCCGCTGTCTGAAGGGCGAGCTCAAGCAGCGGCTGACCGATGCCATCGACGAACTGCCTGAGCGCGAGAGGCTTGTCCTCACCCTTTACTACTACGAAGAATTGACCATGAAGGAGATTGGGGTAACGCTGGGCGTGGTCGAGTCGCGCGTGTCCCAGATCCATTCGGCTGCAGTGCTTCGGCTGCGGGTGGCTTTGGCAGCGCTTCGGTCCGAAGCGGGAGCGGTGAAGAAGGCTCCTTCGAGAATGAAGACAGAGATGCTGAGACGGCGGGGCGCTGCCTAAATAGGCGATCTAGACGGCGACAACAAAGGTAGCGGTTCCGAGGCAAGCAAAGTAGCGCTGCGTTGCGAGAAGGAGTTTTGATGGACAAGATGCTGGCACAGGAAGAGATCGACTCGATATTTGCAGAGGCGCGGGTGAATCAGCCAAAGCGCGTCGTAGAGGAACCTAAGGTCCGTGCTGACCTGTATAACTTCACCCGCTCGGGCCAGATCACAGACGAGCAGATGAAGGCGATTACGAGCATAAACGACTTCTTTGCAATGAACCTGAAGCACACCGTTGGAGGCTGGCTGCGAACGCAGTTCAACGTCAAATTGGTTTCTGGAGAGCAGTTGCCGTATGCGGAGTACCTCGACCGGCTTTCGGAGCCGACCTACTTGTGCTCGATCCGGCTCGAGCCTTTGGGTGCACTTGCCCTGCTTGAAGTTGACCTTGCATTAGCTTCGCCAATTGTCGATTTGCTGCTGGGTGGTGTCGGCGGAACGACTGCGGTGCGGGAGTTGACGGACATTGAAGAAGAGATTCTCAAATCGGTCGTTCAGCTGATTACGCGAGAGTTGAACACGGCGTGGTCTGCGATCGGCTTGAAGTTTGAGTTCGAGCAGAGAGAATCTGCAGGATCTGCTGCTCGCATGATGTCAGTGACGGAGAAGACGCTATGCGTCAGCTTCGAGGTGAAGATGCCGGGAGTTCAGGGGGAGTTGAACTTCTGCATGCCTGCCGTGGTGCTGAACTCGATTCTTCGTCAACTCGCCGCAGAGCGCGATCGGCCAAGACGCCAATCTCCCGAAACGCTGGTCAGGATTCGCGACCTTGCCGGGGCGACGACGGTTGGCACGGTGCTGCAGTTCACCCCGATGAAGCTGCTGGCAAAGGACCTGGCAACGCTGGCTCCTGGAAAGATTTTGCGGCTACCCCTCTCCCGCTATGAGACAGCCGACCTTTGCGTTGGCGGCCTGCCGATAGCGCGAGCGCACCCGGTGCGCTCTGCGGAACATCGCGGTGCGCAGATAGTTAGCCTCATCGCGGGCCAGCAACATGCCCCGGCCCACACCGTCAATTAGACCGGAAAGAGAGAGATGCATGGCAGAGATGAATGTACCTGATAGCGGCAACGCAGCTGCCGAAGCAATTGCTGAAGGATCGACAATGCCACCGACGGGTCCGCGCGAGAGCACACCTGCTGCAGTATTCGAGTCTGCCAGCGATGGTGGCATTGGCTTGCTCTACGACATAGAGCTCGACGCGACGCTCCAGTTTGGTTCGAAAGAGATGTTGTTGCGCGATGTGCTCGATCTTGGGCCGGGTGACGTGGTGGAGCTGGACCGGCATATTGCCGAGCCAGTTGATCTGGTCGTAGGCGATCGCATCGTCGCGCGCGGTGAGGTGGTGGTGGCGAATGGTAACTTTGCGCTGCGCATCCTTGAAGTCGCAACGCCGCAGATGCGTTTGGAGAGTATCCGATGCCTCTTCTAGGTCGCGGCGATCCAAATCTTGCGGGCAAACATCGCACGTCGCAGCCCTTGCCAGCCGCTTCGAATCGGGTTGAATTGAGCTTCATGTCCCGAGCAGAGGAGTACCGGACCAATGCCATGTCTGAGGTGTCTTCTGTTGGGCGGAGCGCAGGCATGCGCAGTATCATGCGAGCCGGTCAGGACGTGCAGCCAGTGTGCGGCAACGTGACCTGCCGAAACAGTTGGACGTTCCCCTGGAAGAGCCGAACTCGCCCCATCTTTGAGGAACGTTGGGCTTGCTCGTCCAGGTGCCTTCTGGCGATGGTTGAGGCGGCCATTGCGCGTGAGGCTGGCGATGGCCGGCGCGACGGCGTGGAGATCCAGCATCAGCATCGGGTGCCCCTGGGCCTGGTGATGCTGGCGAATGGATGGATCACGCATCCGCAGTTGCAGCGTGCGCTGGAGGCCCAGAAGTCAGAGGGCATTGGTAGGATTGGCGATTGGCTGGTCTCGGAGTGTGGACTCGAATCGGAAGTTGTGACGCGTGGACTTAGCGTGCAGTGGGGATGCCCGATGCTTACCACCGAGGGGTTTTCACCTCAGGCGATGGCCATGGCGCTGCCAAAGATCTTTATCGAGAAGTTCGGCATTCTGCCGCTACGACTTGCGGGTACGAAGATCCTGTACGTCGGCTTCGAGGACCATCTCGACGCGTCCTCGGCCTTTGCGGTTGAGCAGATGAGCGGACTGCGCACGGAGAGCGGGATTGTTGTCGCAGACAGGTTTATAGAGGCACGGGAGCGGCTCTTGGGCTGCCAGTTCGCGAGAATGACCGAATGCAAGGTTGCCGATCGCGACACCATGGTCAAGGCGATTGCGACCGTCATCGAGCAGAGGCAGACTGTGGCCTCACGGCTTGTCAGGTTGCGGCAGTTCTATTGGCTGCGGGCGTGGACAGGGGGCGGCAGATACTTACGCGGCGGTAATCTGCCCGCCAGGGCGCAGGACGCCGCTGACTATCTGTTTACTGTCGGAACCTAAATGTAATCGTTACTGCTGGGATGTGAAGGTGGATTGAAGGTGAGACTCAGCCGCCATCGATGGCGTGCTGGTCTCTTCCTTCGTCGCGCTTCCCTGGCCGGCCGCCTGGCTGGTGTTGGGACCGAGGCCAAGCAGGATAAGCGCCCGGGAGTCAGGAGTGAGTCTCGTCTGCCATCCTTGGTCACCCTGAAGTTTTTGCATCGCGGACTGGCTTTCCGAGTCCCAGTGGCCCGACGGTGTTCCTGTCAGATAACCACTCTTGATCAGTGCTGCTTGGATCTGAGCAGCGCGATCGGCATCGATCACGCGCGGACCGGCAGGCTTGCTTGAGGTGTGGGTTCCGATTCTGGAGTAGGAATGCCGTTTGAACAAATTTGGCGAGGTTGGACCTCGACGCGCATGCGTATACGCCGCAGCGGGCAAAACAGTGGCGAGCATGAGCAAGGACGAAGTCAGGATGCGCATCGGAAATCGGCTCGACTGCATAGTAAGTTGGTACCCCTCTACCAGACTGGAGGGAGTATGAGGCCCGTACTCTCCAGATCCTGCAGCCTTAGAGTAACGAGACTATTACAGGATTGCAACATCATTGAGCTTCTTCAAGAAATTCGTTCCCTCAGCTCGAGAGATGTACCAGCAGAGCTGTACGGGCGCCCCGTTAACGCAGGGTCTGGTCGAGGAAACGAGTGATCTGCTCCCTGTAAAGTGGTTGACCCACATCTGCGGAGTTAAGCGTTGCGATGATCTTTGGGGTCGCGGCAGCCGAAGTCAGGGACTGAACGTCTTCGGCACTTGCGGCCCCGGCATCTTTGCGCCCGTCGATTATGAAAAGCTTGGGCGTTTTCAGCTTCACCATCAAAGGAGATAGTGCAAAGTTTTCGTGGAATAGCAGGCTCACTGGCAGCCATTTGACGCGTGGATCTGTAAGAACCTCGCGCATTACATTCGGAAGCGGAGCCTCCAGGACGATTGCAGGGGTTTCGGAATGATCATTGGCCAGCTGCGCCGCAAGGGATGCCCCGACGCCGTTGCCGTAAAGGATGATCCTTGCGGGAGCGACCGAGCGCGAAACGGTGAGATATCGCCAGGCCGATTGAGCATCGGCGGTCATGCGCACCTGGTTTGGGCGCGTCGGCGAGCTCTGGCCATATCCGCGGTAATCGAACGCAAAGAGGTTCACCCCAGCGTCGTGAAGGGAAGCCAGGGTCGCAACAGAGTCGGCAAGGGAACCATCGCCGCTGGGAAGATAGAGAATGGTGTAAGCACCGTGCAAAGCAGTGCTCTCGGCCGGAATGAACCAACCAGTGAGTTGCGGCGCTCCGCTCTCGTCGACGCCAAAGTGCACTATTTGAAAAGGGAGTCCAGCAATTTTGTCAGGAGCGGGGTTAGAACGTGACGGGTGAAGGACAAGCTGCCACTGGCCCTGGTAGAAGAGCAGGCAGAGCGTCAGATAGCCGCAGACGAGGGCAACCACAATCGTGACGCCAATCGCCCTGAGCAGCCAGACAGGATCGACAACTTCAGGCGGTTCCTTGCTTCTTGAAGGCGTTCGATCGGCCAAGGTATCGGAGACTCTAGACGGTCGCGATTGGGAAGCTGATCGGGATTTGGGTGTGGAACTGGCCATTGCTGCTTCTCACTAAACTTTAGCAGGTGGACGAGACCGGTCCAGCCGGAAGCGCCAGCTTGGAACGACACAAAAAATCCTGCACCACGTTCAACGATCGCTAAGGATGGCCTGCGATAGGCTTGAGAATGGTCAGGAGGGTTTACCGTGTCCCAATGGTTGAAATTGTGCAGCAAGGCCGAGGCTCCCAGGCCGGGCAGGGTGATGGAAGCGGATGCGGGCGGCAGGGCGATCTGCCTGGCAAACGTAAACGGCGAGCTTTCGGCTCTTGGAAATCTCTGTCCGCACCGGGAAGGGCCGCTCGGTCAAGGCTGGATTGAAGGCAATACAGTGATCTGTCCATGGCATTCCTGGGCATTCCATATCAAAACGGGCGTGTCAGAGTACCCGGCGAACGAGTCTGTAGACGTGTTCCCTGTGAAGGTTGACGGCGATGATGTATTGGTTGAGATTGCATAAACCAGAGGGAATCAAGCTAGGAACAGGGGGCGGTCTGAGGAAAACTATTAACGACGTATTGGATTCGGAAGGGTAAGCTAATGCCAAGAGCCGGGTTGCTTGGAGTGCCCGGCTTCCAGGAGGATTCCCCATGAAGATTCGCAATCTGATGCTAGCTGTCGTAGCACTCGCAGTGTTTGCAGGCGTTGTAACGTCTGCTGAGGCCCGTCATCACCACCGTCATCATCACCACCATCACCACGGCTAAATTGCTGCCGTATCAAGCGAACCAGGCCCGGCCATTGCGCCGGGTCTTTCGTTTTTGTGTTAACCGAATTGCCCCGCTTCTGCTGATAGAATCGATTGAATCCACTCCAGATTCGATCCCCGGCTCCCCACGGACTCACAGGAGAGGCAATGCAGGCAATACTCGCGCTCGAAGACGGGCGCATCTTTCGCGGCACAGGCTTTGGCGCTCGAGTGGAACGCTCGGGTGAGGTGGTCTTCAATACATCGCTAACCGGCTACCAGGAGATCTTTACCGATCCTTCGTACGCGGGCCAGATCGTTGTTCTCACCAACCCACACATAGGCAACTACGGCACCACTCCAAGTGACGCCGAGGCTTCGAAGCCCTATATCGAAGGTCTTGTGACACGAGAGTTCTCGCCAATCAGTTCGAACTGGCGCTCTACGGAAGTCGCTGACGAGTACCTTGAACGAAATGGTGTGCCCGTAGTCGCAGAGATAGACACGCGGGCCGTTGTGCGCCATCTGCGAGCAAATGGTGTCATGCGCGGCGTGATCGCGATTGGAGACACCCTGGATGAAGCTGCGCTGGTAGCGAAGGCAAAATCCGCGACAAAGATGGATGGCACGGATCTCGCGAGTTCCGTGAGCACGAAAGACATTTATACGTGGGACGCAGACGAACCGAAGAACCAGACCGGTGACGGTTTGCTGTCGGCCGAACTCGGGCCTGGTTCCGAGAAGATGCATGTGGTCGCGTATGACTTTGGAATCAAGCAGAATATTCTGCGCATGCTGACTCGTGAGAACTGCCGCGTGACTGTAGTCCCTGCGAAGACGTCCGCCGAGGACGTACTGGCGATGAAACCAGATGGTATCTTCTTTTCGAACGGGCCGGGTGATCCGGAGCCGCTTGATTACGCGATCGCAAATGTTAAGAAGCTGAAGGGCAAGGCCCCGATCTTTGGGATCTGTCTAGGCCACCAGATCTTCGGTCTTGCGCTTGGTGGTAAGACCTACAAGCTGAAGTTCGGTCATCACGGGGGCAACCATCCCATCATGAATCATCGGACGGGCAAGGTCGAGATCACCGCGCAGAACCACAACTACAATGTCGATCCTGAGAGTTTGCCAAGCGATGTTGAGCGCACCCACACCAACTTGAACGACCAGACGCTGGCCGGGCTTCGACACAAGACTGATCCAATGTTCAGCGTGCAGTATCACCCCGAGGCGAGCCCCGGGCCGCACGATTCGCACTACCTGTTTAAGGATTTCCGCACAATGATGGAAGAGTGGAAGAAGTAGGGGCGCACCATCTGCGGCTCCAAAGGGCGCGGCCTCAGCCGCGCCCTTTCAACGAAGGTTGAACAAACAAGAAAGACATCAGGAAAAATAATGCCGCGTAGGAACGATATAGCCAAGATTCTGGTGATCGGCTCAGGCCCGATCGTGATTGGGCAGTCTGCTGAATTCGACTATTCGGGAACACAGGCCTGCAAGGCCCTGAAGGCCGAAGGCTATGAAGTCGTGCTGGTGAATTCCAACCCCGCATCGATCATGACCGATCCCGAGGTCGCAGATCGCACGTACATCGAGCCGCTAACCGCCGCTTACGTAGAGGAGATCCTTCGAGTCGAGACGGAGATGCTTGCGCAATCTGGAGCAAAGGGAAGCTTTGCTGTGCTGCCGACGGTTGGAGGGCAGACCGCGCTCAATCTTGCGGTCGATCTTGCCGACTCGGGCGTGCTTGAGAAGTATGGCGTTGAACTGATCGGCGCCAAGCTGGAGGCGATCAAAAAGGCCGAAGATCGCCTGCTCTTCAAGGATGCGATGACCAAGATCGGGCTCGACATGCCACGATCTGCGCTGGTGCGGACAGTAAGCGCCGGCCTTGAATTCGCAGCCAAGATTGGCTTTCCAGTCGTGATTCGCCCGAGTTTCACCCTTGGCGGTTCCGGCGGCGGCATTGCCTACAATCGCGAGGAAATGACGGAGATTCTGTCACGCGGCATCGACCTTTCTCCTGTAAGCGAGTGTCTGATTGAGGAAAGCGTTCTTGGATGGAAGGAATATGAACTCGAGGTGGTGCGTGACCTGAAGGACAACGTCATCATCATTTGCTCAATTGAGAACTTCGATCCAATGGGCGTGCACACGGGTGATTCGATCACGGTAGCTCCTGCGCAGACGTTGACTGACCGCGAATACCAGAGGATGCGTGATGCGGCGATTGCCTGCATCCGTGAGATTGGCGTCGAGACGGGGGGAAGCAATGTGCAGTTCGCGGTAAATCCTGCGAATGGTCGAATGACTGTCATTGAGATGAATCCGCGGGTGTCGCGATCGTCGGCGCTGGCGAGCAAAGCAACGGGCTTCCCGATCGCAAAGATAGCAGCGCGACTAGCGGTAGGGTATACGTTGGACGAGCTTCAAAACGACATCACCAAGGCCACGCCGGCCTGCTTTGAGCCAACCATTGATTACGTGGTTGTAAAGATCCCAAAGTGGCAGTTTGAGAAGTTCCCAGGCGCCGATGAAGGTCTGGGCCCGCAGATGAAATCGGTCGGTGAAGTGATGGCGATCGGGCGCACCTTTAAGGAAGCGATGATGAAAGCCGTGCGCTCGCTTGAGACCGGCAAGAAGGCCACAGCCGACGATATTGAGCCCCGCAGATTGACGCAGCGCCTGGTGACTCCGCACCCGGATCGGCTCTCATATGTCCGGTATGCGTTTGAACGTGGCATGAGCGTGCGGGAAGTTGCGCGGATGACCTCAATGGATCCTTGGTTTCTCCACCAGATGAAGCAGATTACCGATGAGATTAAAGCCGCTGGTGAGAAGCCGATGGGCGAGGTGACGGCGCAAGAGCTGCGGGTTGCGAAGCGTATGGGAATCTCTGACGAACGGCTCGCTGCCAGCTGGGGCCTGACTGGTGCTGAAGGTACGGCAGAGGTCCGCGCGCTGCGGAAGAAGCTTGGCGTTATGCCGGTCTTCAAGCTGGTCGATACATGCGCTGCTGAGTTCGAAAGCTTCACGCCATATCTCTACAGCTGCTATGACGAAGAAGACGAAGCCCCACCAACCTCACGCAAGAAGATCATGATTCTTGGAAGCGGGCCGAACCGGATCGGGCAGGGGATTGAGTTCGATTACTGCTGTTGCCATGCAGCCTTCGCATTGCGTGAAGACGGCTACGAGACAATCATGGTCAACTGCAATCCTGAAACAGTATCTACCGACTATGACACCAGCGACCGGTTGTACTTTGAGCCGCTGACGCTCGAAGACGTGCTCGCGGTATATGAGCATGAAGCATCTTCAGGTGCAGAGATTGGGATGATTGTGCAGTTTGGGGGGCAGACTCCACTTAATCTTTCGCTGCCGCTGAAGAAGGCGGGTGTGCCGATCATCGGAACTTCTCCTGAGTCGATCGATCTTGCAGAGGACCGCAAGCGCTTCGGGAAATTGATCGAACAGCTGGAGATCCCACAGCCACAAGGCGTGCTGGCGACAAGCGTTCCGGAGGCAATTGCAGGGGCAAACCGCGTCGGGTACCCAGTGCTAGTGCGGCCTTCTTACGTGCTCGGTGGGCGGGCTATGGTAATCGCGTATGACGACGACGAGATCGTCCGTTACATGAGCACGGCAATCGAGTATTCACAGGAGCGGCCGGTGTTGATCGACCACTTTCTAGAAGATGCCATTGAGTGCGATGTCGATGCGCTGTGCGATGGCGATGATGTGCTGATCGCGGGCATCATGCAGCACATCGAAGAAGCGGGGATCCACTCGGGGGATTCGTCATGTGTGCTGCCCGCAGTCGACCTCAGCAGTGATGTCATGGAAGTAATTCGTGTCTACACCCGCAAGCTCGCGAAAGCTCTAAACGTGATTGGCCTGGTAAACATCCAGTTTGCGATCCAACGGGGCAAGGTATTTGTGATTGAAGTGAATCCAAGAGCTTCGCGAACGGTGCCCTATGTTTCCAAGGCAACGGGGATCCCGCTGGCGAAGATCGCATCTCGCCTTATGGTCGGACAGAAGCTGAAACACCTGCTTCCCGAGCAGGTCGCCTCGGGTAAGGACCTCGATACAGGAGCCTATTTCTTTGTGAAGTCGCCGGTGTTTCCATGGGGTAAGTTCCCGGGCGTCGATACTGTGCTTGGACCGGAGATGAAGTCAACGGGCGAGGTGATGGGTGTGTCGAACAACTTCGGTGAGGCCTTCGCCAAAGCGCAGATCGCCGCAGGCCAGGTGCTTCCCCTTCAAGGCACGATCTTCCTGAGTGTGAACGATCATGACAAAAGTGGTCTCGTCGCCCTGGCAAAAGACTTCACCAATCTTGGTTTTCATCTGGTTGCGACACATGGAACAGCAGAGGTGCTCGAGACTGCAGGGCTGCAGCCAGAACGCGTTTACAAGGTGAAGGAAGGTCGTCCCAATGTAGTCGACCTGATCAAGAGCGACCGCATTCATCTCATCATCAATACACCGCGCGGGCAGGATACGCTCTTCGACGAAAAAGCGATTCGACGGGCGGCAGTATTGGCAAGGATCCCGACCATCACGACTCTCGCTGCTGCAAGGGCGGCTGCCGAGGGCATCGCAGCATTACAGAAAGGCAGCGTGAAAGTGATGGCGCTGCAGGCTCTACACGCGGAACGATTGCAGGCTGTTGCAGGAGACTAAGCGCTAGTCGATAGCGTAGCGTGCGCCAATGGCATAGCCGATCATTGAGAGTGGAATCCATGTGCCAACAAGTAGACCATCTCCGCTAATGAGACCGCTGCCGTGGGTTATGTCGAAGAAGGTGCGCCAAAGCTTGTCGATAGCACCGCACTTTTCGCAAAGACCGTTTCCTGTAGGTAGATCCAGAACGTAGACGCAGACGACAGAGAAGAGCAGTAGCCCTGAGATCCATACATAGCCTGCGATGTCATTCTGCTGCTTGCGAGCAATGACAAAGCCAACCGCCATCGGCACAAGCAAGGCAAGCAAAGTGCCGATAAGTTTTGGTTGTAGCGAATCGGGGTCGGGATGTATGAGCGCTATGCTGCCGATAACTGCGGCGAGGACAATGACTGCCGCAAGTGTGTGGACGCTGAACCAGAGTGCCTCGCGGCTGAGGTCGGCGAGCGTCTTATTCTGGGAGAGATCGACATTGTCCATAGTGCTACACCTTCAGTGTCTTTCGGGTTGGAGCGGTACGACTTTACTTCCTGTTCTGTAGGTTCGCATGGCCAAACTACTTCACGCAGTCACCCGTTCGGGTGACTTAAGCGGCGTAACGGCTCATAGAATGAATAAATGCTGCTCGATGGAATGCACCTACCCTTGACGACGCCTTTTCTTCCGGATGGTCGTTTGAACCTGAAAAAACTCGAGGATAATGTTCGTCGCTATTCGAAGACGCCTGCGTCGGGATTGGTGGCACTTGCGAAGAGTGGCCAGCCCAGTCTGCTGTCGGACGCGGAGACAAGGGAGGTGTTCCGAGTCGTGGCTGCGAATGCGACTGCGGAGAAGGTGCTTATTGCTGGCGTGCGACGCGACTCAGTCATCGGAACGATCGAGTTGATTGCATACGCATCCAAGGTCGAATTCGATGCAGTGTTGGTGCCAATGCCTACGCTCCTCCATGGTGGACGTGCGAAGGAGGTGCTGAGCTTCTTCAGGACTGTGGCCGACTCCGCAGAGTTGCCGGTCATTCTGGATAGCGGATCTACTGCTGCAGATCAAGTTTCGGTCGAAGCCGTGAGGGAACTAGCAAGCCATCCCAATGTGATTGGCATTGTGGACGCGAGTGCCCATGGAGTGCGCATCACTGACATTTTGGACGGAACTTCAACATTGCGGCGGCAGGTCATAGTGACGCCGGTGTTTGCTGCGGTTACAGGTCGAATGATTGCTGAGAGCGCACCCGCAGCCAGTGGCTTGATGTCTGCCCAGATCCTGTCAAGTGGAGGGGCCGCTTTATCGGTCGCTACAGCGTCGAAGCCCGTACTAAAGACAAGGACGAAGTCGGTTGGGTTCCAGGTGCTGTCGGGGCGAACGGCTGGGATGCTCGACTTGCTGCTTGCAGGCGCAGTGGGTGCGGTACCGGCGTTGGCTGCTGCTGCTCCTCAAGCTTGCTACGAGGTGCTTGCAGCATGGAAGGATGGCGATCCAGCACTGGCCGCCGAGAAGCAGGAACGGGTGCGGGTTGCAGCATTGCGTGTCGAGGAAGAACTCGAAGTAGCTGGGATCAAGTATGGCTGTGATCTCAATGGCTACTTTGGCGGGAGACCTCGGCTGCCGACTCTGCCCCTTACAGGTGACGAGCGTGAAGAGGTCGAACGACTGATGGCGGGGACCAGAAACTGACTACTGACGGGGCTTTACCGGAACACCCATGCCACTTAATTTACTGCGAGCCTGCATGGCTTCTGGAGAGTTAGGGAAGCGTTGGATGAGGCCCCGAAGTTCGCGCACGCCTGTTTCGTTTTGCTTCAGAGCGATCAATGCCTCACCCTTATGAAGGTGCGCGGCGGGCACCTTCGGACTGGCAGGGAACTGCGCGAAGAGCTTATCGTAGCTCTTCGATGCCGAAGCATACTTTGCGGCGCGGTAGTCGATCTCACCCAGGTAGTAGAGGGAGTTGCCTGAGAGCGTGTCATCCGGGTAAAACTTGAGGACATCGCCAAACTCCGCCGTCGCGAGCGCGTAGCGGGCGCCCATGTAATCACCCAGAGCCGTCTTGTAAAGATCAGCTGCCGGGGGTGCCGTACCTGCACTGCTGTCAGAGGATTGAACTGCGGCAGAAGGTTTATTACGAGTTACGGGTGCCGGCGGCGCGTCGCCGAGGGGCGCAGGATTATCAGCGGTTGACGGCGCAGCTTGCGGAGCTGCCTGGGGCGAGGTATTGCCCACAGGCGCCGCGCTCTGCATGTTTGCGTTGATCGATTGCTGCTGGTTCTGGATACCTGCTATTGATTTATCGATACTGGCGAGGCGAGTCTTCAATTCATCCAGCGAATCGTTCAGCGACTGGATCTGACCTGAAACCTGATCGAGCTTCGCGTTCTGCGCTTCCTGCGTGGCACCCATCTGCCTCTCGAGCGTACTGACGACAACTGACATCTTGTTGACCGAGTCGGCGGTCTGCTGGACCAGGTCCTTCATGACGCCCATGCGCTCATCATTCGATTGCTGGAGGCGTGCGATGGCATCCTGCAGCTCTTGGACCTGCGTCTGGAGCTGCACCATCTCCTTGCTTACTGCAAAAGCCGGAGACGCAGAAAATACAAGTACGAGAACAGCTGTAGCGAGACGCAGAGTCATCTTCATGGAGGAGTCAGGCTTCCTCCCGGATGCGGTGTACTGAGCATCCGGGGTGCTCTCGGGAGCGGTTGGGTAGTGGTTAGCGGTCGATGGAGAACTGAGCGCGGCGATTCTCCTGCCAGCAGGATTCGCTCTCCTCGGTGCAGAACTGCTTCTCCTTGCCATAGCTGACGACCCGAATGCGGCTGGCCGGGATGCCGGCGCTTACCAGCGCGCTCTTTGCGGAGTTGGCACGGTTTTCGCCGAGTGCGACGTTGTACTCTGCCGAACCGCGGTCGTCGCAGTAGCCACCAATGACAACCTTGATCGCAGGATGCGATGTCAGGTAGGTGGCTGCGTTCGAAACGCCTGCAGTGGCATCGGGACGGAGTTCATAGCTGTCGTAGTCGAAGTAAACATCTGGCACATACTGGTGAAATGCTGCATCCGAGCCCATGTCTCCGCTCGCAGAGGCATCGGCCACCGGAGGAGTAGGTGCAACGGGCACGTTTACGGTGACGCGAACGTTGGCTTCTACGGTGCCGCCATCGCCTTTGGCGATCAAGTGGAAGTTAGTCGAGTTCGCAGGCGAGACTGTCTGCGTGCCGTTCGCGTTCACCTGGCCGATTCCGTCGATTGTCACGACGTTTGCGTTCTGCGTACGCCAGTTCAAAACAACCGATGATCCCAGATCAATGGCGACTGGATCGGCGGTGAGCGTGGCCGTAGGTGCTACCGAGTTGGAAGAGGGAGCCGTAGCCGGACCCATGCTGTTCGGGTCAGGACCCTGCTTTTTATGGCAGCCAGTTGCAAGCGAAAGGGTGACCACCGCAGCTGCGATGATCGAGAGCTTGTGAAATCTAGTCGAGTACAAGTTCATCAGTTCCTCCGGAACGGTCTGGTGAGGTAAGGTGCAATGTGCACGGCACGCCATCGGTTGATTCTCTAAATCCTGCGAAAACTGGGTAGATACAGGCCACAAAGATACTACTTCCAACTCCAGTTTGGCATGTCTCCACCTGTAGCGGAAAGCGCATGCTTCTGAGTGCCATCTGCCAGCATGGTCCAGATCTTCATGTGTTCGTCTCGGCCGTCCGACGTATTTGCATAGACGATGTGGCGGCCATCGGGCGACCACGATGGAAAATCGCAGCGGCCGCCATCATGCGTCAGTTGGATCCAGCGCTTGCTGGCCACCTCCATCACGTAGATGTCCTGTCCGCCAGGAGCACCCGGACCATACTTGCGATTCCATGCAAACGCGAGGAATTGACCATTCGGCGACCATGATGGTGAGGTGGCATAGCCGCCGTCAGTCATGCGCTGTACCCCGGACCCGTCCGTATCCATGATGTAAAGCTGCGGAAGGCCAGTACGGCCGCTGATCCAAGCTATCTGCGAACCAGTCTTGGGATTGAAGACCGGTGAGACATCGGGACCCTTGAAGCTGGTGACACGCCGCGCCAGCGAGCCGTTGATGTCAGTGATCCATATCTCGGGATCGCCAGACCGCGACGAAGAATAAGCAATATTGCGACCGTCTGGCGACCAGGCGGGTGAGAGGTTTGTGCCACCGGCTGCAGAAAAGTTGACCATCCGGTTCAACAAAAGCGAATACACACGAATTTGGAATCCGTCGCGGCCGAGTGACGAAAACGCTAGCCGGGAGTTGTCCGGCGACACGCGCGGCGAAAGCGAGATCGCACCCAGATGAGTAATGGCGTGCTGATTTGCGCCATCGTAGTCCATCTCCCAAACTTCCTTGTTACCACCCGCAGCATGAACGAAGTAGATCTTCGTCTCTGCGATCCCTGCTATACCGCCACCGAGACGGAAGATGATCTCATCGGCGAACTTGTGGGCTTCCTGGCGAGCTGAGTCTTCGTTCGCAGTGTCGCTGTACTGCTTGGCGAGCACCTGCGGATACTGCTGATTATTTGCGTCGAAGAGGAAGCCATTGGTGACGAGTCGATCGCCCTGCACGGAAAGATTGCCGAACGCGACCATCGCGGCGGACGCCGGAGCAATAGACCATTGCTGGATGCTGATCTCGGATGGTGTGCCGGGGGTAGTCTGCGGGATGAGGCTCTTCGAAACGAGGTCAAAGATGCCAGCGCTGGCCAGGTCAGCGTAAAGCGTTGCGTCGAAGGTGTGCTTCAGCGGTGTGGTATTCGGATCGGCAGAGCCTGTCTTGAAATCTGAAACGGCAATCCGGATGCGATCAGCGCCCGTGTTGGTCCCGGTGAAGACATTGTCCTGGGCGCCTGCGCGGAGAGGCGCGGAAAGAGTGGCTAGAAGGAAGAGGCCAGGAAGGGAGGTGCGTAGGAGTTTGCTGGTCAGGCTATGCATTCTGTCTCTATGGTAGACGCGATGCGGCGAAGGTGGGCTGCCATGCGTGACTTTATGGGTTCGCCGGCGGATCGAAGTAGTACACGACGTTGATGTAATTGCCGCTGTAACCATCGGGCAACGGACCAAAGGTGTCGATGTGCTGAACGGCGCGAAGGGCAGTTTGATCGAGTGTGCTGTCGCCACTGGGCTGCTGGATCCTGATCTCGGACGGGCTGCCGTCACGGCCCACCTGGAAAATGATGTATACGCGGTGGCCCCTGGCCGAAGGATCAAGCATGGTGGTGTACCACTGCGATGCGACTTTTTGTTTTATCTGGGCGACGTAGTAGGCATAGCGCGCACCGAAGGCGGCGTCCGTGGTGCCAACGCTAATGGTGCCGGCGCGGGTCTGGGTGGCGGACATGGCGATGCGGACCCCAGGGGCTTCGCCGGTCTGGGCCTTCAAAGGCTGAGGTTTGACTGGCTGCGGGTGCGGTGTGGCTTCTACAGGCTTGTTGGCTACCTTCACCGGCTTCGTCGGCTTGTCGGGAACGGCGAGAGCCTTTGGGTCAGGGACTGGCTCGACCTTTTCCCTGGCCGTGGGCGGCGCCGGGCTTGGCTGCTCGGACGTAAGGACGTTGTCGGCGTTTACGGGCTGTCGCTGCGGCAGCGGGATGGAGTTGACCATCGTCGCCTGGATGGTGGAAGACGGGGCGGAACTGTCACCCCAGGAGTGGCCGCTGCTGTGGAAGACAAACCCGTACCCAAGGACCGCGGCGAAGACCGCGGCGTGCAGGATCAGCGAACCGGCGAAGTTGCCGCCGAGGTTCTCGGCAGGAGCCTGGCTGCGGGTTAGTTGCTGGGTGGCCATGGCTCAGATCTACTTCTGGTTCAGGGGCTGGGTGACAATGCTGATGTTGGTGACCCCGGCCTGCTTCACCGCATCCATGACGGAGGCGAAGGCGCCAAACGGGACACGCTCGTCGGCGCGGACGTAGACAATCTTGTTCGCTCCGGTCTTGAGGCGCCTGGCAAGATCGTCGACTGCGATCGGCTTGTCCTGGAGAAAGACGTTCTGCTCCTTATCGATGGTGATGACCTGGCGCTCTTCGGTGAGCTGGTTGACGGAGCGGGTCTTCGGAATGGCTACCTCGACACCCGATTGGAGAACGGGTGCCGTAAGCATGAAGATGAGCAGCAGCACGAGGACCACGTCGACGAGCGGGGTGATGTTGATCTCGGCCAGGGCAGTCTGGGTGCGGGCTGTACCGCCGCTGCGGGAGGTGAAGGCCATGGCTAGCGCGTCCTCTGCCGGGGCTCTTCAGGTGCCTGCTGGCTGGTGATCATGGCGGCATTCTCGATGAGGTTCAGGAACTCGCGGCCGAAGTCGTCCATGCGTGCGGCAAACTCGCGCAGCCGGGCAGTCAGCTGGTTGTAGCCGACGACAGCTGGAATTGCAACGACCAGGCCGGCGGCGGTGGTGATGAGGGCCTCAGAGATGCCGGGGGCTACGGCGCGGAGCGTGGCTGCACCCGCCGTTCCAAGGCCGTGGAAAGCGTCAATGATGCCCATGACGGTGCCGAGGAGGCCGATGAACGGAGCGACGGCGGCGATCGTGGCGAGCCACGTCATGCGTGTCTCCATGCTGGTGAGGGCTTCGCTGGAGGCGATCTGGGCGGCGCGCTCGAGAGCGAGCGGGTTACGGGGCATGCCGCGTCCGCCTGACTGGCGAAGGTACTCGTCATTGATCTCGGTGAAGACGGGAACAAGTGGGCTTGGCTTGAACTGGTCGGAGATGGCTGCGATCTCGCTGAGGCGGCCAGAGTTGCGGAAGGCGCGGAGGAAGCTCTTGCTCTGCGCCTGGGCCTTGCGGAAGCTCGACCACTTGGTAAGCATCACCGCCCAGGAGAAGATGCTGGCTGCAAGCAGGACGATGAGGACGGCAAAGGCGACTGGACCGGAGTTGTGGACCATCTCCATCAGTGCGCTTCCACCGGTGGCAGCAGGCGCGACGGCGGTGGTTGGGTCGTCCTGGAAGAGCAGAGCAAGGGAGAGGCAGGAGATCATAGGATTTATTTCACCAGAGGTCAGTTTACTTTGGTGCTGGTATTCCTGTTTTATTTGGATGAACCTGCGGTGGTACAGATTTGACCACTGCCGGGCCCCGTACCCACTCCCTTTTTTAGGTCCAAAGCCTTCAAAGGAGAGGTGTTGGGCCAAGACTTCTTTTTGTGCGGTTCTCGTAGATGCGGAGTTGGGCGGGCTTCTGGAAGACGTAGTTGTCAAGTGTTTCCAGCTGATTTAAGGGATGGAAGGTCTGGTGGCGCTTCCTTTGCTCAGGGTTGCGGTGTGGGAGCAGGAGGGGTGGGAAGGGATTTTCGCTGCCGCGAAAATTACCACGTTAGCGACAGTGAGACTGTCGCGAACATGGGGCACCCGGAGTAGTGGCGAAGGGGGGCTGAAGTGTCGGCGCGTGGGGTGCCCGGGGATTTGGGCGGAGTTATTGTTTGTTGACGAAGCGGGAGGACGGGTGGTCGGAGGCGACGGCACCGTCGCGGATGGTGACGACGCGGTGTGCGTATTCGGCGATGTCGGGCTCGTGGGTCACGACAACGATGGTGTTGCCTTTCGCGTGGAGGTCGTCAAAGAGGGCCATGATCTCGACGCCCGTTTTGGAGTCAAGGTTTCCGGTGGGTTCGTCGGCAAGGATGATCGAAGGTTTGTTGACGAGAGCGCGGGCAATGGCGACACGCTGGCGCTGACCACCGGAGAGCTCGTTGGGCTTGTGCATCATGCGGGTGCCGAGGTTTACCGATTCGAGCACAGCCTTGGCGCGCGCGATGCGTTCGGCGGCGGGTGTGCCGTTGTAGATGAGGGGCAGTTCAACGTTATGGAGCGAGGTGGCGCGGGCGAGCAGGTTGAAGGTCTGGAAAACGAAGCCGATCTCCTTATTGCGAATCCGGGCAAGTTCGTCGTCATTCAGCTGGGAGACGTCGTGGCCGTTAAGCCAGTACTTGCCCTTCGAGGGTGAGTCGAGGCAGCCGATGAGATTCATCAGGGTGGATTTACCGGAGCCGGACGGGCCCATGATCGCGACGTACTCATTGTGCTTTATGCGGAGATTGACGCCTCGGAGAGCGTTTACCTGCTGGTCACCCATTTCGTAGGTCTTCCAGAGTGCGTCGGTGACGATGACGTCACCTGCTTCCGGGCCATTCGCGTTAGGGCGAAACTCAGTGAGGGGTTCGGCTACTTCAGTAGACATCAGGTTCTCCGGCGTTAGGGTGAGACATCGCTCAAGTGTGAATACGAGGATTTCAGGATATCGGTTCCCGAATCCTGATCCTTCCAGTAAATCTGGCTACCCGTAGACCTAGCTATCCGTAGTGGTGACTTCGGCGGAGTTGTCTTCCTTGATCTTGGTACCGCTGGCGAGATTGCGCAGGACCTTGTAGCGGCCGGTGACGATCTCATCACCTTCCTTAAGGCCGCTTAGAACTTCGATGTCCGTGCTTCCGGTGATGCCGGTGGTGACGGGTCTGAAGTCGACGACTAGCTTGCCCTTGGCATTTTTCGAGATGACGTAGACACCCTGGCTGGTGACGGTTTTGTTCTTTGAGGATGAGCCCGAGGTGCTGACGGTCGGAGCTTTGCCGGAGTTATCGTAGAAGACCTTTTCGGCAGCAGGATCGCGCTGCACGAGCGCCTGAATGGGGATCGTGAGCGCGTCGGGCTTGTGGGCGGTGGTGATCTTGGCGGTCGCGGAGAGACCAGGACGGAGCTCGTCCTGATCCTGCGGGATGTTGTCGATGGTGACTACAACTTTGAAGTCCTTTGCTTCTTCGGTGCCAGTGGTGCTCTGGCTGGTAGCGATGCCGGTGGTGCGAAGCAGGGCCTGATCGCCGACGTTGGTGACGTGGCCCTTGAAGATGCGGCCGGGAAGGGCATCGACCGTGACGTCCACTGTCTGATCGAGCTTGATGTTGACGATGTCGGTTTCATCGACCTTGACTTCCGCGGTGACGACAGACATGTCGGCCAGGGTCATGAGGGTGGAGCCCTCGGCGTTCTGGATGCCGGTGACCATGGTTTCGCCTTCACGGACGGGGACGTTGGTGACCAGGCCGTCAAAGGGTGCGCGGCTGATGGTTTTATCGAGGGCGTCGTAATTGGAGCGCTGACTGGCCATGGCCTGATTGACCTTGGCGCGCTGTGAGGCGGTCTGGGCCTGTGCCTGGGCAAGAGCAGCCTGGCGCTGCGCAAGCGTAGCGACGGAGACGTCGTACGCAGCTTTCTTGGAGTCGTAATCCTGCCGGGCGATCAGCTTCTCGTTGTAGAGAGCGAGGGCTCGATCGTAGTCTGCCTTCTTCTGAACGAGGTCGGCTTTGCCCTGCGTAATGTTTGCGTCGGCGGTCTGCTCGGCGGCGACAAAGGAGTTCACGTCCGTCCTCGAGGAGGCTATCGTAGCCTGCTGTGCAGAGACGGTGGACTCAGGCTGAACGTTTTCGAGGGTGGCCAGGGTGGTCCCCTTCTTAACGTGGTCGCCTTCCTTGACGTAGAGGTGCGTGATGCGGC
Source organism: Acidobacteriaceae bacterium (assembly GCA_903642265.1). GTDB lineage: Bacteria > Acidobacteriota > Terriglobia > Terriglobales > Acidobacteriaceae > Edaphobacter. Next base: position 24,655 of record CAHJWN010000020.1, on the reverse strand, counting down.
CAAAGGCGGTGGCACCGATGTTGACGTAGGTCTTAGGTTTGATCTGGCCGGTTCCACTAACGACGGAGAGAAGATCTTCGTGCGTGACCTTGGCGGTTGAAACAGCGGTAACACTAGCAGCATTGTGGCGAATGGTGCCGAAGACTACGCCGGCCACGACAATCAGGACGACAACCAGGATAATGACTTTTTTGACGCTCATTCTTGCTCTCTCGATCCCCGAAGGGTGACGTGCGGGTAATCGCGGTAAGTTTGGAGTGACTGTCTGTTCTACCTGATACGGATCGGGTTAGTGCGGAGTTCCGTGAATCATTGTGGGTTGAGCAAATCGTTTCAGGGTGAAAGCGACGAAGAGTTTGGGGCAAAGCTCGCGACGGAGATCGTTTCGGCAAACGAACGGCTTACTTTGATCTCTTGGATTAGTCAAAATGATATCAGGAGCAGGCAGGTGGTTCACTTTGTGCGCTGGCCGTGCCTGGTTCTGGCGGGAGCAGAAGCGCTACAATAAGGCGATCTCCCGCAGTCAAGATTGTTGCAGCAGAGATTCAGGAGCACCCCTTTCATGAAGTCTTCCCGTCGGCCTCTGTCCGTCCTTGTTCCGTCCACTCTCATCATGCTGTCCCTGGCTGCGTTTGCTGGCCGTGCGGTGCATGGGCAAACAACGCAACCTGCGCCGGATGGTGTGACCAAGGTTCCGCCGACTGAAGAGAAGCCCGATCCCCTGAAGCGCCGGTTGACGGACAAAGAACGCTTTAAGCAGCAGAAAGAGATCAAGGGCGAACTGCACGGCGTTTACAAGAAGTGGATCGATGAGGACGTGCATTGGATCATCACGGATACGGAGCTGCAGGCATTTAAAAGCCTGAGCAATGACGAGGAACGGGACCAGTTTATTGAGCAGTTCTGGCTGCGACGCAACCCGAATCCTGATTCGCCCGACAACGAATTCCGTGAAGAGCACTATGCGCGTATCGCCTATGCCGATGAGCATTTTGCGGCGGGCAAGCCGGGCTGGAAGACGGACCGCGGACATATCTACATTGCCTATGGCAAGCCGGACAGCATTGATGCTCATCCGAGTGGCGGCAACTATGAGCGGCCACAGGAAGAGGGCGGCGGCGAGACTGCGACCTTCCCGTTCGAGACATGGCATTACCGGTACTTGGAGGGTATTGGCGATAACATCGACATCGAGTTTGTGGACACCTGCATGTGCGGCGATTATCACGCGACGATCGACCGTTCGGAAAAAGACGCGTTGAAGACGGTTCCGGGTGCGGGTCTGACGCAGTCGGAAGAGCAGGGTCAATCGAAGAAGGCTGACCGGTTTAGCGGCGGCGGTTTGGAACAGCTTGGGAAGGGGCCGATGTCGGCCATGAACCAGAGCAAGCAGTTCGACCGGCTGGACACGTTCTCGAAGCTGTTTGCACCACCACCGATCAAGTTCAAGGACATGGAGCAGTTCCTCACAAGCTCGAAGATTTTGACCGGGCCTCCATTTCTGTTCGATGTGCGGACGGACTATGTAAAGGTGACGAACGACACGATCCTGGTGCCGTTGACGCTGTCGCTGAAGAACAGCGATATCACGTTCTCGAACAAGGACGGCGTTGCGATGGGGACGGTAAACATCCTGGGACGCGTGACGAATCTGAATCACAAGCCGATCCAGACGTTCGAGGACACGGTAAGTGTGCAGACACCGAGCGAGTTGCTGCAGCGTTCGAAAAACAACGCGTCGGTTTACTGGAAGTCGCTTCCGCTGCGTCCGGGACTCTACCGCGTGGACATTGTGATCAAGGACGTCAACAATCCTGACCACGTAGGCACCTGGTCGCGCAGCATCAACGTGCCGAAGTATGACGATGAGCAGCTTGCAACGTCTTCGTTGATCCTTGCAGACCAGATGGAGCGGGTGCCGAGCAAGGATATTGGCGCGGGAAATTTTGTGATCGGCAACACCCGCATCAGGCCGCGGGTCCCGACGGGCGCTGCAGTGCCCGTGATCTTCCACCGCGGACAGAACCTCAATTTCTGGATGCAGGTTTATAATTTGGGAATCGACGAAAAGAGTAAGAAAAACGACGCCACGATCGATTATGAAGTGATGGACATGGCGACGAACAAGGCAGTGTTGCAGACGCAGGAGTCTTCGACAAAACTGAGCCCGAACGCAGACCAGGTGACGCTTGAGAAGAGCATGCCGCTTGCGAGTTTGCAGCCAGGCAAGTATAAAGTGACCATCAAGATCAATGATGGCGTATCGAAGAAGCAGATTTCAGAGTCGGCGCCATTCACGGTCGACTAGAAGGTACGTGCGACACAGCTACGCGGTTGCGATAGCTGGTTGAACAGGTAGTAGCAGGCAGGCCGGGAGTAGTTTGGGCTGCGCATTCTGGAGTTGGCCATCGACGCACAGAGGAAACGCTGTGCAGCTTAGGGCAGGGCAATTCGGCGCGACGTTCCTGTTTCCAGTGATGGTGGCGGTAGCGATTTGCGCTTCGGGGACGGCGTCGGCGGCAACGTCCAATGCGGCGGTAACCGGCGTCGTGCGCGATGTACAAGGCATAGTGCAGGCTGGTGCACTGGTCCAGGTGATGACTGCCGGTCTCGATGCTCCGAAGACGGCATTTACGGACATGCACGGGCGGTACTCGATTGTTGGGCTACTTCCTGGCAAGTATGCAGTGCAGGCTTCGGCAGCACTCTTCATCTCTTCTACAAAAGACAATCTGCAGCTCACCTCAGGCAAGTGGGCGGTGGTGAACCTGACGCTAGCGACGTTGTTCGATGCGTCAGCATGGCTGCCGGCGGAGCGACGCAAATCCGATGAGCCGGGCGATGACTGGAAGTGGACGCTGCGCTCGTCGGCGAACCGGCCGATGCTGCGGGTCCTTGATGATGGAACGCCGGTAATGATGTCTTCAAGCGCGGCCGAGGGTCGGCATGAGGAGATCAGGACGAAGGCTGAATTCAGCAGCGGCGATGGCGAGTTCGGACACGGCGGGACGCACAACATTCTTTCGCAGAACCGCGAGATGATGGACGGGTCAGACTTGCTGCTTCGGATGGATGTCGGTTTGCCAACGGCACCCATCGGAGTGGGGCCATCGACGGAGATTGACGCAGGCTTTGGACGGCAGCTTGGGTTTGCGGGATCGACGCGGACGATTTTGGATTATCAGAATCATCCGGAGCTGATCAGCTCCGGCGGCGGCGAGGATGTGGGTCTGGGCGTGGCTTCGATGCAGATGGCAAGCGCGGAGCAGATGGCGTTTGGCGACACCATAAAGGTCGAGGCTGGCAGCGAAGTTTATGCCGTTCGCACGATCAGGACTGTTGCTGGAGCAGCGCCATTTATTCGGGTCGCGGTGCAGGCGACAGGGGCGTGGACGGTGGGTTACCGAATGGCGACTGCGCGAGACCTGCAGAGTTTTGCGGACCTCGACGCCATTGAGCGCGATGTTCCGGTTGCAGTGACGGACGGCAAAGCAGTGGATGTCGAGCATGGACGGCACCAGGAGATCACGGTTTCTCGTAAGGTCGGGCCAGGTATAGCGCAGGTCGCGCTGTACCACGATTCGCTGGATCATCCGGCGATCGGTGGCGGCGGCTTGTTGGAAGGTAACGTCTCGGCGGGTGTGGGTGGTGTGCTGGAAGATCCATCGACGGGGAGCTTCCGATTTATCGGTCCGGCATACAGTACGAGGGGTGTGAATCTGATGCTGAGCGAGCCGTTGGGCCAGGGACTCTGGGCGGCGGTGGAGTACAGCTCAGGCTCGGCACTTTCGGGACGTGGTGTGGCAGATGGGATGTCGCTGTCCGATGCGGCTGGTGGGCTACAGAAGGTTGCGGGTCAGTCGGCGACGTTCGCCTTGAAGGGTCGTGTGGCGCGCAGCGGAACGCGTTTGCGAGCGGCGTACCACTGGCAGCCAGTCGGCCTTGTGACTGCAGTCGATTCGTATCGGGCCTTCAGCGACCAGGCTTACCTGAGCTTTGCAGTGCGGCAGCCAGTTCATTTAGGAAGAATGCTCCCTCCCGGGCTTGAAGGAGTTGTAAACGTGACGAACCTGCTGGCACAGGGGTATCGGCCATTTTTGTCGTCGGATGGGAACACGCTGTTCCTGGCGCAGAGTCCGAGGACGCTTGAGGCTGGTCTGTCGGTCACGTTCTAAGTACATAAGCGGTATGAGACTGTTGTTCCCGCCCATGCTGAAAAAGAGAAACGCAATGCACGGGGTGCATGAGGTTCACGTGTGGGTTACAGGGCGATCGTGCGGGGCTTGATGTTGTTGCGGATGAAGTCAACGGTAGTGTCCAGGGGTGTGCCCGGGCCGAAGATGGCAGCCACTCCGCTTGCTCTCATCGCTTCGGCATCCTGATCAGGAATCATGCCGCCAAGGACGACAAGGATGTCTTCTGCATGCTGCTCCCGCAGTAACTGGGTAATGCGGGGAACGATGACGGTGTGGGCTCCCGAAAGAATGGAGAGACCGATGCAGTCGACGTCTTCCTGGATGGCGGCGGAGACAATCATCTCGGGTGTTTGGCGAAGGCCGGTGTAGATGACTTCCATGCCGGCGTCACGGAGGGCTCGGGCAATGATTTTTGCGCCGCGGTCATGGCCGTCGAGGCCGGGTTTAGCGACGAGGACGCGGATTGGACTAGTGCGAGCCATCTGTGGTCGGAGTATACGTTGGCGTGTGCAGGATTGGCGTCGTACCTCTTATCCATCGCATACGACAGGGGCGAGACGCATGAGGCACTTGGAACTGAATGGTGGCAACCGATGCGAGGATTCATCCTGCGCTCAGAATGAAGACCGGCCGGGTAGCTGGCGCATGATCATTTGAGCGTGATGCTTTCGTCGCCGATCTGTTCGCGGAGGAGACGTTGTGTAAGCGGCTTGAGCGCCTCGCCGGTCTTCGGGAGGATGAAGGCTGAGGCGGTCTCTAGCCAGTCGAGCTTAAAGCTGGTGGACTGTGCGGAGATCCAGATCTGGCGGACGGGCGTGTTCGGGGTGAAGACGAACTTGGCGGCACCATTTTCGAAGAGGACGTTCAGGACGCCGTTGTTGTCTTCAGCCTCAAAGCCGCCGTCTTCTTCTGCATCGATGAGGGATTGCTTGAGGGATTCAAGGGCGCGGTCGGATACGCGGCGGAAGGTGGCTTCGTCGATCATTGGTTTAGTTTACGCGGGGGACGTATAGTGACTGCTATGGCTGGCCATCTTCAAATTTGGAGAAGAGATTGTTCAGGCATTCGGCGTAGGTGGGGTGGGCGAGGACGGCGGATTGCAGGGCGGTGTACTTCAGGCCGCCCATCATGGCGATCTGGATCATGGACATGATCTCGCCGCCATCGGCTCCGAGGACTGCGGCACCCAGGATGAAGCCAGTTGCAGGGTCAACGAGCGCCTTGATGAAGCCGCGGGACTGGCTGGTCTCGAGCGCCCGGGCTACGGAGGTCATTGGCAAGCGAGCGATGCGGACTTCGCGGCCTTGTTCTGCGGCTTGACGTTCGCCAATACCGATGCGGCCAAGTTGAGGATCGATGAAGACGCAGTAGGGGAGCAGGCGGTTTTTGGTGGAGCAGGAGCCACCTTCGAGTAGATTTGCTTTCAGGATTCGAAAGTCATCGTAGGCGACGTGGGTGAAGGCGGGGCCGCCATTCACATCGCCTACGGCATAGATGCCGGTGACGTTGGTCTGAAGCCTGTCGTCTACGACGATGAAGCCGTGGCGATCTGTAGCAATGCCGGCGGCTTGAAGGTGTAGGGCCTCGGTGTTGGGCTTGCGGCCGGCGGCCACAAGGAGATGGGAGCCTGAGATGATGCGGGCCTGACCTGAGATGTCGATCGAGAGTTCAAGTCCTTCTGCGGAGGGTTTGGCCGATGCGGTTTGGGCGTTGAGGAGGATGTCAATGCCGTCCTCAGTAAGGATCTTTGCGATCGCCTCGGCGATGTCTGCGTCTTCTGCAGGCAGGAGTTGGGCGGAGTTCTGGATGATGGTGACACGGCTGCCAAAGCGGCGAAACATCTGGGCAAACTCGAGTCCGATATAGCCACCGCCGAGGACGATGAGGTGTTCAGGCAAAGCGTCGAGTTCCATAATGCTTGCGTTGTCGAGATACGGGACGGATGCGAGGCCAGGAACGGCGGGTGGGGCCGGGGTGAGGCCAGTGTCGATGACGATGATGTCGGAGGTAAGGATTGCGGCGGTGCCGTCGCTCCCTGCTACGCTGACCTGCCTTGAAGCGGTGAAGCTGGCCTCGCCACGAAGGAGGTCGATGTTCTTTGCGGAGGCGATGCGTTTTTCGCTGCCGGTGCGCCACTGGTCGACCATGTGGCGTTTGCGGTCGCGGATGACAGCCATGTCGACTTCGACGCTGCCGACACGAATGCCGTACTGGGAGGCACGGCGGGCGAAGTGAGCGACTTCGGCGCTGGCGACCATGGTCTTGGTCGGAGTGCAGCCATAGTTGACGCAGGTGCCTCCAACAGCGGCACGCTCGACGAGAGCGACGTGTTTGTCTGCGGCAGCAAAGGCTGTGGCGAGTGGATTTCCAGCCTGGCCTGAACCGATGATGATTGCGTCGTAGTGCTGTGCAGATGCGGCGTTAGTCATGAATGCCTCGATCGAGTGTGATGCGCACTGCATCGCGTTCCCGTGTGTTCTCAGAGTAACGTGTGGGCTATGGTAAAGGGGTGAGCCTGATACGAACAGTTCGGAAGATGCTGCGCAGCCGGCGCATCAAGGCGCGGCCCACCTTTGTGCGAGCGCACGACGAGCTGTATGAAATGACTCAGGGTTTTTGCGAAGCGGATACAGCTTCGACACGGATGCGGCGAGCGGCGGCGCTGTTTGGCTCGATCTGGGGGAGCTCGCGTGACCGCGCGGTTGTGGTGCGCCTGCTGCGATGGATCCGAATGCTGGAGCAGGATGCAGCACTGCGAGCGTGTTTCGCGACGGCGTGGAATGCAATGGTGGCCGGATTAGATTCAGTGACGCTCTTTGCCGAGGCGGGGCTGCCGGGTCATCATGCACTGCCGGCGGAGCTGATGGGCAGGGTGTTTCAGCGGCTGCTGCCTTCGGCGCGCGAGGTCACGGACACAGGGCGGCTGTTTGCCGAGGTGTTCCCGTCACGCACATCGGTAGAGCGATTCATCGGGCAGCAGCGCTTTGTGTTTGAGCGGCTGATGCGCATCTTGTGGCCAACAAACGAGGCGGCCACAGCAAGGGTGGAAGAAGATGTTCGGCAAGCGATGTGCCTGCTCTCGACGCGGGTCGCTGGACGTGGAGCGACGGCGGCGGTGCGGCAGCGGGGCTCTGTGAAGCATGTGGAGGACTCGCCATTCTACCGGCTGATCTTTGCGACTGAAGCTCTGGTCCGGGCGGGGGACGCGGCGGCTCGACATGCAGAGTTGGCAAGCTGGCAGCAGGCGGTCCGACGCTGCGTTGACGAGCTGGTTCAGATTCACCTGCACATGGAAGATGCTGGGGTGAGTGCGGCACTGGTGTACGACCTGCGCAGTATTGAGGCGAGCCTGCAGCGAATGGAGATGCTGGCGACAGTGTATGCGGGTGAAGAGTTAGCTTTACGGGCGGCGAGCCATTCGGCTGTGCGGGAGCTGGTGCATACGCTGGTACGGGGGCGGCTTGAAGATATGCGGCTCCGCGTGCTGCTGGGGCAGAGCGTCAACCTGCTGGCGCGCAAGACGGTTGAGCGAACCGGACAGGGCGGCGAGCACTACATTGCGCACTCTGAAAAAGCGTACTGGGGGATGTGGCGGGCGGCGGCTGGCGGCGGGTTGCTGACGGTGTTTACGGCGGCTATCAAGATGCGGCTGATTGAGGGTCATTTCCCGCTGGCGGTGGAAGGATTCCTGGTTGGAACAGATTACGCGGTGAGCTTCGTGCTGCTGCAGATCTTCGGGCTGGCACTGGCGACCAAACAGCCGTCCATGACGGCGGCGACGCTCGCAGGCATCATTCGCGAGAGCCGCGGCGTCACGCGGTGGAGCAAGATTTCAGAGTTTGCGGCGGACATCTCGCGGACACAGCTGGCGGCGGCGTTCTCAAACGTAATTGCCGTCTGCCTGGGAGCGGTGGCGTTTGAAAAGCTTTGGGTGCGGATCTTTACGGACCCATACCTGGCCGAGGAGAGCGCGCATCACGTGGTGACAACGCTGCATCCGTTTACTTCCGGCACGGCTATCTTCGCGGCGTTTACGGGAGTGCTGCTATGGCTGGCGGCGGTGATCGGCGGATGGTTCGAAAATTTTGCGGTATACCACCGGGTGCCGGAGGCGGTGGCACAACATCCTCTTGGGCTGCGGGTGGGTGCGCGCAGGATGAAGCGGGCGGCGGACTGGATTGAGAACAACGTTGCCAGTTGGAGTACGAGTATCGTGCTGGGATACCTGCTGGGAATGTCACCGGTGATTGCAAAATTTTTCGGGGTGTCCCTTGATGTGCGGCACGTCACGTTGAGTACAGGGACGCTAGCGCTGGCGGCCGCGCGGTACGGGACGAGCTCTTTTGGGCACGGCTGGTTGTGGTTTGCGGTGGCTGGAATCGCGATCACGTTTGTGCTGAATCTAGGGGTGAGCTTCTCGATCGCATCGCTGGTGGCGCTAAGGGCGTACGAGGTGCCGTGGGAGGAGCAGCGGCAGATCCTCAAGTTTTTAATGCGCGAAGTGTGGGAGGCTCCACTGTCGTTCGTGTTTCCAGTAAGGGGTGAGGTGTTGTCGATCGTGGCGCCAGTGGTGGAGGAGGAGGAAGTGCAGGTGGAGCATTAGGGGTACATGCAGGTGAAATCTAAGTTGTAGAGGGTAAGGATGCGGATTCTAAGCCGCTGAAGATGAGAATGGGCAGGCTCTAAGCCGGTGAAGACCCAGCTAAACTGGTGGCCTTTTCAGCTCGCTTGACGCGAATTTCGTGGAGGGCGACGAGGATCAGGCCGGCGAAGGTGAAGGCGAGGACAAAGACCGCATAGCCACCGTTGAGTTGCGTGAACTCGCCGTAGAGCAGGGTGAGCGCGATAAACACAAAGACGATGTGGGCGCAGAACACTTCGAGTGAAGCCTTGCCAAGGGTGAGGAAGGGCTCGATGAGGACGAAGCGTTTTACCGGTTTACGCAGGCCGTAAAGAACGATCGAGAATGCGATGAGGTTGACGGCACGAAGCGGGCCGATCTGCCACTTGTCGAGCTGCAGGCTAAGGGAGCTTTGGGTGAGTCCAGGGTCGAGCCAAACCAGCCAATCGTGACGCAGGCCCAGGAAGAACAGGCATACAACCGCAGCGACAGGGTAGGCGTACCTGGGAAGTTTGCGGAAAGGAAGACCCTCCTGGGCAGACTTTGCACCAAGCCACATGCCGAGAAACCAGATGGCCTGCCAGGCGAAGAGGTTGAAGGCGCCGGTCTCCTGGAGGGGTATCTGCAGATGAGTCACGCGAACCACGAGGTCGTGGATCCAGGTGCGTATGCCGAGTTGGGCAAGGACCCAGATGATGCCGCTGGCGGAGAGCAGGAGACTCCACCCGCGGCGGGCGGCAAAGGCGAGAACGTACGGCGTGAGCAGCAGGAAAATGATGTACATCGGCAGGATGTCGAGCAGGGGCGGGCAGTAGATCAGCAGCAGCGAGCCAAGGACGGCTGTGAACGGATGCGCAAGGTAGAAGTTGAGCAGGTTGGTGAGCGCAACCTTATGCGAGTGGACACCCACCCATGCTGCGACCGTAAAGGCGAAGATGAGAAGAGCGACGTGGTAGCCGTAGATGCGAAGCGCGCGTTTCCAAAGCTTGGTGCGGAGGGCAAGTTCGTCTTCGGCTGCCTTGCGAATGTAGAGGCGGGCGACAAGCAGGGCGGAGAGGAAGACGAAGCCCTCTGCGGACGAGACGAAGCCGAATGGCTGATTGACGAGATCGCTGGCGTGGGTGGGAAGATGTGTCAGCGTCATCCACACGAGGAAGAGGCCGCGGAGTGCGTCAAGCTCCGGCTTTCGCTCGAGCTTTGGGAAACCACGGGGCATCCTGATACGACGTCGCGGAGTTGCCGTGAGCGAAGCGACGGGTGTGGGTGCGGCCGTAGGCACAAATGCTCCTTGTTGAACGCTGCCTGGTGGACGCTGGACTGGCACGCGCCTGGTGGATTGGACGCGGACAACGTGCACGGTTTGCGCGGCTCAGGGTAGCAGGAGTAATCGTTCCGGTTAGCGCAGGTTAGTTGCCGCTGGGCTTTGCACCATGAAACAGGGCGTGGTTGATGTCGGGCCAGAACTCGCGGAAGGTAAAGGTAAAGGCGTCAATACCAACGCTTGTACCCCACTGCTGGGCGGTGTTTCCGAAGCTGCGCTCAGCGGAAGGATAATAGGCGTTCGACAGCGCCGCTTGCAGCGCCGCGCCTACAACTTCGCCGGAGTTGAAGGTATCGTGACCGGCGTCACTACGGGTCACAACCACATGCCGAACGGCGTAGTACGCACGTTTCTTGAAGCCGCCATGGCCGAGCGTGTAGTAACGGGTGTCTTCGTGGGCGATAGCAGGAACAATGAATTCGACAAAATAGTTTTCGCTGGTCTGGTCGAGAAACGAGTGCCAGAAGTAGCGACCGTATCCGGCAGCTCCCTGGTGAAACTCGGGCGTCTGGTTGGTGGCCTGGTTGTAGCCCGCCAAAAGTGCGGGAACAACTACGGAGGAGTAGTCGAAGGAATCCTGCGAGGCGGTGACGAACTTCTCTTTTACGGACTGCGGCGGAAGGTGCTGGTTTGCGCTCACTGAACGGAAGTTGGGAATGATGCCGAGGATGCGCTTGGTCTGGGTGCCGTCATCGCCTTCGCTGGCGAGCGGGGCTGGCTTCTGCGGATCGGATTGCGCGTCTTCGCCACTTGCGAGACTTGAACTGTAGGACGGTGCATCAGGTAGAGCGATGGGCTGAGCGGAGGCGAGCAGCGTCTCTTGAACAGGGGGCCGGGCAGCAGGCCGGGCGGCATCTACTTCAGGGGCGGATTGCTGGCCGTACGCAATCGCGGAGAGGCAGAGGGCGGTGAGAAACAAGGATGCGGACTTGACTGGTCGAAATGTTAATCGTGTCATGAGTTCCTGAAATGGCAAGTTTGGATGTAAGGAACGTGGTTTCAAGATATAGATTGGCCTGGTCGCACGGGCGATTCAAAACAGGTCCAGATACTTGTGGCTGAACTTGAATGGTATCAGGATGCTGACGAGATGATCTGCTAATGATTGGGGCGGCGTGGGAGAGGCGAACTCCCGTTCGAGCGACTAGCTTCCAGTCAACAGCTATTTATTCTGCGGAGTTCAGGGAGTCACGCGCGGGTGGCGTGAAAGCGCAGACGGACGTAGTCGGCGGTCCAATTGCCTTCGGTATCGCAGAGGATGGGATGAAGAAGAGCAATGGTGGCTGCGAGAGCTTTGGAGCGATCTTCAGCGGGGAGAAGGTCGAGAACTCCATTGCGGAAGGTGTTGAGCCAGGTCTCCATGCCGTTCGATTGCCTGGTTTGCGGGAGCGGTGTGGGTCGGGGTATGAGGTCGATGGATTGCACAGCGAAGCCGGCTTGCTCGAGCAGGCGCTTGTACTGGGCCGGCGACGGGAAGAAGGATGCGGCGGTTTCCTCGGCGTCGATGCCATACGGCGCGAGGAGGGCCTGGAGCGCGGTGCGGATGGCGGCGATGTTCCCCTGACCGCCCAGCTCGGCGATGAAGCGGGCATTGGGTTTAAGGGCGCGATGGACGCTTTTCAGGACGGACTCTGCGTCGCGGATCCAATGGAGGGCGGCGTTCGAGAAGACGGCGTCGAACTGATTTTCGTATGGGAGTGCGGTGGCGTTGTGGTGTTCGACCCGGAGGCCGCGGGCACGAGCGGCAGCGACCATTGTTGATGAGGCATCTACGCCGATGACGATAGCGCCGGTGGCGGCAAGTTGTTCGGTGAGCGCGCCGTCACCGCAGCCAAGGTCAAGGATGTGCTCGCCGGATTGCGGGGCGAGCAGTTCGACGACGCCGGTGGCGAGGGTGGCGACGAAGCGGCCGTTGGCGGCGTAGGCCGCAGTGTTCCATTGTTGGCCGGTCGGGTTCGGGGATGGGGTCAGCTGATCTTTCATATACTCAAGTCTCGCGCTTTGCGTTGTGGAAGGCGAGATGCATAAGAAGTTCTAATGGTTGAGGTTGTGGCTGGTGAGTGAATGCGGTTCGCGCTGGTGCACGAACGCCCACCTTAGCGCGACAAGGCTGCGCGAAGAGGGGGCACCCGGATTTGTGGGTAGAGGAAGCCCTACGATGGAAAGATCAGGAGTGGTGACGATGAGTGTGACGGTAACGGAGACGACAGCGGCAGCGGTAGAGTTTGCAAAGACCAATGGTAAGCAGTTCGTTGAGGAGTTGAAGGAGTTGCTGCGGATCCCTTCCGTGTCAACCGCGCCGGAGCATCGCGACGATGTGCGAAGGGCGGCGCAGTTTTGCGCAGATGAGTTGACGCGCATTGGCATGGAGCACGTCGAATTGATCGAAACAGCAACGGTGGATCGGCCGGGTGGGCATGCGCTGGTGTATGCGGAATACCTGCAAGCAACCGGCAAGCCAACGGTACTTTGCTATGGCCATTACGATGTGCAGCCTGCGGAGCCGCTCGACGAATGGAAATCGCCGCCGTTTGAGCCGACGGAGCGTGACGGGAACATCTATGCGCGGGGAGCGGTCGACGACAAGGGACAGATGTGGATGCATGTGAAGGCGATCGAGGCGTTGATGGTAGCTGGTCATGGAGTGCTGCCGGTCAACTTGCGGGTGATCCTTGAAGGTGAAGAAGAGGTCGGCGGTGAAGGCATCGCGAAATTCGTACGAGAGCATGGTGCGCGGCTGAAAGCCGATGTGGCGCTGGTGTCGGACACAGAGATGTTTGCTCCGGATCTGCCAACGTTGTGTGTGGGGCTGCGAGGCATGATCTACACGGAGATCGAAGCGCGTGGGGCGAGAACAGATTTACATTCCGGGATGTATGGCGGAGCGGCTCCGAATCCGTTTGTGGCACTGGCGCAGGTGATTGCGAAATTGAAGGATGAGGATGGCAAGATCCTGATCCCGGGATTCTATGACAAGGTCGCCGCACCTACAGTTGCGGAGTTGCAGGCATGGAAGGCATTGCCATTCGACGAGGAGGAGTATCGCGAGGCGGAGATCGGTTCGAGCGCGCTGACGGGAGAGCCAGGATTTTCAGCGTTGGAGCGGACGTGGGCGAGGCCGACGCTCGATGTACACGGCATGCCGGGAGGATTTGTGGGCTCGGGTGCAAAGACAGTGATCCCGGCGAAGGCTGTGGCGAAGGTCAGTCTACGGCTGGTTCCAGATATGACCCCGGCGGAGAGCTTTGCGCAATACAAAAGCTTCGTGGAGTCGATCTGCCCAAAGGGTATTCAGCTGGAGGTGCGGCTGATTCATTCGGGTGATCCGATCGTGGTGAGCACCGACAATGAATACGTGCGGGCGGCGACAGAATCGATGCGTGAGGTCTTCGGCAAAGAGACAGTGTTTGTGCGCGGTGGCGGGTCGATTCCGATCGTCGGCGATTTTGTCCGGGAGTTGAAGACGCCAACCGTAATGATGGGATTTGGCTTGCCGGACGACAACCTCCACGCGCCGAACGAGAAATTTCACCTGGCGAACTTCCATCGCGGCATTGAGTCAATCATCCGGTTTCTCGCGAAAGTGGGAGCTGCATAGCAGGATGCGGACGAGAGCATACATCCTGGCGGGTGGGCGAAGTTCGCGCATGGGGCAAGATAAAGCCAGTATGTTGCTTGCAGGACGTACGATGTTGCGGCGAGCCGTAGACACGCTGCGCCGTGTACCGGGTTTGCAATGCCTGGCCGGGCGACTAATCGTAACCGTAGTAGGGGAGCGCGTTGAACTCGAAGGGGCGGACCGCATGATTGTGGATCGCTACCCTGGCTGCGGGCCGCTCGGTGGAATGGAAGCGGCACTGAGGGATCTGGAAGGCAGTGAAGATGCTGAGTGGGCGTTCTTCATGCCTGTGGACATGCCATTCGTGTCTCCAGTATTAATTGATTGGCTTCTGCTGGAGTGGGGTATGGCGGCTGCGGCAGGGGCACGCATCTGCCATGTCGTTGTAGATGAAAGGCCGCTTCCATTGCTGTGCCTGGTTCATCGGTCGGTATACCCGTACATGGTCGAGGCACTCACTGCCGGGCAGTTCAAAGTTACCCGCGTGTTGCAGGCTGCTGGGGAATCCATGGCGCTGTTGGGTAACAACCAGCTAGCGTCTTGTTTACACACAACTGAGGCTGGACCTGGGACGTGCGGCTTTGCCGATGAGGGCTGGACGGCGACAGGGGAGCAGGAACGATTCAGGCACCTTAGGTTTGCAAATCTTAATACCAAAGAAGATTTCGCTGAGGCGGAAACATTCATCGAGGCGGTGGGTTGAAGTAACAGGCAGTCGATTTCCAGTGATTTGATTTTTGATTCACAAAGAAGTACAAGGACGCGACGGCCGAGGGACAACCAACGAGGTGATCAGGGCTCGGTTAGCATAGAGGCAAGGACAGTGACCGATGCCAGAATTTGATCAAAACAGCGCTGCGGGCGAAGTGCGGAATGCGCAAAGTGATGAAGCCGCAGAGAAGCTGGACGTTCCTCAGATTTCAGAAGATGTCGCTCCCGTGGTTGAAGAGTTTATGGAGCAGGCCGCGCAGCAGAATGAAGCTGCAGCCGAAGCTGTTCCGGATGAGAAGGATAAGCCCGGGAGTTATATCTCTTTCGAGAACGTTTCGAAGTCGTTTGGCGATTTTGTGGTGTTGAAGGACGTAAGTTTTTTTGTGAACTCTGGTGAAACGCTTTGCATCCTGGGACGTAGCGGCGTAGGCAAGTCGGTGTCGCTGCAGATGTTGATGGGCTTTCTGAAGCCAGACCAGGGTGTTGTACGAGTTGCAGGCGAAGACATTGCGGGGTTCAACGAGTCGCAGCTGCAGGGAATACGGCGGAAGGTAACGATGGTCTTTCAGAACGGTGCGCTATTTGACTCGATCACGGTGGGCGAGAACGTCGCGTTTCCTCTACGCGAGAGGCGTGAGCTTGCCGAGGACCAGATTCTGCAGGTTGCAAAGGGATTGTTAGAGATGGTCGGTGTGGCGGGAATGGACGGTCTGTTGCCGTCCGATTTATCTACCGGCATGAAACGTTCGGTCGCGATAGCGCGGGCGCTAGCATCTCAGCCGGAGGCAGTGCTCTACGACGAGCCTACAACTATGGTTGACCCGCTCATGGCGCATCTGCTCGGTGATCTGATTAAACGATTGAAGCACCAGCTGCATCTGACCAGCATCGTCGTGACACATGACATGCGTTTTGCCAAGAAACTGGCCGACCGTGTGGTCTTTCTCGATCAGGGACTGGCACGTTTTTTTGGCACGATGGAGGAGATGGAGGCGAGCAAAGACCCCATCATCCAGGAGTTTCTGTCACTTGATGCGCTTGTGCTTCCCGCATGACTCGAGTGGTAACAAGGAGTAACCCATTTGGTTTGTCGCAGGGGAGGACTTGTGATTGACACCGTTTTTGTAGGGAGATATGGTTGAATTTAGGCGGCTTGCCATCCATACATCCTCTAACCTCCCCCTAAGAGTCCATCCGGTACCACCGATCTATGACGTAAAGAACTGCAAGGGTTCGAGATCGATTGAAGTCAGAATGTGGCCCGGACGCACCTCGGTAATTTCTTGTACGGTTTTGCTTGTCAAACGATGGCACGGAGCGTTCCTCCATGCTTATCAGAGCGGTCCTGATTCGAGGCTCTCTGATCTTGGTCAAGTGTAAGGAGGCGATTGTGGCAGCTCCAGATTATCTTCGTCCTGCTGGTGTTTCGGACGGTACGAAGTCATCCTCAGGGACGGCGTCAAACTACGGGTTGTTCAACCGCCCATCGGTAACAGGACTGGTTTCTGCTGCGCTGGATCTGATCACCGCCCTTATGGCTGGGGTGTTCGCAATTCGACTGCGTGAGCTTGCGCCGCTGCAGACAAACGCCTGGGACACATACCCCCACAACGCCCATTCATCCGCGAGTGTCTTCATGACGTACATCCTGTGGTTTGGGGTGTGCCTGGTCTTCTTCTTGCGGACCTATGGTCTGTATCGCCCGATCCAGCAGATGAGTGGCTTGCATGAGTTGCGAATGACAATCCATGCGACCATTGTTGCCGGGCTGACATTGTGCGGAACGCTTTATCTTTCAAGCGGTGCCTATATTTCACGGCTGCAGATCGCGCTGACCCTGGTGCTCACGTTCGTGCTGCTGGCGGTGAGGCGCATGATTCGTCGCCACATGATGTACAAGCGGTTCCGCGAGGGGATTGAGACGCGGAACGTGTTGATCGTCGGTGCCGGGCGGGTGGCACATGCGCTGCGCAATCATCTGATGTCACTCGACCATCTTGGCTTTCGATTTAAGGGATTTGTCGCGATTACCGAGGAAGAGAGTGAGTCGGGGGATGCGGACATCATCGGTGATTTCAGGAACTGCCTGACGCTTGCGCGGACGCTGTTTGTCGATGAAATCTTCCTCTCAGTTCCTGCTGATAAGAAGCTGGTACTTGGCCTGGTCCAGGAGGCGCGCGGCGCGGGCATCGATGTGCGGGTGGTGCCGGACCTCTACGATGGTCTGGCCTGGAATGCGCCAGTGGAGTATGTAGGCCAGTTTCCTACGATTCCGCTGCATCGGAAGGACTTTCCGATCGGGGCCTACCTGGTGAAGCGGGCGCTTGACCTCACGCTGGCGACCCTCGGCTTGATGGCACTTTCCCCATTGCTGCTGGCGATTGCGATCTGGGTAAAGCTGGATTGCGCCGGGCCGGTGTTCTATCGCGCAAAACGAATTGGGCGTAAGGGCAGAACATTCGACTGCTATAAATTCCGGACCATGGTGACGAACGCGGACAAGTTGAAAGCCGACCTTGAGCATATGAACGAGCGGAAGGGCATTCTGTTCAAGATTGTCAATGACCCTCGGATTACGAAGTGCGGAATCAAGTTGCGAAAGTATTCGCTCGACGAGCTGCCACAGTTGTACAACGTGGTGCGTGGTGACATGAGCCTAGTTGGACCACGTCCTCCGATCGCTTCTGAAGTGGAGCAATATGAGCTTTCTCATCTGAAGCGTCTCGATGTTCTGCCGGGACTGACTGGATTGTGGCAGGTGGAAGCCCGACAGGATCCGAGCTTCGACAGCTACATATCGCTGGACACGGCCTATGTTGAGAATTGGAGCCTGGGGTTGGACCTGAAGATCCTGGTAAGGACCGTGGGTGTGGTCATTACAGGGACGGGCTCCTAGAAGTTAGGACGGTTTAGACTTAGAAGTGTGAGAATTGCGCTCGCACAGATCAATCCAATCGTCGGCGATTTTGCCGGCAATGCTAAAAAGATCATCGAGTTTGCGGGCCGGGCGGCGAGCCAGGGTGCGCAATTGGTGATGTTTCCTGAGCTGGCTGTATGTGGGTACTGGCCGGCAGACCTGCTCGAAAAACAGGGCTTCGTTCGACGTGCTGAATCCAGCTTGACGGAGATCGCCTTTTGGACTGCGCTAGAGGGGCGGCCAGCGATCCTTTGTGGGACAGTGATGCCGCTGGTGTCGGCGATGGGAAAGAGTGTGCGAAATGTCGCAGCGCTGCTGTGCAATGGCAAGGTTGCGTTTGCGCAGCAGAAGATGCTGCTGCCGTTCTACGATGTCTTCGATGAGCAGCGGTATTTTGAGTCGGCGAGCGGGCAGTCGCTAACAAGCCTGAACGGTGAGACGCTGGCAATCACGATCTGTGAGGATGCGTGGAACGACAAAGCCTTCTGGCCGAGGCGGCTGTACCCGGTCGACCCGGTTGAGGAACTGATGCGACAGTGGAGTCTTCCGGGGTTTGAGGCTCAGGACGCTTCAGGAAAACAGAAGACCCGCGTCATTTTGAACATCTCGGCATCGCCGTTCTGGAAGGGTAAGCGACAGGTGCGCCAAGATATGCTGTCGGCGTTGGCGAAGCGGCACAATGCGATCGTGGCCATGGTGAATCAGGTGGGCGGGAACGACAGCCTTATCTTCGATGGCTCATCGATTGTGATTGGGGCAGGCGGCGAGGTGATCGCGCAGGCGGCTTCGTTCGCGGAAGACATTGTTTACTTCGAAACGGAAACGCTTGAGGGTGCGGGAGAAGGGCAGAGCTTACCTCAGCGGCTGAAGCCGCACGGCGTGGAGTCGGTTTATGGCACGGCTGAAGCCGTGCCCTTAAGCAAGACGGACGGCAGGGGCGATTCGGACGGTAGGAGCGAGTCGGACGGCAGGGTGGATTCGACTGACGCCCTCTTAGGAGAGGCAGACGGTGATTTAGACCGTCCAGGCGCTTTGTTGGATCGGGCGGAAGCCGCTTTGGATGAGATTGCCTCTAACGCTGGAGAGACCGCAGCGCTTTGGAATGCACTGGTGCTGGGCACGCGCGATTACGTGCGGAAGTGCGGCTTTTCGAAGGCGCTGATTGGGCTAAGCGGCGGGATCGATTCAGCGCTGGTTGCGGCGATTGCGGTGGAGGCGCTCGGGGCTGAGAACGTGATGGGTGTCGGGATGCCGAGCGAGTACTCGTCGAGCGGTTCGATCAACGATGCGGAAAGCCTCGCGACAAGTCTAGGCATTCGATTCGAGGTGCTCGCGATCCATGATGTTTTCGACAAGTATCAAGGCGTGTTGGAGCCGCTGTTCAAGGGACTTCCCTTCGGATTGGCGGAGGAAAATCTGCAGTCGCGCATTCGCGGCGGGCTGCTGATGACGATGTCGAACAAGTTCAATGCCCTGGTGCTCACGACGGGAAATAAGAGCGAGATGTCGACTGGATATTGCACGCTGTACGGAGACATGGTCGGCGCCCTGGCGGTGATCGGCGATGTGATGAAGACGCGGGTGTATGAGCTAAGCCGTTACGCGAATCGCGAACGCGAGGTGATCCCTGTGGCGACGATTCAGAAGGCCCCCTCAGCGGAGTTGCGACCGGACCAGAAGGACACCGATTCGCTGCCTCCCTACGAAGTCCTTGATCCGATCCTCGAGGCGTATGTAGAGCGGTACTGTTCTGCTGAACAGATTGCGAAGGACCAGGGTGTTGATGTGGAGTTGGTACGGAGCGTACTGAAGTTGGTAGAGCGGTGCGAGTACAAGCGGCAGCAGGCGGCGCCAGTGCTGAAGGTGACGGCGAAGTCGTTTGGTATGGGAAGACGGTTCCCGATCGCGGCGAAGGTGGAAGTCTAAGCTACGCAGCTAAGATGTATTTGTTGAGTTTTACAACCTACAGCAATGCCGTACGCGAAGAGCGTCGGCGGAAGGCAGGATGTTTTTGAAGAGTTTATTTTCGTTTTCGGGCGTGATGGTTCTCGGTTTGGCTGCGATAGAGGCGACCGCTCTCGGTGCCCAGACTGCGCCTGCAACAGCACCATCGGCGGCGCAAACAGCAGCAAGACCAGCTGCAGTTGCTAACGTCGCACCTGCTGATCCATTCCCGCCGGTTAATTTGAAGTTCTTCACGGCAGATTCACCATCCACTGCGACGGTAGAAAGCTTCCTGCACACGATCTGGGGGTACGACGAGAACCGAAGCTGGCGGATCGAAGGCATTCAAAAGACGTCGTCGCCGGGCGTCAGCAAGGTGATTGTGTATGTGAGCGAGAAGGGTGCAAATGCTCGTACGCAGAGCACCGGCTTTTACGTGATGCCGGATGGCAAGCATGCCATTGCGGACACGCTGGTGGACTTCGGCGCGAAGCCGTATGCAGAGAAGCGCAAATTGATGCAGGACAGGGCCAATGGGCCGGCGCAGGGTGCAGCAAGCAAAGACCTGCTGCTGGTGGAGTTTTCAGACCTGCAATGTCCGCACTGCAAAGAAGCAGAGACTACGATGACGCAACTTGCGAAGGACTTCCCTTCGGCGCGGATTGTGCATCAAGCTTTCCCCCTGGTGGGTGTGCATCCGGCTGCGTTCCAGGCTGCGGCTGAGGGAATGTGCGTTGCGAAGGCGAGCAACGATGCGTATTTCACGTATGAAGAGGCAGTGTATGCGACGCAGGAGGCGCTTACTCCTGAGGGTACGGCGAAGACGCTTGCTGCGGCTGTGACCAAGGCCGGGCAGGATCCGGCGGCAATGGCGGCGTGCGCGGCAACTCCAGCGATCAAGGACGCGGTAAATGCGTCCATTAAGCTGGCCGAAGATGCGGGCGTGGATCAAACGCCAACGATTTCTGTGAATGGACGCATGATGCCGGCGTCGCCTTCTGGAATGCCGTATGAGACGTTGAAGAAGGTGGTTGTGTTCCAGGCAGGGCTGGATGGCGTGCATGTTGATACGCCACAGCCGAGTCTGACGACGCTCGGAAAATAAGCGCAGCTTTGGATAAAGACCCATGCGGAGAATCACGCTCCGCGCAGAATGGCGGCATCCTTCTGTTCAATAACAGAAGGATGCCGGGAGAGTTCTTGGTTTAGATCATGCACATCGAGTTAACGAAGGAAACAGCAGATCTGGCTATCGTGATCATGGCGGCGGGTAAGGGCACGCGACTGAAGAGTCGCAGACCGAAGGTGCTGCATGAGATTGGTGGGCGCGCTCTACTGCTGCATGTGATCGCGGCGGCGAAGATGCTGGTATCGCACGACCGAATCTACTGCGTCGTAGGGCATGAGGCGGAGAAGGTGCGGGCGGCAGTGGCGCATACCGGAGTTCACTTCATGCTGCAGGCAGAACAGCGGGGCACCGGCGATGCGCTGAAGACTGTGAAGGCGTTTTTCGCTTCCAGCGAAGCTGCGGTGCCGGCGAAATTGATGGTGCTCTCCGGGGACGTGCCGCTTATTCGTGTAGAGACGTTGCGTGCCCTGGCGGCGGTCCATGACGCGGAGAACGCGGCGATGACGATTCTGACTGCTGTGCCAGATGATCCTACTGGCTATGGGCGCGTGATACGGAAGGCTGCGGGATCGGCAGAGGTCACAGCAATCGTCGAGCAAAAATCGCTGACGAACGAGCAGCGAGATGCGCCGGAGATCAACTCAGGCATTTACTGTTTCAGGACGGCAGCGCTGTTCGCGAAGCTTGACCTGCTTTCGACCAGCAATGCGCATGGTGAGTACTACCTGACCGATGTTGCGGGGCTGCTGGTTGCGGATGGCGAGAAGGTTGTGGCAACAAAGGCGGAGAGCGTCGACGAGGTGCTGGGCGCGAATACGATTGTCGAGATGATGCATCTGGATGCCGCGATGCGGGCGGCCACGGCGCGTCGATTGATGGCCGAAGGAGTGACCATCTTCAGGCCGGATACCTGCGTAATCGATGCCGAAGTGCAGGTAGGTGCGGATACGATTATTGAGCCGTACGTTCAACTGCTGGGGGCTACGCGGATCGGCTCAGGATGCAAGGTGCGGTCGTACAGCGTGGTGCAGGCTTCGACGCTGGGCGAGGATGTGCTGGTGCGGAACGGATGTGTTCTCGATGGTGCGACGGTGGGCGATGGAGCGATCCTTGGGCCGTACGCGCATCTGCGGCCTGAGAGCAACATTGGACCTGCAGCCCATGTGGGAAACTTCTGCGAGACGAAAAAGATCACGCTTGGTGCGGGATCGAAGGCGAACCACCTGACGTATCTGGGCGATGCCGTGATTGGCACGGGCGTGAACATCGGGGCGGGCGTAATTACATGCAACTACGATGGTGTGCATAAGCACCTGACCACCATTGGCGATCATAGCTTTGTTGGGTCAGACTCGACCCTGGTTGCGCCATTAACGGTTGGCGAGGGCGCGTATGTTGCAGCGGGAAGCTGCATCACCGAGGATGTCCCGAATGATGCATTGGCGTTCGGCCGGGCACGGCAGGTGACGAAGTCGGGATGGGCTGCGGCCCGGCGTGAGGCTGCTCGCGGGGAAAAGTAGACTTCTGTCGGGAGTTCTTCAGAGGAAGGACACCATGGCTAGACTGGATGAGCATGAAATTGGGTACGTCCTTCGCGACCTGCCGAAGTGGCAGATTGAATATGGCAAGCTTGTGCGCGACTATATCTTCGCCGATTTTCAGGCTGCGATGGACTTCGTGAACAAGGTGGCTGCGATCGCAGAGAGTGCGGACCATCATCCGGACATCGATATTCGTTTCAACCATGTGAGGCTTGGATTGATCTCGCACGACATCGATGGGTTGACGCAGCGAGACGTGAAGCTGGCGACAAGGATCGATAGAGAGATCGTTTAGATCGCAAAAGCAGGTTCGTTTGAGCATGACAAACCAAGAGGCAAAGCACTCTTATCCAACTAAATGTTGCCTGGTTGCTTGAAGCGGCCTTTGTAGGCCCACAGGCCGAGGCCTGGATTCGAGACAAAGAAGATCTCTTCGCCGTCGACGATGTTCCAACCGTCGGTCAGAATGGCGGGATTGTACTTCTGTGTCATCGAGGCGAGGTCGCCGTACATGTAATGGACACCTTCAATGTCGGGGCGGGTGAGGCCGCCGGGGCAATAGCGGATGGAAAAGCGGCCCTCGCTTGAGCCGTGAATGAGATGCGCGGCGGCGCTGAGATTGGCGGCAAGATCTGAGTCGATCTTCACGAAATCGAGCGTAGCAGGCGTGCCGCAGTAGCCGTACTTACGGATGAGGAGATCGATTGCAGCGTCTTCGCCAAACGCGTGCACGCCGGGGGCGAGGACGATGAGCTCTGCATCGTCGGCAAGTGCCATGCGGGTGCGGTAGACGCTCTTGTTGCCGAGCCAGGTGCTCTTGAACTCGTGGGGATCGAGGTAGACGACGGCCTTCTTAATCTCGCGATCGAGCATGAGGAAGTTGCACTCGAGGCTGAGTGCGGCGGCGCGCTCAAAACATTCGTTATCGTCACCAATGAAGAGGCCGCGGAGGACGAGTTCGCCGGTGGCATTCTTCGCGACGACCGTCTGGACGTAGACGATGGGCAGGTGCTTGGCGAAGTGTTCGCTGGCGTAGTTGAGAATACGGCGAACGGGAGTGTCGGCCCGGCCCATCATGCGCTCCATGCCGTAGACGGCGCCGAGGAAGTGGGAACGGTCAATGCCGGATGTGCCGCCAGTGCCGACGAAGATGTTCTTGCTGCCATTGGCCATGCCGACGACCTCGTGCGGGACGACCTGGCCGATGGAGAGGATGAGATCGTGGCCACCGTCCCGGATGAGTTTGTTTACCTGTGCGGGCCAGGTGTATTCGAGCTTGCCTTCGCTGACTTCCAGCATGAACTCGCTCGGCACTTCGCCGAGGTTTACGACATCGCTGCGCCAATCGTGGATGCGGAAGAGCGAGCGTGGTGTTGCGCCAAACATGGTCGCAATCTCGCGATCGGACATCGGCTTGTGGGTACCGAGGGCGGGAAGGACGTCGGTAAGGGCGTTGCCGAAGAACTGCCAGGCGTACTCGGTGAGCTCACCGGCTTTGGAGTGGAAGCGGGTGAAGTCAGGCGGAACTGCGAGTACGTGGTGACGCGGGCCGAGTTGCTTGAGGGCTTCAAAGAGATGCGACTTGGCCTGGGCAGGCGAGATCTCCATGTCGCGGGAACCGATGGCAGTGAATAGGCTCATGGAGAAATCGTACTCTGGGCGGAGAGCGATTCAAGAACAAGGGGCGGAGTGTTTGAGGTGGAAAGGTCGGAGCGGTGCCGGCGCTTGGTGGGTTGGTCAGGGTCCTTCGCGAAGCTCAGGGGGACCGCAAGTGCGAGAGACGACCGCGAAGGTGAGAGATAGCCGCAGGGTAAAGAGCAGCTCAAGGAAACAGCATTCCTGCGCCTGGTGCCACGCACTAAGATCAACTCAGCGATGCGTTTTGATATTCTTACGATTTTTCCTGCGTTCTTCTCCGGGCCACTTGATCACGGCGTGCTGAAGCGAGCGATAGCGACAGGGCTGGTTGACGTGCAGATGCACGATCTGCGGGCGTTTACGAAGGACCGGCACAGGACTGTTGACGACCGGCCGTTCGGCGGTGGCGAGGGCATGGTGCTGAAACCAGAGCCGATTTATGAAGCGTTCGAAACGCTGGGTGTGGCGGCGAAGGCGGACCGCGAGACGCGTAAGGAGACCGTGATCTTGCTGTCGGCGCAGGGGCGACCATTTACCCAGGCAGTAGCGCATGAACTTGCGACAGCGGAGCGCGTCGTCCTGCTCTGCGGGCGGTATGAGGGAATCGACGAGCGCATCAATACGCTGCTTTGCGATCGAGAGCTTTCGATTGGGGATTATGTGCTGTCGGGCGGAGAGCTGGCGGCGGCTGTGATGCTGGACGCCGTGGTGCGTTTGCTGCCTGGGGTCCTGGGCAATCCGGATTCGGCACGGTTTGAAAGCTTTAGCCCGGAGATTGGGTTTGAGAATGGCGGCGCAAGGACGGATGGTGTGCCGGCATCGACGCATGATGCGGGAGGTTTGCTGGACTATCCGCATTACACGCGGCCAGCGGAGTTTCTAGGGCGGGAGGTGCCTCAGGTGCTGCAGGATGGGGACCATAGTGCGATCCGGAGATGGCGGCGGCATATGGCGCTTGAGAAGACGTGGCGCAATCGGCCGGATTTGCTTGCTGCTGCTGTGCTGAGCCGGAATGATC
>CAHJWN010000019.1 GCA_903642265.1 Acidobacteriaceae bacterium | reverse complement strand
AAGACGCTAGCCCGAGTCGCCAAGGAACAGGGAGTCGCGCAGGATCGTCTTCGCCGGTGGGTTTCGTTCCTGGCACTTTGCGGCGTTCTTGAACGAGCGGTGAGGGAAGGTATTCTCGACAGCTACGACCTGAAGGGCGGTGTCGCTCTCGAACTCAGATTTGCCGAGGGAGCACGAGCGACAAAGGACATCGACATCGGTGTACCGGTCGAACGGACGAAGCGGCTACGGGCATTTCAGGATGCCGTCGCGCTGGGCTTCGATGACTTCACCTTTCTCCTGAAAGGGAAGCCCTTGAACATGGACAAGGTGGACGCGGTTCGACTGGAACTCGCCATCCGATACCGAACCCGCGCGTGGCAAACCATCGACGTTGACCTGGGACCATCTGGCCGGGGTGCGGTGGAACTTGTGGTGCCGACAATTCGGGGACTTGCCGCGATGGGATTGCGCGTGCCGTCACCAATCCGCTGCCTCAACCTGAGCGAGCAGGTCGCCCAAAAGCTGCACGCTTGCACCGGGCCGTACTCAGCGGGACGCGCCCGAGACGTTCTCGACATTCTGTTGATCTACATGCTCGGCAAGTTGGACGCGAAGAAAGTACGAGCGGCGGCGGAACAGGTGTTCGAGGAACGCGCTACCCATGCCTTTCCGCCGACCATTCAAATCGCAGCGGAGTGGAAGCCGGAGCTTGAAGTGCTGGCGAAGGAGCTTGGCTATTCGACCACTTCGGCTACGGAGATTGAGTCACGGTTCGAGGTCTTCGTAGACTTGCTGGCGAAAGCATAGGAGAGATTCCGTTCACGCCAGCTTTGTCCGATTGAACAGGGGAAGTCCGAAGAAGTCCGGCGAAGTGCAGCAAAACCGGGATACACATCCTCAAATTGCGTTTGGGGAAGAACTTGGGGAAAGCTGTGGAAAAGTCCGTATACCCTTTGTAATCATGGATAGTGGTTCCCTAGGGGGCAACCACACTACACTTTCTCAATCCACCTCTGCGGCCACGAAGATAGTCGATCCATGGTCTAAAAGGGCTGAACGTGGCCCACAGGCGCGACAGCAGGAAGCAAATCCGCGTTTTCAACAGTGTTGATTTCGGCCAATGCCTACTTGTCCGTGCCCGGTTCAAAAATACGGAACCTCATCGTTTCGCTCGATAGTACTTTGTGGGTTGGACCCGCGAGTTCTATCAGAACCTCATGGGCGCCGTACTCCGTCCCCAAATGGGTTGAGTTCTTCCAGATCGAATTTGCCTGAATCTTGGTCATGGGCCGTGGAGCGAACGCCTGCACCCACCATGCACCGTTATGAGCATAAAGGACGACCTGTTGCCCTGACGCGGCCCCATCCGCTCAACCTTCTATATAGTCCAACTGCTCAGGGCCTTCAGGGTTCGACGGAGGAACGCGAGTAATGGTCAGCGACGGCTTTGTGGCTGCGCCATGCCAATGGCAGCCAATAACCGGTAAAGCTGCCATCCCAAGAAAGAACAGCGTTCGCAGCTTGTGGAGGTGCAACGCGGGGGCCCTGAAGGTCATAATCCTCGGGGGGCGACCTTCCTTATGCGCAAGCGGCTTTCGCGCTTTACTGGGAAGGTCACACGCCATCACAACACCGACGCCTACGATAGCACCGCAGTGTGGTATTCACACCCCCAGAAAGTGTCTCTGAATTTGAGAACAATTTGGGCTTCGCGCCACTTCCCGGAAGTCTTAGAGTTGCCTTAGCATGAATCCTCCCGCCTGACTTAGGGTCGACATGCAAGGGCCAGGCTGGCAGTCCTGTCAAACAACGAGCTAGCTTCGCCGAAGGAGTTTTCAGATGATGAGTGATTCCAATCGAGATGGGCTCGACTATTCAGCGGAGGACTTGCAGACCCGAATACGCCATCTTGAGGAATGGGTGTGTACCTTACTTGTCAAGAATCAAACACTTCGCAGTGAGCTGCAAACGGGCGGACTTCCGTTACAAAGTCTTAGGTACATCAGTGCTTGTCAGGCAGTCACAGAGAGTGTTGCCGAGGCCGAACTGACGCCACTTTCTCTTCAAGCTAAAGAGACAGGCAAGGCGCACAACCAGCCACCGCTTACGCTGTCGTGACCTCGAACGATCGTCGGGGCGAAGCTCATATTCAGAGCGCGACTCCTAAAATTCAGTTACGTGCAGGTAGAGTGTTCGCTCAGCCTGTACTCGGCCGAGGTACACGTCACCGTCCATTCTTTATCCAGCTGTCCTCTCCGTTTTGTTTACGAGAGACCCTGAAGTTGGGGGGTTGAGTTCTTTGTTGCGGTGGTTCCGCGACATGCAGCGTTTCGGGCCTGTTGTACGGTTAGGACTATTAGGAGCGTGCATGTCACAAAATCGCTTTGAAAAACCTCTGCGAACCGGATCTTACAAATAGAAGCCATACGGCACATCTGCTTCTAGATTTACTTGCTCTCCGGTGACAGGGTGTTCAAATCTCAGGAATTGAGCGTGCAGAGAATACCCGCCGTCACCCGGCAGACCGGGCAGGTGATCCAATGGCTGACCGGTCGCGCCATACAGCGGATCTCCTACCAGGGGATGACCGATGAATGCCAGGTGGATCCTGATTTGATGAGGGCGCCCGGAGTGGAGGCGTACCTCAAACGTTGTGGTGCTTGCAGTGCGTGAGATTACCTTTGCCAAAGACTTTGATGGCTTGCCGCCTGGTTTGCCCTCAGGGAACGCAGCCCACACGGAACCGATAAGCGGGTGCGCTACAAGTCCAATGGGTGTCAGAATTTCGTAGGCGTCTTGCTGTGCAGTGTTTTGCGCGAGCGCACAGTAGATCTTCTGAACCTTGGAGGTATTCCAATAAGCGCAAAGTTGAGAGGCTGCTTGCGGCGTCTTTGCGAAGAGCACGACACCGGTAGTAGCTCGGCCCAACCGGTGTACCGGATTGGCATTTGGGTATTGCTTCCGCACCAGGCGAAGGAGAGTGTTCTCCATGAAGCCACCACCGGGAAGCGTCGGCAGGCCACCGGGTTTGTTGACGGCAAGCAGGTGGGGATCATCAAACAGGACAGCAAAATGCTGTGGAGTGTCCGGTTCCACCCACGGTGGCCGGTTCCAGACCAGAGTTTGACCGACGGTCAACACTTCAGTTCCAAGTGCGGGTACACCATCGAGAGTGACTTCGCCGTGGTTCAGATTTTGTTGCCAGGCTTGTGCGGTTGAGTGCGGGTATACGCTTGCCAGGTGAGAGATCAGGAACCGGCCGCGATCTTTGCTGCTGATCGATGTTCTATACGCGTAGCCCTGGTTGAGCATCTGTTTTGAGTGTAAGCGATAGCTTTTGCGATAAGAGTATGGTCAACAAGATACGGACTATCAGTATCTCTGTACCTGAATCGCTAATCAAACCGACCTGAAAAGCAAAGCCTACCTTACTTCTTACAAATGGCCAGCGGCATTAGTCCCAGGAATGACCGCTTACACTAAGATGAAGCCGTCAGCTAATTTCACATCGGCTGCATAAGTGCCTACATGTCAGGGTATGCGGTGAAGTATGAATTCGAAAGAAAATGGTCTTACCTCAATCCAATCCATCCACTCAGTCGATGAGACGGTGGCCCGGCTAACGGACTCGCTCTCGAGTAAAGGCGTCATGCTGTTTGCATTGATCGATCATAGTGCTGAAGCGGCCAAGGTCGGGTTACCTATGCTGCCGACCCGGGTGATTATCTTTGGCAACCCCAAGGGCGGCACACCGCTGATGCTTGCTGCACCAAGCATCGCCATCGATCTCCCTTTGAAGCTCTTGATCGCTGAAGACGCCAAAGGCGTTGTGACCATAACCTGGACATCACCTGAATACCTCGCCAGACGCCACGGAGTTCCCCACGCCTTGATAGCCAATATTGCGGTGATTGCAGCAATCGCTCAGCAAGCTGCCGCATAGGAACTTATTGGACAGATGCAGTCCTTAGATAGTCGAAGTCGCCCGCTCCTGCTGGCGTCACTCCCATGAGCCTTCGACTGTGGACGACTTCATTGTCGGGATACCAGAGCGGTATTCCCGGTAGGTCTTCCGCCAGAATCTGCTGGATCTTGATATAGTCCTTCCGACGAGCGCTTTGATCCGTAGCCTCTCCTGCAAGCACAAGCAATTGGTCGACGTCAGGGTTGCTGTAGCGGCCACGGTTCGCACCCTTCGGGGGGAAACTACCCGAGCCATACGCATAGCGGAAGATGTCTGGATCTTCGTTCACGCCGATCCAGCGCAGTGCATAGATCTGAAATGCGCCCTTCGTCACGTCCGCGTAAAACGTACCGAACTCTGCTGAACGTATTTGCAGGTCTATACCGGCTTCGCGTAGTTGCTGCTGCAGGATTACTGCCATCAGACGTGTAGTCTCATCGGTGCTCGTCTTGAGCGTGACGCGAAGGCGAACACCATCGCGGCCAGCAGGGAAGCCGGCTTCCTCAAGGAGACGCCGCGCGCGGTCAATATCGTACGGATACTGCGCGAGAGCAGCATCGGGCGCACGGGCCCAGTGTTCAGGCGGGAGAAGGGAACTCGCGAGTCGAGCCTTTCCGCGCCAAAGTGCGTCGATGATGGCCTGGCGATCCATTGCACACGCAATCGCCTGGCGCACACGGCGGTCTTTCAGAGTCGATTCCTGAACATTGAAGTTCATATAGACGACCACGGAACTAGGTGCAGTCTCGGTAGTCAGATTAGCTGCGTCGCGCAGGGAGTGCACCATGTCCAGGGTGATCGCGTTACTCTCGATGTCTCCCGATCCCTTTTTCAGTTCGAGAGCTGTAGTTATGGCGTCCGGCACAACCGCAAACCTAATACTTTGGAGCTTTGGCGCACCGGCCCAGTAGTCAGGATTGCTGTTGAGAAGGACCTCTTTATCTTGAATGGCACTGACGTATCGAAATGGTCCTGTGCCGATCGGATGCATGCCGAGGTCGCGCCCAGATCCCTTGGGGACGACTCCGAAGAGGCCATCGCTCATGTTGAACAGCAGACCTGAATCGGGATGCTTGAGGTGAAGAACGACCGTGAGGCGATCGCGTACTTCAGCGTGATCAATAGATTGAAAGCTGCCGGATTTCGAAGTGATCAGGCCACCATAGGCAGGGTAAACGAGGCTTTCGATTGTCCATACGACGTCCTCGGCCGTGAGCATCTTGCCATCGTGAAAGCGAACACCATCGCGCAGGTGGAAGACCCAGGTGAGGGGATCAGGCTGCTCCCAAGCTGTGGCAAGCCAGGGCTGCAAATTGTAATGCTCATCCTTCTTGACGAGGGCATCGAAGATGAGAGCGCCAATGCGTTCGGATTGTGCATCTGTGCCAACGCGGAGGTCAAGGTTGTTCGGACTGCTTTCGATGAGCATGTTCACGGTGCTCGAGTCCTTGCTATCGCGACATCCGGAAACAAATGTAGAAAAAGCCAGCAGAAGAAGGCACAACGTCTTCATGGAAGACTCAGCTTTCCGAGCACTACAGGCCGCCGCGCGCCGGTTGCGGATGGAACGTTGCCCGGTATGTAATGCCACGTGAGCCAACCCAGCAGTGCAAAGGCGACGGCCTCCTTTGCTTGCGGCGGCAGTCCAAACTCATCCATAGTCCGGAGTCTTACACCGAGCGGTTCAAATGCTGCCTTCAGCATTTGCATCAGCGTTGCATTCCTAACGCCGCCGCCGGCCGCAATGACTTCGGTCTTCGCAAGCGGGGACGCCTGGCCGAGGTGCGGCCATACGAATCGGCGATAAGCATCGAGGATGGACTGCGCCGTGAACGCAGTCGCGGTCGCGATGATATCTGCGTCGGTCGCTTGCACCTCTTGACTTAGAGCAATCAACCGTAAACTGAACGCTTCACCGAACTGCTCTCGACCGCATGATTTTGGCGGCGAGGCGCTGAAGAAGATGTCCTTCAGTAACGTGTCGACCACCGGCTGCAGGACCTTTCCGCGGCGAGCTATAGCCCCCGTTCGGTCAAAGCTCTTATCGTAAAGAAGCGTCATGCAGCGATCGATCACCATATTTGCCGGGCCAGTGTCGAAGGCCATTGTTTGCTCGATGGCCGCGCCTGCGGGGATCGCTGTCAGATTTGCAATGCCGCCAAGGTTGAGCAGTACACGGCTTTTTTTCGCATCGCGGAACATCGTGTAGTCGAGCATTGGGACGAGCGGAGCGCCCTGACCTCCTGCGGCGAGATCAGCCGTGCGGAAGTCGCTGACAACGGGGACGCGAAGACGCTCTGCGATGACGCTGGCCTCGCCCGTCTGCCAGGTTGCACGAGTGGGGCGGCCTGCAAAGTGTGCCGGTAAGGCTTGGTGATAAATGGTCTGTCCGTGGCAGGCGATAAGATCGAGCTTTGCGTTCAACTTTGCAACAGACTTTTCGATGCAGTCGGCATAAATCTCGCCGAGGCGCCAGTTCAGGCGACTCATCTCGGCGACTGAGATTGCCTCTGCATTCATCGAGCGCATGACTGCGAGGCGCATCGCTTTCGAATAGGCGAAGCCTGCGTGGCCGATGACCTTGATTCGCGGAGAACCACCGACAGAGCGTGAGGGCGTGATGCGGCATATGGCTACGTTCACGCCGTCGGCTGAGGTGCCGCTCATCACTCCGGCAACAATCATGACTTCAGTTCCCGTTGCAGTTCGGCGAGCAGGTTCAAGGCTTCGCGCGGCGTCATCTCGTCGACGTCAACTGCGCTCAGCCTGTCGACGATCTTCTGCGAGAGTGGCGTGAACATGGTCATCTGCATCTGCTGCGGCGTGGGGCTGGCGATCATCGCTGAGGTCTCCGCTTTCTCGTGGACCTTCAACACCTCCCGGGCTCGAGAGATCACTGCGGAGGGGAGTCCGGCTAGTTTTGCCACTTCAATGCCGTAACTCTTGCTCGCCGGGCCGGTCTCGACGGAGTGCAGGAAAACGATGCCCGAAGCTGTTTCTTTCACCGTAACCCGCAGATTTTTGAGACGTGGCAACTGATCTGCAAGCAGCGTGAGTTCGTGGTAGTGCGTAGCGAAGAGAATGCGCGCGCCGATGCGATTATGCATGTATTCGACCGTGGCCCAGGCGAGTGAGAGCCCGTCATACGTGGCGGTGCCGCGGCCCATCTCGTCGAGCAGCACAAGCGAGCGAGCTGTCGCCGTATTCAGAATCGCTGCGGTCTCGGTCATCTCGACCATGAAGGTGGAGCGGCCGCGAGCGACGTTATCACTGGCACCAATGCGGGTGTAAATGCGGTCCACAAGGCCAAGCGTCATGCGTTCCGCAGGCACAAAGCAGCCGCACTGCGCCATGATGACGAGCAGTGCTGTCTGGCGAAGATATGTACTCTTGCCGCCCATGTTGGGCCCGGTGATGAGCAGCACGGCAGGCCCTGAATCGGCATCAAGATGCACCGAGTTCGGCACGAAGCGGCCGCTGCCCGCTTCCTCCATGCGGCGCTCGACGACAGGGTGACGAGCCTGGATAAACTCGAGTACGCCGGAGTCTTCGATGGCTGGACGCACCCATCCGCGGAGTGCCGCAAGATGCGAGAAGCATGTGAGTAGATCGATCTCTGCAATGCGCCGCGAGGTCTCGCGGATGCGGCTGGCGGCGGCGAGAAGTTTACGGCGGAGCTCTGCAAAGATGCGGCGCTCAATCTCTCCGGAACGCTCCTGCGCGGTCAGGATCTTCGACTCGTAGTCTTTCAGTTCAGGAGTGGTAAATCGTTCCGCGTTGACCAGCGTCTGCTTGCGTTCGTAATCGGCGGGGACCGCTTTGGCGTTGGCCTTCGTGACCTCAAGGTAATAGCCGAAGACGGAGTTGAAGCGGACCTTCAAGGAGCCAATGCCGGTTCGCTGGCGTTCGCGCTCTTCGATGGCGACGAGGGCCCGACGTCCGCTGCGGCTGAGTTCGCGAAGGTCGTCGAGTTCCGCGTCGACACCTGCGCGGATCACATCACCATCGGCAAAGTTAATCGGAGGAGCTTCGGCGATGGTGAGCGAGATCATGTGGTGCAGGTCTTCGAGGATGTCGGCTGTTGCCGCGAGGTCGGCCCACCTGCTTGCGGAGAACTGCTTGACGGCCGCGATAACGCCTGGCAAGCAGCCCAGAGTCGCGGCAAGCGACATCACCTCGCGCGGGCCTGCTGAATCAAGCGCGACGCGGCCAAGCAGGCGCTCAAGGTCGAGTACCCCGTCCATCGAGCGGCGGAGCCCTTCGCGTTTGCGCAGATCTGAGGCGGCTTCTGCGACTGCATCGAGGCGGGCGTTGATCTCCGCCAGCGTGTTGGCAGGCCGTAGAAGAGTTGAGCGCAGGAGGCGCTTGCCCATCGGCGTGCAGCATGCGTCGACTGTGTAGAACAGCGTCGTCTGGACAGACTCGCCGGAGAACAGCGGTTCGACCAACTCGAGGTTGCGCACGCTGACTGCGTCCAATTCAAGACACGTCGAGCGCTCGTAGT
This sequence comes from Acidobacteriaceae bacterium, assembly GCA_903642265.1. Lineage (GTDB taxonomy): Bacteria > Acidobacteriota > Terriglobia > Terriglobales > Acidobacteriaceae > Edaphobacter. The sequence goes on along the minus strand of CAHJWN010000019.1, from coordinate 46,400 downwards.
AGCGAAGGCTGTCAACGTGCTCGAGATTGCCCTGCTTGGTTGCGCGGAGATAATGAATCAGCGCTCCGGCTGCAACTGCAGCGGTCTCGTGAGTGGCCAGACCAAGGCCGTCGAGTGAGTGAACATGAAGATGGTTTCGCAGCAGCGGAACAGCATAGTCGGCGGTGAAGACCCATTCTTCAACAGGGGTCCTTGTGCGAATGCCGTCAAGACCCGAAGTGTCTTCGTCTTCCTTTGCGGCGGCTGAACTTCCGAGATCGAGCTTGTCGCTGGTGGATGCGAAGAGGCCGTTGCCATAGAGAAGTTCAACCGGTCTTATTCGGCAGATTTCGTCAATTGCATTGGTCCATGCGGTCGCACCGGTAAACTCAGTGGCCCGGAATTCGCCAGTGGACAAATCAAGTAGAGCCAATCCCACACAGGCCGAAGCGACAGGGCCTTTCGCCGCGATACTAGCCAGATAATTGCTCTGTTCGGGTCCGAGCGAAGGGTCGACGGAGGTGCCCGGCGTGAGCACCTTGGTGACTTCGCGTCGAACGATAGTCTTCGTCAGCTTTGGGTCTTCCATCTGCTCGCACAGGGCGATGCGATAGCCCTTCCGGAGAAGTCGCTGCAGGTAGATCTCCGCTGCGTGATACGGCACGCCGCACATCGGCTGCTTCTTCTCTTTATCGCGTGCAGTAAGCGTCAGCTGAAGCTCGCGCGAGACGAGAATGGCGTCGTCGTAGAAAAGCTCGTAGAAGTCACCAATGCGGCAGAACATCAGGCAGTCGGGATACTGCTGCTTGGCGGCAAAGTATTGCCGCATTACCGGCGTGAGCATGGCTGCATCTGCGCCGACTAAATCGGTGATTGTGTCAGTCGCCAAGTGCGGGTGTCCAATTCATTGCAGAATGGCAGGATATCGCAGACGCAGGACCGGTGCACTGAACCTGTAAACTGGACGCAGGAAAGTCCATTCCAACAAGGAACGCGAGACCGCATGATCGAGATTCCGCTTAGCCCAGAACAGTTCAAATCGAAAGCTGCACAGATCGCCGCGCAGCAGGGCATCCATCTGGTTGGTCACGAAGGCACGATCGAAAAGATGGGCGTAAAGGCGGCCTGGATCTACGAGAATGAATTGCTGAAGATCACTATCGTGGACAAGCCGTTCTTTATGTCGGAAACAATGGTCGAAGAGCAGTTGAAAAAGCTGCTGTAGCTCGCTACTTGTCTTGCTTTAGAGCATTGGCAGCGCGCAGTGCAGTGAGTTGCGGATGCAGCAGCTTCGACGTAAGCGAGCGGGTAAGGGCGTCGACGGCGGCATGCTGCTCTGGTGTGAGCGCCCCGAGACGCCTTGCTGCACGGGCTAATTCTGTTCTCCTTATCGCTTCGGCGTTCTGCTGCAGCGCAAGGATTGCGGGAACCGCGTCGAGCGACTGCAGGTGCTGCTGGTACCGTTCTACTTCCTGCGCGATGATGCCTTCGGCGGCCTCTGCTTCGCGCCCGCGGTCGGCAATGTTTGCCTGCGCCACCTGCTGCAGGTCGTCGATATCGTAGACAAAGCAGCCTTCCACCTCGTTCATGAATGGGTCAACATCGCGAGGAACAGCAATGTCGATAAAGAACATGGGCCGGTGGCGGCGGCGTTCCAGGAATTGCTGACCATGCGATCGGTTGAAGATCTTCTGCGGGGAGCCGGTTGAGGTGATAACAATATCGGCTCGGTCGGCCTGCTCGTAGATCTGATCGAAAGGAAGCACCGTGGTCGCGGCAGAGGTCCCGAGAAATTCCGCTGCAAGCATCTCCGCGCGGGCCTGCGTCCGGTTGGTTACGAGGATGCTCGATGCGCCCTGCTGAATGAGGTGCCGCGCAGCTAACAAGGACATCTTGCCTGCTCCGACAAGCAGCACTGTCTTGCCCTGCAAAGAGCCGAAGATTTTGCGGGCAAGTTCCACGGCGACGGAAGCGATCGAGACACTCGAGGAACCAATCTCAGTCTCCGTGCGGATTTTCTTTGCGACGGTAAAAGCACGCTGCAGCAAGCCTTCGAGCGACGAGCTTACGGCGCCTACCTCGCGGGCGATCGTGTAGGACTCCTTGACCTGGCCGAGGATCTGCGGTTCGCCGACGACCATGGAATCAAGCGAACTGGCGACGCGAAACAGGTGCCGCACGGCCTCACGCTCTCGGTACTCGTAAAGATGCGGGGCAAGCGAGGCAGCAGGAACGGCGAAGTATTCTTCGAGGAAGCGGTGCAGGTCGACTGCGTTTGGAAGCATCTCCTGCGAGGTCAGCAACTCAATGCGATTGCATGTGGAGAGGATCAGGCCTTCGTGGATTCCGGGCTGATGCAGCAGCGTTCGAGTGGCGTCTGCAAGGCGGCCGGCAGGAACCGAGAGTCGTTCGCGGACTTCAATGGGCGCAGTGGTGTGGTTGATGCCAAGAAGCACGAGGGTGCGCTGGGAGCTCTTCTCCGGCGTGTCCTTGATGACCAGCTCTGGTTTGAGTTGAGTCATGGCGCGGCGAACCTGTGGACGCTGGAAAACTGGTTTGCCGCCCACACCGTAAGCACGACAAGAAAGATAAAGCTCGAAAGATAGACGGCGCGGCGTCCGCGTAGTCCGGAGTGGCGGCGAATAAAGATCATTGCGCAGTACGCAACCCACATGGCAAAGGCCAGCAGGATCTTCGGATCCAAGAAGTAGCTCGCGCCAATGGTCTGCTGCGCAACGAGAGACCCAACAAGCAATCCGCCGGTCATGCAGGGCAACCCAAAGAGAAGGCTCTTAAGCGCAATCTGGTCGGTAGTCTCGAGCGGTGGAAGCCAGGTAAGGCTGGCCTGCTTGGACTTGAGGCGGCGCTCCTGGATCAGGTAAAGCAGCGATGCGAGCAGGCTGATGAACAACGCAGCGTAGGCGGCTAGAAGAAGCGTAACGTGGAGAAAGATCCATCCCGTGCGAAGCGGCAGGAGCTGCTCCTGACCAGGACGGAATGCGGCGACAACACTCAGCAGGAAGGCGACTGGCAGAACGAAGATGCCAAGAGCAACAGTGCGGTAGCGTACATAGACAGCGATGAATGAGGCAGCCAGAAGAATTGCCAGCACAGACTGCACTTCATGGGCCTCAACCGGCAGACTATGATGCGCCGCGTTCAGCATCTCCGCCAGCGAGACGAAGTGAAACAGCACGGCAGCGACGGTCGCTGGAATGGCAATATGGCGCCAGAGCGGGCGGTTATAGAGCGCCACTGGAAGCACTGCCAACGAGGCAACACCGTAGAGCAGAACCGCGACTTTAAGCCAGAGGAGTGACATGAAATGATCGCAAATTTGCGTTAGAAGCTTTCGACAAGCTATCAGGCCGCAACCGTAAGTATATCGTCTGAAACGGGACGCCTGTTCAGTAAGCCCGTGACTTGCGAATGTTTCAGGGCGCAATGAGAGAAGCTCAGGATGTGCAGCGAGCGCACCTGGTCTCGCTCGCAACCAGGGCGGCTGCGATTGTCTGGCGTTAGTCAAAGGCCGGTGGGAGTTATCCACCTAGGCTGCTCTGTCCTGAAGGTCGTATTCTGAATGAAATATGAGAGATCAATTTATAAGCAAGCGGAGTCCGATCCGCATCGGCTCGCGGGGTTCACAACTCGCCCTTTGGCAAGCCAACCACATTCTTTACGCACTGCGGGACGCCGGCTACGAGGTCGAGCTTGAGGTCATTCGTACGACCGGGGACCGCATGCAGCAGCCAGGATTTGTCCTGCCCCCGGGTCTCGATGGCAAAGGTATCTTTATTAAGGAAATTGAGGAGGCGCTTGAATCAGGTCGAATCGACCTTGCCGTTCACTCCCTGAAAGATCTCCCGACGACCTTGGCCCCGCAGTTCACGCTGGCCGCGATTCCCAAGCGCGCGGATGCTCGCGATGTTTGGGTATGCGAGGAGTTCTGGGGCTTACATACGTTACCGGAAGGCGGCCGCATTGGCACGACAAGCCCGCGTCGGAAGGCACAGCTGCTCGCCCTGCGCCCGGATGTGACCTTTGTCGAGATTCGGGGAAACATCGACACACGGCTAAAAAAACTCGCCAGCGGGCAATGCGACGCCCTGGTTCTCGCAGCCGCCGGTCTGGACCGTCTGAAACGCGCTGAATGGGTGCACCATCGCTTCTCGCCGGAAGAGCTTTGCCCGGCGCCCGGGCAAGGTGCTCTCGCTTTGGAGACTCGCGCCGACGGTTTTCCTTCGACAGACTCTCCCGATCCCGCGCGCGATAACTTTGTTCGCAACGCGGTCGCCTTCTTCAACCATCCCCTGACCCGGTTTTGCATCGAGACGGAGCGGACAGCACTGGACGCCCTGGGTGGTGGTTGCCAGCTTCCAGTTGGCGTCTACGTTGCGCCGCCTGCTGCAACCGAAGGCGATTACTACCGAATCTATGCGCAGGTCGTTGCGCCGGATGGCGAAACCATGATTCAACTCGACCAGGCAGAGCCGGTCAGCCGACTTGCATCATCGGCACAGCTTGGCGACCGTATTGCGGACGATCTGCGGTCACGTGGCGCCCTCGACCTCCTGGTTCCGCAAGCAATCGCTGACCTTTAAAGAAAGCTTGGAGCCTGCACGCTGCAGTCCGCAGCATTCTCACATTGTTAGCTGCTTTGTAAATCCAGATCAGACGCTTTGCTGTCTGCCCTGCTAAACACTACGTTCGGCCCGCCGATGAACAGAGGATGCCGTTCCCCGACACATCGTCGAGTCACGCACGTACCTCTGTCAGTACCGATCTGGGTAAACCCGGCAAGTCGGAACAGGTTTCTGCACTGCTGCAGGAACCAACACAAGAGGAAAAGCCGGTATCCCTTTACCAGATGGACCTAATCAGCAGGCTCGTACTCGAGACAGTTGACGAAGGTGTCTTCTGCATCGGTGCTGATGGCCTGCTCAACTTCGTCAACTCTGCCGCCCTCAATATGCTTGGCTGGGATAGTGCCGACCTGATTGGCAGGAGACAGCACGAGGTTGTGCATCGCTCCTATGCAGACGGGAGCGCCTATCCCATAGACTCCTGCCCTGCTTACTCGGTCGTGCGTTCTGGACGAGCACAGCATTGCGACGATGAGGTGTTCTGGCGGAAGGATGGCACAAGCTTTGCTGTCTCATACCAGAGCACGCCAATCTTTATCGAAGGACAAGTGGCCGGGGCGGTCATCCTTTTTCACGACATCTCAGAGCGGGTCCGCCGCGACCGCTGGCAGCTTGGCAAGGATTGTGTTTTCAACGCGATCACGAAGCATTCGCCACTCGACAGCACACTCCAGCTTCTTACAGACGCCTACTCGGAATTTCAGCCTTCCTGTTCCATCGCAATCCTGCTGCGCAATAAAGATGATGGCTCGGAGTTGTCACTCGCGGCAAGTTCACTGCTGCCTGCTGCGCTGGAGGCAAACCTCCGGAAAATCAGATTGACTGAGTCTTTTTCAGTCTGCGCACGTGTCGCTTGCACTGGAAAAGAGACAATCGTCGATCGCCGCACCTCCGGTCCTGACGGCCACAAGTTCATTGAACTGGCAGAGACCCCGGACTCGTGTTGCCTTGCATTGCCGATGACCGCGGCGGACGGACGCATTCTCGGCGTTGTGGCCTTCATGGTTACAGTCGCAGATCGAGTAACCGGTGCGTTGCCAATTGCATTTGCGCTGCCTGTGACACTGCACTTGCCCTTGGCGGTGGCGGAGCACGGTGAATATCGCGGCATCCGGGATCTTGCGCAGATTGCCGTTGAACACCGCAACCTGCAGACTGAGCTTGTCCACCAAACGCGGCATGACCACCTGACGGGTCTGCCAAACTGGATCCTCATGGAAGAGCGTCTGGAACAACTGATCCAGAACGCGAGTCGAAACCACAGCCGCATTGCAGTGTGTTCGCTCGACCTCGACCGCTTCCGACGCGTCAATGAGAACCACGGCCATGTGGTAGGAGACGACCTATTGCTGCAGATCACCGCACGTTTCCGCGCTATTTTGCGCAAAGGCGACCTGTTAGGACGGCAAGGTGGCGATGAATTCATCATTGTCGTTCACGACCTCAATCAGGCTGCCGATGCCGATCTAATCTGCCGCAAACTGCTCCTTGCACTCAGCCAGCCGTTTCATAGCGGAGGCAAAGTCATCGCTATCGGAGCCAATATAGGTGTCAGCATCTATCCGGACCATGCGGAGACACCGGAGTTGCTGGTTCAGCACGCAGATACGGCCCTCGATCTGGCGAAAGAAAAGGGCACGGCGAACTTTCGATACTTCCACCCCGATCTTGGTCAGAAAGTACGCCAGCTAGCCAGGCGCGAGTCGGCGCTTCAAACCGCACTTCAGAACAAGGAGCTTTATCTCGTCTACCAGCCCCTGTTCACAGGCAGCCGGCAGATCTATGGTTTTGAAGCGCTGCTGCGTTGGCAGCATCCTGAACTCGGCCTCGTGCCCCCAGACCAATTCATTCCGCTTGCTGAAGAGACTGGCCTGATCCTCTCGATCGGCGACTGGGTGCTTGGCGCGGCCTGCAGGCAGGCAATGTCCTGGAAGGCGCCCAGCCTTGCTGACACCAAGATCTTCGTGAACATCTCCGCACTGCAACTGGGTCAGGCGGACTTCACCCACTCGGTAGCGTATGCGCTGACGCTGAGCGGTCTTTCACCGTCCCGGCTGGAGCTCGAAGTCACTGAAAGCTTTATCGTTCCCAGCTTCAAGAAGGCGACGCAGCGTCTTCAGCCATTGCAGGATCTCGGCGTTTCCATTGCGATCGACGACTTTGGTACTGGCCACTCATCGTTGAGCGTCCTGCATAAGCTGCCCATCAACACGATCAAGGTAGACCGTTCCTTCGTTTCGCGTATTGACAAAGATGCTTCCGGCCTCTCGACGGTCCGGGCCATCATCAACCTTGCGCATCAGCTTGGAATGAAGACAGTCGGCGAAGGCGTTGAGACGGAGCAACAATTTGCACTTCTAAACGACATGGAATGCGATTACTACCAGGGATATCTACTTGCAAAGCCACAGTCAGTCGACGCCATCGAGCAGATCTTCGGAGAGCTGCAGCGTCCGGTGGCTGGAAAAGAGACCCCTGCAACAAACATCACCCCAATTAGCGTGGCTTCAACTCTCCGAAGGTCCGCATAGAGCGGCATATTGATTGCAGCAGCAGAGGCTGCTCGCTTCGATTAACCTAGCTTCATACCGATGAAGCGTCCTCGCATTCTCGTAACACGCACCCGGAAGCAGGCTTCGGCACTTGCGGCTCAACTTGAGACGATGGGCGCTGAGCCTATCCTTATTCCGATGATCGAGATCGTCGAGCCCTCATCATTTCACGCGCTGGACGATGCACTCGCGCACTCTAGCCGTAATGCGTCGCACTATGACTGGTTGGTCTTCACCAGTGCAAATGCGGTGGAAGCACTTGCTCAACGGGCGGGCGGACAGAACATAGACCTCCGGCCCAAACTTGTTGCGGCGATCGGGCCCGCAACTGCAAAGGCGGTTGAGCAGGCCGGCTTCCTGCCACGAACAGCTTCCATTCTGCTGCCCCCAAGGTTCGTTGCTGAATCCCTCGCAGAGTCGCTTCTTGAGGCAGCCGCTGGCAGCTCGCAACATTTCTTGCTGGTTCGCGCAGAAGAGGCGCGTGATGTAGTTCCTGCAAGTCTTACAGCAGCGGGACATCGTGTCAGCATTGCCGCTGCTTACCGCAACAGGACACCGCCGGAGACGCTTCCGCAACTCATGCAGATATTTAGCGAAGTGAGTGCCTGGCCGGAGCTAATTACCTTTACAAGTTCGTCGACGGCAAGGAACCTGGCAGAGATCCTTGGGTCGATTGGCCAGACGATCCCAGCTGGCATTGCTCTAGCGTCCGTCGGTCCCATCACGTCCGCAACGCTGCGCGACCTCGGCTATGAACCTACCTTTGAAGCCGCAGAGCCAACAATCGAGTCGCTGGTGCTCTCGATCGCCCACCACCTGAAACTCACTTAGTGTGATGCCCACGTCTTGTCACCGGAGTTGCAGAGTGACTCCAGGGAACAATCCGCACACCGAGGCGTTCTCGCGATGCAGATCTGCCGCCCATGGTGGATCAATTCATGGCTGAAAGTAATCCAACGGTTCTGCGGGATGATCTTGATAAGATCCTGCTCGACCTTTTCCGGCATTATGTTCTTCGTCAACTCAAGCCGACGCGACAGCCGCATCACGTGCGTATCGACCACCACACCAACGGCGATTCCGTACCATGATCCAAGTACGACGTTGGCGGTCTTGCGGGCGACCCCGGGCAGGCGAAGCATCTCTTCCATGGTCTGCGGAACCTGCCCCTTGAATTCGTCCATTACAACCTGGGCCGCACCCTTGATCGACTTGGCCTTGTTGCGAAAGAAGCCGGTTGTGCGGATAAGCTCCTCCAGCTCAGGAAGGGAAGCGGCAGCCATCGCGTTCGGTGTCGGGAACGCTTTGAACAGCGCCGGTGTCACCAGGTTCACGCGCACATCCGTGCACTGTGCCGACAAAATCGTCGCCACTGTAAGCTCCCAGGCATCCTTGTGGTTCAAAGCGCAGACAACGCCGGGATACGTCCTGCGAAGAGCATCGAGAATCGCGGCAACACGCTCCGGGGCAAGCGGCTTCTTTGTGCTTCCGGATCGGGATTTCTGCGACGTCGGCTCAGCCTTCGCAATTGCTTTCGCCTTGGCGACAGGAACACCGTCGATCGCCAGCTTGAGTGCCGCCGCACCCAGATTTTGCGGCGGCACCAGGCCCTTCTTGTTCGATAAGACATTGGCCATGTTTATCCGAGCCGGTCCAGCATCTCCAATGCTGGCAGCCGTACGCAGCTGAAGATTGGCGTGTCCTGCAACGTGTAAAGGCTTATCTCTGTCTCGCGAAGCTGTTGCACCAGGTCGAGAAAGTCTTCCGGGAAGTTGGTTTCAAATGCGACGACAAACTCTTGATCATCGATGCCGAAGGAGTACGTCGTGTTCAGCTTTACGCGCGGATACATCAATCCAATGCGGATATGTTCGTCCATAAGGCGCTTGCGCTCCGCAGCCGACAGCAAATACCACGGCCGCGTCTTCCAGAATGGATAGATAAAGATGTACTTCTGGCCTCCTGGCCGGATGGCGCCACGACCTTCACCTTCACTCTCGTCCACGCGATCGATCTGGTATTGTGAGCGCTTCGTCATAGCCAGGAAGTTATGCGGCGATTGCAGGTAGCCGCCAAGCTCTGTGCCCATCAGTTCACTGCGCATCTTGTTCAACTCATCGACCGCATAGCCGATCGACCAGACACACATGTCCACATCACCGCGCGTTCCAATCGTCGAATAGGTAAGCGACAGGAACTCACCCGGCTTGTTCCACCTGGCCAGCACCTCCGCAAACTCGGCTTTCTGCGTCGCCTTGATCTCTTTGGACAGCCGGCGCCACTCAGGCATCACCTTGTAAAAGGTGAAGCATACGATCTGCCGCTTCACTGGAGGCTTCGAAGGATCATGCGGGGCCGCTCCATAACTACTTGCCGGGCGACCTGTTGTCGCTGGCACCGCAACTGCTGCTGCCGTGCCCGTAGGCGCCGCTACCGTTCCCGTCTCAACCGGGGAGATTACTGACTCTGCCATTGCGTATTCCTCTGCATGATCATAATTCTTTCGAAGGCCTGGGTGACATCGGTGATATCCCCGGCCTCTGCAGAAAGCTGACTGACGCGGTACGACCAAAAAATTATTCGCGTCCGATATACTCCAACCAATGTCTGAGAAAATCCTTGGTGTTTTAGTTGCGTTTATCGCGACTGGCGGATATGCCAGCGTCGCCCTGCTTATGGCGATCCAGTCCGCCTGTGTTCCAATCCCGTCGGAGGTGATCATGCCCTTTGCCGGATTTGTGCTGGCCCACTCTCAATGGGACCTGATTATTCTCGCGACGGTCGCCTCCCTGGCCTCAAACATCGGCTCGATCCCGGCCTACTGGGTAGGGGCAAAGGGTGGCCGCCCAATGGTCGAGCGTTTTGGCGGCTACGTCTTGCTAAGCCGCCACGATCTCGACCGCGTCGACTACTTCTTCAACAAGTACGGTTCGATCACCGTGCTCATCGGGCGAATGCTGCCCATCGTACGAACATTCATCGCACTGCCCGCCGGTGTCGCGAAGATGAACCAGCTTCGCTTCCACATTTACACCTTCCTTGGATCGTGGCCGTGGTGCTACGCTCTCGCGTATGTCGGGATGAAGCTGGGCGCAACCTGGAACTCCGACCCGCGCTTGAAGGACTTCTTCCATCGCTTCCACATCGGCGTCGAAGCCGTTTTACTCGTCGGAATCGTTTGGTTCGTCTGGACTCACTGGAAAAACCGCATTCGCGTCCAGACGGCCTAAAGGCAGACCCGCAAACGCTTGCGAGGCAAGACAAGTCTCCCGGAAGCTTGACAAATCTGCTGTCAATCTCACCTGTCATTTGGAGTCAATCGTTGGAATGGCACCGTCCCGTACCGGCACGGTCCAAAGCTATCTCGTATCGCTACAGGACTCTAGATAAAGAAGTGGGTATGGGGTAGGACTGTCTCCCGGTGCTCGCCTGCCCTTGTAATGTCGACAAACTCATTTGCTCCTCCACTTCGCATAAGCGATACTGAAGTGTCCGCTACAACCGGAACTATCGCAGCAAAAGAAGGGTACCGCCAAGCATGTCAACACCCGGTGTCGCAACGCAAGACGCGGCCAGCATCAAGCCTGCAACTGGAAAACTCGGCATCATGATCCCCGGCATGGGAGCCGTTGCCACGACACTCATCGCCGGTGTAGAAGCCATCCGCCGGGGTCTTGCAAAACCCATTGGCTCAACCACCCAGATGGGCACCATCCGGCTGGGCAAGCGTACCGATGCCCGTAGCCCCCTCATCAAAGACTTTGCCCCTATCGCCCAGCTTGACGACCTTGTGTTTACCGGGTGGGACATCTTCGGCGGCAACCTCTACGACGCCGCCAAGACCGCCGGTGTGCTTGACCGCGACCAGCTTGAATCGATCCGGCCATACCTCGAATCGATCGAGCCCATGCCGGCTGTCTTCGACCAGCATTACGTAAAGCGCTTGACTGCGAAAAAGGCGAAGACCGGCAAGAACAAGTGTGACCTGGCTAACCAGATCCGCAACGACATCGCAGAGTTCAAGACGAAGACCGATCGCCAGGTGATGATCTGGTGCGGCTCAACCGAGATCTACCTGCAGCCCTCTGCAGTCCATACAACCTTGGAGGCCTTCGAAAAAGGGCTGGTGGACGACGACCCGGGCATCACCCCCTCGATGATGTACGCGTGGGCAGCGCTGAAGGAAGGCATCCCGTTTGCCAACGGAGCGCCGAACCTCACGGTGGACATTCCTGCGTTGCAGGAACTCTCAAAAAAGATGAACGCGCCCATATGCGGCAAGGACTTCAAGACTGGTCAGACTTTTATCAAGACCGTTCTCGCGCCGGCGTTCAAGACGCGTCTGCTCGGGCTGTCTGGTTGGTATTCGACAAACATTCTCGGTAACCGCGATGGCGAGGTTCTCGACGATCCGGAGAGCTTCAAGACCAAGGAAGAGTCGAAGCTTGGAGTACTTGATTACATCCTGCAGCCGGAGCTTCACCCCGACCTCTACAAGGACATCTACCACAAGGTCCGCATCAACTATTACCCGCCGCGCGGAGATAACAAAGAGGGTTGGGACAACATCGACATCTTCGGATGGCTCGGATACCCGATGCAGTTGAAGGTCGACTTCCTTTGCCGCGACTCCATTCTTGCGGCTCCTTTAGCACTTGACCTCTGCCTCTTTCTCGACCTCGCCTCACGTACGCCGTCGCTGCGTGGTCTGGGTATCCAGGAGTGGCTGAGCTTCTACTTTAAGGCCCCGCAGACCGCAGAAGGTGTCTATCCGGAGCATGATCTGTTCATCCAACAAATGAAGCTAAAGAACACACTTCGTCACATCATGGGTGAAGATCTGATCACGCATCTTGGACTTGAATACTATGGCGAGTAGCTTGTAGCTCGTCAAAAGGCCCATCCCTCGGGGTGGGCCTTTGTGTGTGCGTTACGAAGTCACTTCGAAGTGCGTTGGCGGAGAGATTCAGGCACAAAGTCGGTGGAAAAGACGCTGGCATCTTCGGTCAGGTAGTAAGTGGGGATGTTTGGAAACTGTTCCTCGACGAGGATAAGCGTGCGGAAGTCGAAGCTCTGGACATCGGAACGGGCTTCCATGTGGTTGCGCTTAATGGCGCCACAAAGAGTATCGACAAAGATCTGTGGGCTGACCGTGTGGTTCTTCAGCATCTCAGGCGGAACATTCAGTTTGAGTTCGGCAGGAGGAATGAAGTCGGGGACGATTTTGGTCTCAAGATTGAAGTGGACGCGGTCTCCAGCATTTGCTCTTTCGGCAGCATGGGGGTTCGATTTTCCCGGACCGCTGCGGTAATAATCGGCATAGAAGGCCGCGAAGCGAAAAATCTGCTCAACGTAAGTGGGAACATACGGGCTGATCAGATGTTCGTGTTCAGCAAAGGCAACAGCGACTGGCGAAAGCGACAGGTCATTTCTTTGTTCGGGTCCGCGGTGGAGTTTGTCGCAGATGAAAGTAGCCTGCGCCTCAGGCATTGAAATGTCACGTGTGTAAACGCGGGTCTCGATAGTGTACGGTTTGCCATCCGCGCGGCGACAGGATTCCGGATTGAGAAACTGATCATGCCAGATGAGCGAAACGTGATCGGTTGTGACGCCGGTGTCAGTCTCGATGGTGTCGATCAGATTATCCAGTCCGGATTCAAACGCGGGAAGAGTATTCTCAGGACGTAGGTTGCGGCCTCCGCGATGACCCGACACATTGAAGTCTCTCAAGCGATTCGCGGCTTCAGGCGAAGCAACCCTCTCTTCGGCCAGCACTTTCTGTAGCAGGTCTGGGCGATCGGAGATAAGGCCGTCAACACCCATCCGGATGATGGCGCGCATCTTCTCGGGGTCGTTCGTGGTCCATGGAACAACCTTGATGCCTTGCTCGTGCAGCGCGGCGATAGGCACAGCCCCGCTGAGTACAGTCACATCCTCAGGAGAGAGCGCCGGCAAGGCTATGTCACTGTATTCCTTCGCGTGCGCGGCGGCCTGGTGCATAAGCTGCAGGTAGGGATTCATGGTGAGCGGTGTCTGCTGGGCCTGCATCAAGTTGCTCGAAGCGACCATTAGAGTCATCACCCCGTAAGTTGTGCAAAAAGATCGTATAAACGTCATTGGTCTTAGATCGTCGTCTATCCCGGTTACAACGTAGTGAACATCTACTATGGGCTCCCAGACCCGCACCTTCGTGCAGCAGGAGTGCTGGCATAAACTAACAGCATGCGGTTATCCAAATCCACCGCCAAACGAAGAAGTTGCAACAGCAGCGTCCAGTAAGCTCGTAGGGAGCAGAATCATCTTGCCGTCCTCTCAAGTTCAACCACGAATCAATCGTTCGCTTCAGCTAGCCTTGTTTGCGACTTCGATCACATGGGTGATTGCGGCGAATCTGCTTGCCGGTCGAGCGGCCCGTGGACTTGCAGTTCGTCTTCGTTTGAGCGATGAGTTCCTGCTCCTCAACGCCGTGTTCCTGGTATTTCTGTTGGTGATTGGGTTTGCATTGCTGCAGGGAATCGTAGCGCGCGGCACTTCGCTTCGCAGAACCATTGGCTTGCCTCGACGGCCGACTTCGCTAAGCGAATGGGCCACCGGTGCCGCCATCGGCTGGAGCGTGATCCTGGTAGCAGTCCTTCCTCCTGCACTGACGGGCAGTTTGCATGTCCGATTCTGGCTCGATCCGCGTGCCTGGTGGCTTGCGGGTTTGAACCTGGCAACCATTGCGGTGCTTGCCATGGCAGCCGAGATCGCCTTCAGGGGATACCCATTCCGTCGTTTGATCGACGCAATCGGACCTGCCTGGGCTACGATCGTGATCTCCGTGGTGTACGGCATCTCCGCCACAATCAATCAGAACTCCACCTATCTATCATTGCTGATTGCCGTAGCGTTCAGTGCGCTTCTTTGCACGGCCTGGCTGCGTACGCACGCGCTGTGGCTGGGTTGGGGCTTGCACTTCGCCTGGATTGCGAGCCTGGGGGTACTTTTCGGGCTACCCGTCACTGGCCTCCCGCTCGCGAGTACCGACAACCTCTCGTCGATTATCGAAACGCGAGCGATTGGAGCATTTTGGCTGACTGGCGGCGATCTTGGTCCCGAGGGAGCGCTTGTTACGCCGTTATTGTTGTTCGCAGCGATTGTCGCCGTCATTCTGGTATCTCGCGATTGGGCGTGGAATTACACGCGAAAACCGTTGATAGCTGCTGGATATCCGGTGGACGTTCCCCCTCCGGCTGCCCACGAGGAAATGGAACGCCAGATTCCGGCAGCGACTCCTGCGTTGGTTCAGATCTTGCCAAGTACACCACAGACACGCTCGGTTCAGTCTGAACCGTAGAACCGCAGTGTGGCGCAATCCAAATTAGCTCTCCCCATTTGAATTGATTTGACTCCGCGTCGCCAAACCCGCTTGTCAAAAAGTAAGAACGAGCGCAGAATCGTTTTCATCTGAGGTGCATCATGCCCACCCCCGCGTCCAGATCGATCCTGTTCTCTTTTGCTGTGCCTATCGTATGTGCCGCCATTGCTGGTACTAACCAGGCACGTGCACAGGTCTTTGTTGTGGGGGAACACAGTGCAACGGCGGGGATCGCGACCGACTTTACCCCAACAAAGCTCCCTCTACCTGATGGACACCTGTCTGAGCGCGGCCGGCGAGAACTGATCCGCGACCTTGAGGCTGAACAAGGCTTTGCTCACCGTGTTCTGCCAATGGGACCAGGTCTGATGCTTGAAGCGAACGGCCCTCTGACACCGGGGCCGGAGCAGTATAGGGAAATGATCTACAAGAAGGGTCAATCCTCCGCTGCAGGTGACCGCGTTGTTGTCACTGCTCTGCTTATCAAACCCGATCGCATTATCGTAGATCTCAATGGCGGGCCCTACGCCAAGCATCGTTTCCTGAGCCACGTGTCGTTTGGGGATGCTCCGGTAGCGGCAAACGTAGCCGAGCAGCCAACGGGCTCACGCGTCACACTGCTTTTCAAACAAGGAGTTCCGGAGATCACAGCGCCTGAGATCAAGGCATTGCTGACGCCGGTAATAGATTTTGGGGCAAAAACCTCAAGCGATGCTTACGCCGATACTCTGCCTGCGCCCCTCAAGGAAACGATCGCAGCCCATGAGGTGCTTGTCGGTATGAATCGGCGTATGGTGCTCGCTTCCATGGGCGCCCCCGAGAGCAAGGTTCGAGAACATGCTTCAGACGATGCGGATGGGCCCCGGTATGAGGAGTGGATTTACGGCCATATCCCTCAAACGGTGAGGTTTGTCCGGTTCAACGGCGATCAGGTTGTAATGGTCAAAACAGCCGCATTGGGTAAGCCGATGGATGTGCATACCGAGAATGAAATGGCTGAGTTTGGCCTAAATCCCGAAATTCGCGAGATTGCTCTAGGAGATGGGTCAATTAATAACCATGCTGCGCCGACCCTGCGTGAACCCGGTGAAGCCATTCCTGCGAATAGCACAAACCGCGTACAGTACCCGCCGCCATCAAAACCTGTCGCGGCAACTCCGCAAACACTTCCCGAAATCGCTCCTCAGAAGCCACAGGCAGCGCCGCCAGATGCTCAGATGCCGCATCTGACGGCAGGCTCGCTGTAAAAGCTACGTTAGGCTAACCTTGTGTTGCTCAAGTGCAGCACGTACCTTCTCTACCTTTGTACCGTGGACTCGAATAGCCTCATGCAGGATTTGCCCTGTGACGCCAAAGTGCTTTGCCCAATAGTGGACGTCAGAAGCCATCTTCGGGTTGATCTCATGAGGATCATGTGGTCCGTTCGTGTTCGGTTCAACTTCATGTTCCAACTTGCTGGTCAATTCGCTCAAGATTATTCTCCAGTGCTTCTTCTAAGGTGGATGACGGAGTACGGTGCCAGGATGTCTACCTGGCGTCGTTGAGAATGCAGCGTTCCAGGGTTGCCGTCGTGTAAACTTGCAAATGGGCCAGGTCTGCATGTCCATGCGAACTGGACGAGGACGCCCACAGATTACATTCCAACGGCAGAATAATCAAAACAGGATCAGGAGAAAGAATTATGGCGAAGATAGCCAAGACCGGCGACCGGCAGAAGGTCATGGACACTAACAAGAGTACGGATTGCCCGAAGTGCTCAAAGCCCACACGTATTGTAAAGCGCGTCAAGGATCGCGAGCGCGGAATACCCGGCGGCGTGTATATCTCCTGTTCGGCTTGTGAGTTCTTCGAAAAGCTCTAGTCGCTGCGACGTTGACTTTTAGGTAAAAGAAAGCTCCGGTGACGGAGCTTTCTTGCGTTACCGCTCCCCCGCGCTGCGTTTGCGACTCACCAACGCTCTGCCCAATCGACCATGGATAGTTAATCGAACGCACTTGACGAAGCTGTATCGCGAGGGGGAGACTCGTTCACGGAAAGCAGGATTCTTGTATGTCGAGCAGTACCGCCTCAAACAGCAGCCTTGTATCTGGTTCAGTCACAAATACAGTTTTGACACCTCCTCCGCACTTCGAAAGACCCACCTTCCTGATGTGTGCCCCCCAGTGGTACGACATCAACTACGTCATAAATCCATGGATGGCTGGCAATCTGCATAGGCCGAGCCGCGATCTGGCTTTCGCGCAGTGGAAGCGGCTTAGCCACCAGTTACAGACGATGGCAGACGTACGCCTGATCCCAGCTGTACCGGGATCGCCGGACATGGTGTTCGTGGGCCATACTGCGGCCGTCCAGCACGGCATTGCTGCTGTATCGAGCTTTGCCCACCTGCAGCGCCAAGCGGAAGAGAAACCCATCCGCCGGTGGCTGCAGGATCACGGCTTTCTAATTTGGGACACACCGCGTGAAACTGCCTTTGAAGGTGAGGGGGATGTCCTGTTTGACGCAGAAGGCCGTCATCTCTGGGCCGCACACGGTGTTCGCACTTGCCGCAACTGTCACCGTCACATTGCCGACGCCTGGCAGGTGAGTGTCACTTCGCTGCACCTTGTCGATCCGCGCTTTTACCATCTGGACCTGTGCTTCGCTCCGCTTGCAGGCGGATACGTGATGTACTTTCCAGAAGCCTTCGACGCTGCGTCACGAGAGGCGATTGAATCAGCCTACCCGGCGGGCAGGCGCATTCAAGTCACCGAACTAGAAGCAGTCGCCTTCTCGTGCAACGTCATCAACATCGGAAGATCCATCTTGATGAACACGGTGACCACTGATTTGGCACATCGCCTTGCTGAGTGCGGCTTCAGCGTCACGCAGATAGATCTTAGCGAATTTCTGAAAGGCGGCGGCTCAGCAAAGTCCCTTGTACTGCGCCTCAGCGACTCCTATCTTGAAACCACCGTAGCCGCATGATCCTGTCTGGTGAGGCGAGCGCGATCCGCGGTCTGTATCTCTTGCAGGATCGCTCGCGCCGCCTTGCCTGGGTCTTCCGCTCGCGTGATTGGTCGACCGACAACCAGCATGGAAGCCCCATCCAGAATCGCAGCGGCTGGCGTCGCTACCCGTCGCTGATCACCGATGGCCGCGTCGGCTGGACGAATTCCCGGTATCACAAGCAATGCTTCTGGAGCGAGCTTCGTCCGAAGTAAAGCAATTTCCCGCGGCGAACAGACCACTCCGTGAATACCAGCCTGCTCTGCCAGCTTTGCCAGACGAACCACCTGTTCTGCTGCGCTTCCAGAGACTCCTGTGGCGGTGAGATCGTTGTCTTCCATACTCGTCAGCACGGTCACAGCGAGCAGGCGTGGCGCTCCAGGCGCCTGTGCAGCTTCAGCGGCGACAGCCATCATGCGCTCTCCACCAGAGGAATGTACGGTTAGGAGCGACGCACCTGTCTCTGTGACCGAGCGCACTGCGCCTGCAACCGTGTTGGGAATATCGTGCAGCTTCAAATCAAGGAAGACCTCGAAGCCCCGGTCCCGTAGCGTGTGGACCAGGCCAGCCCCGGTGGCGTAGAACAGCTCCATGCCTACCTTCAACCACCGGCAGCTACTTTCCAGGCTGTCAACACACTGCAACGCAGCTGAGGCAGTGGGAAAATCCAATGCGACAATCAGACGGTCGGCCGCTTCGTAGGAGATTGTAGCGGAGTGTTCAGGCAGTTCAGCAGCGGATGTCGCACTCATGAAGTAAGTTTAGCGGCATCCGACATAACGTTTCCATACACCGCAACTGGCGCGACAGCAGCCGTTTAGTACCTGCTCAGAACGGCGGGAACCAGCGGCATCGGCATCATCACTTTCGCGAGCAGCGCCTTTGTAAGGTCAGGATCATCAGAGCGCAGCTTATCGAGCCGGACCCTTCCAATTCCACGTAATCCGACCGCCTGGGCTGCAGCATACGAAAGGTCGACGATTCGGTCGTCGAGCGCTGGACCACGGTCGTTCACCCGCACCAAGACGCTCTTTTTGTTCTTTAAGTTTGTCACTTTGATCCAGCTTCCCAGCGGCAGACTACGATGTGCACAGGTCATCAGCTTCATATCGTACGACTCGCCGGTCGCCGTTTTCCGGCCTTGAAATTTCAGTCCGTACCACGAGGCCTGGCCTACTTCGATCCAATGCTTGAAGGTCTTCACTGGATAAAGATCGGTCGCCATACCTGTACCGCTGGCAGAGCTGGAAAAGGGAAGCGCGAGAACCGTTAGACTCATGAACGCGCGTAGCGCAACCCGCTTGGCAGTGGCAAGAGAAAGGCGGGGGGAAGACTCTCCGCCACCAAATCTTTTGAACTTCATCGAACTGAATGGCATGCACACACTCCAGCTATCTATTGTCCAAACATAAAGCCACTAAGTCAAACAAACCAGAGCGGTTCTACTTCGCTGTTGCTTGCTGTTCTCAAGCTGGTGTGGTATCGCAGATGATCCGTGGCAGGCACAGAAGGAGGGCAAACTCAGCCTGGATCATAGTTTTCTGGGGTGGATTGTGGTCAACCACCGACATTCGATCTAAATTTCAATAAATCCTAAAATTTAGCTAATCACACGTATTTGTTGACTGACACGTTCGCACACTAGGATCTGCTGATGACGACACTTCTGACAATTGCAGGCTTTGATCCGTCCTCAGGTGCGGGCGTGACTGCGGACCTGTTCGTCTTCGCAGCGCATGGCTTCTTTGGCACCTCGTGCCTTACCGCTCTCACGGTTCAATCGACGATGGGCGTGCGCGCCACGCATCCCGTTGATGCCTCTATCCTGGCTGACATGCTTGATTGCCTGAGCGATGACCTGCCGCCAGCCGGCATCAAGATCGGAATGCTCGGAACAGAGCAGGCGGTCGGTACCGTCTGTACGTTCCTGGAAACACTCCGCGACTCCGGATCGAAGATTCCGGTTGTTGTCGATCCCGTGCTCCGCGCAACTTCCGGCAAATGCCTTCTTCAACCCGATGCTGAGCGCATGCTTCGTAGGCGGCTGCTGCCCCTTGCTGATTGGGTCACTCCAAATCTTGACGAATTAGGCTGGCTCACTGGAACGCTGGTAAGCTCTCGCGCGGACATGGTGCGGAGCTCAGAAGCGCTAAAGTTTGCAGTGGAGCAGTCAGGAGCATGCAAGCTCACAATCCTCGCAAAAGGAGGGCACCTGGAAAAACCAGACGATCTGCTTCTGGAACGTAGCGGAGATTTGATCTGGCTGCCAGGAGATCACGTCGACACCAGAGCGACCCATGGCACCGGATGTGCACTTTCAAGCGCTTTGCTGTGCCGCCTCGTAATGGGTGATCATGAAATTGATGCCGCAAGGAACGCGAAGCACTATGTGGCTGAAGCCATGAGGCGATCTAAAGCCATCGGCAAGGGCCAGGGACCAATGAACCACCTCTGGCCTGTTGGCTCTAGCGCCGCTGAAACTCCGGCGAGCCAAAGAGAAGACCTGCTGCCAGGGCTGACTGCGGATCGGTAATCTTTGTCCGGTCCATTCTCTCCTGCACTGCGAGAGCGGCAAGCGGATCACGCTTGCGGTCTTTCACCGAGACCTGCTGCAGGCTGGATTCCTGCTCCGCAGGATCAGCGGTGATCTGCGCCAGGATGGTGCTGCGAGTTCGCTCACTAATATCAATGTGCAGCAGTCTTCGCTCGAGTTCCAACTCTTTTTCCTTGGGGGAGAGTTCGTGGCTGGCAGTGCCGGGTGTGTCTGCGAGGAAGGCCTTCCAGTCAACCCTGACGCCGGTGACACGATTGGTCGAAAGTGCCAGCGCGAAATTCAGCCGCGCAATCAACGATGCTGTGTTGTTCCACGGATCTGCTTTCATGGAGTAGCCGTTCGGCGTCTGCATTCCGTAGACCGGCATACCCAGATCGGAGATCACGCTCGCTAAAGCTCCGGCGCTCTGAACGTCGGCTCCGGAGGCACGAACAGCCGATACAACAAAGTCCTGCGGCGTCTTGACCTTTGCATGGAGGGTCGCCTGACTGAAGAATTCCGGTGAGTTCACCATCGCAATCAATACAAGGCGGATGTCTCCATGGGTCGAGAGAAAGGCCTGAGTCATTCGATCGACTAACGGCCTGGGCGGATCGTCGCAAACAAATCTTACGGCGAGTTCAGTCGAGATGAAGTGCGCCGTCGCGGGACTTGTCGCCAGCATGTGGAGTACTTCGAGTCCTTCTCTCTCGCCATTCTCTTTGATTGTCACGCCCAGCACGTTCTTCGGACCGGGCTCATGCCTGGCTGGGTCGAATTGTGCTTGCGCTGCAATACCGCCGCGCTCAGCCGAGCCAACCGTCCATCCGGTGAATACCTTCGCAACTTCGGTCACATCCTTCTGTGTGTATCCCCCGTTCACCCCCAGGGTGTGAAGCTCCATTAGCTCACGTGCATAGTTCTCGTTGAGGCCAACCTGCTTTTTTGGAAGAGCGGCATGCCCTGGACGCGTTGCGAACTGCGAGCGCGGCCCTATGCTGGAGGAGTTATCGAGATAGTTCAACATCGCCGGACTCGTGGCTGAAGCTACCAGTAAATTCTCAAATCGGCCGAGCGCGTAAGGTCTGATCGAATCGCGGTCGTATGCTGCGATGTAGTACGGCGCATCCTGAGACTTCTGCAGATACACGTTGAAGTGGTTCAACCAGAAATCGACCATAATTTCGTTTAGCTGGCGTTCCGTGTAAATATCGCGGAGAAGTTTGGTTTGGACATCTTCTGCCGTGACGACAGCCTGTGGCGCTTCAAAGGCTGCAATTGCCTCAAGCTGCTGGGGACTGAGTCCTTGGACCAGCAATAGCCGGTCTTCCGGTTTGGCAATCTTTCGAAGCGCCTTCAGCTGCTCTGGGTTGAACTTGCATAAGGCCGAAAACCGCTTGTCTGGTGACATAGCGACCAGCGTTTGCACATCCTGTGGCAGGGAGGGCACATCATCTACAGTGCCGTCGTCGGCCATGGCTGCTGAAGGGGCCTTCTTCGCGACCTTCGCCTTGTAACGTGCTATCGAATCGTTATAGATCGCCTTCTCGGCCTCGCCGCCTGGCCGACTACTTTGCCCGTTCATCGTCTTCCGAATCACCTGCCGATTCGGATACATCTCCATCAGCCTATTCAATGGCAGCTGTATTGCGGAATAGTCAGCCAGACGCTTGTCAAGTAAGCTGTCGTCGATCTTCTGCGGCGCGAGTTGCTGGTCGAACCACGCCTGCATGCCCATCACGCGTATCTTTTCGAGGTCGCCGGAACGAGGACCGTAGGTAAATCGGTCCAGCACATGAAGCAGTTTCTCGTCACCTTTCAGCGGCGATACTTGGACATGCGCAGACGCAGTCGGCTTGGTCGCGGTGGCTGAAAGACCGGCAGGGAGACTTATGGGAACAACAAGCGCGACTGCGAGTGCCGACCGGAAACGAGAAACAGGTTGCAAACGTGGCATCGAGACCCCCGCGGAAGGGACAACCGCTCCCATTACAACCCAGTTATGCCTCCTGAGTTCCGCAGTACCGTTTCAAAGTTACCAATGTAAGAGCACGCTGATGCTAGAACCTGCCGACTCGGCTGATAAACTAGTCGTAAATGCCTTTGAATCTTCTTGTAAACGGTGCTCACCGACATTTCGAAACTCTCAGGCCTGGCTCTAATATCGGGAATCTTGTAGAGGCGTTGGAGTTGAAAAGCGATCGCGTTGCACTTGAACACAACGATGAGATTGCCCCGAGGTCAAGGTGGAACCAGACACTGTTGTCTGACGAGGACAAGATCGAACTCGTTCATTTTGTTGGCGGAGGCGCAAGTTAGCTTGCGTATATTCAAGTTCTGAATTGGATGGTGTCTGGAAGGCCGACACCATCCAGTTCAGAACCTCCAGGTTTAGAGGCCGCCGCTTATGTTGATCAACTCGCCGGTAATCCAACCTGAATCAGCCGAGGCAAGGAAGACCGCAACCGAGGCAATATCATCCGGTTGTCCAACGCGTCCGAGCGGGGTCTGTGACACCATTCCCTTTTCCATGTCGGATTCCATTACACCGGCGGTATGAGTACCTTCGGTTTCGACCAGGCCGGGATTGATGGAGTTCACGCGGATCTTTTTTGGCCCTAATTCTTTCGAGAGCACGGACGTGATCATATCGACAGCGCCCTTCGTAGCCGTATAAACGGCGGTGTTCGCAGGCTTCAACCGGGTGATTGCCGAACCGACGTTGATAACACTGCCGCCCTCACCCAGGTGCTTAACGGCTGCCTGTGTAACAAGTAATAGGCCAAGCACGTTCACATTAAAGTGTTTGTGGAAGTGCTCCGCGGTGACAGCCTCAATGGGAGCAAACTCGTACACGCCAGAGTTGTTGACGAGGATGTCGAGTCGGCCATAATTCTTGATGGCTGCACCGATGATGACTTCAGCGTCGGCTTCTTGCGATACATCCCCGCCGACGGCAACTGCCTTACCACCAGCTGAAGTAATGGCTGACACCACGGTATCAGCACCGGCTTTACTGGAGGCGTAATTTACGACCACGGACGCGCCTTCAGCGGCGAGTGCCTTAGCGATTGCGGCGCCGATCCCTTTGGATGCGCCAGTTACGACTGCGACTTTACCTGTCAGTTTGCTCATTGTCTTGCCTTTCGTGTGCGAATTGTTGAGGTGAGATCATCGATCCAGAAGAGCTTTTCTGCTGCATAGTTCAGATTGTGGCTAGACT
This sequence comes from Acidobacteriaceae bacterium, assembly GCA_903642265.1. Classification (GTDB taxonomy): domain Bacteria; phylum Acidobacteriota; class Terriglobia; order Terriglobales; family Acidobacteriaceae; genus Edaphobacter. The sequence goes on along the minus strand of CAHJWN010000019.1, from coordinate 23,125 downwards.
GCAGCGGATTCATTAGTTCAGAATAAAAGAACTATTGAACTATGCACCTGCGAAGCTTATCCTTTAGCTATGAGGCCCTTGGTACATCCCGCGCTTGCAGACATTACTGTGGAGGGGATCCTGCACGCACTTTCCGATCCGGTACGTGTCGCGATTTATTCCGAGATCATGGAGCAGAATTGCTCGCGCAGCTGTTCCGGTTTGGTGAAGCTGGGGAAGAAAACAATCCCGAAGTCTACCCTGTCACAACACTTCAAGTCTCTGCGTGAGGCTGGCCTTATCCGTGGCGAGCGGCGTGGCGTTGAGATGCACAACGTATCGCGATGTGAGGAGTTGGAGACGCGCTTTCCAGGCCTGATTCGCGCCATCGTTAGCGCGCACAAGATCCAGTTGGAAGGCAAGCAATAGACCCGAGTTCTTGCTCTGTATAGGAATGCAACAGAGGTTGGACGAGAGACCAAGACAGTGCTCGCAACATCTAGAAAGCCTTTCCGCACTGCGCAGGCGGATGTCAATCCTTAAGCTTCGAGGGTGAAAAGATCAGTTCATCTCCCACTCGCGTCTGCAGGTTGAAGACCGGCCCATGCAAAATCCTGCTCTTTGCACCCGCCGCCTTTACCGTTACAGCCTGTTCTGGTCCCCACGGGTTAGCCAGGCTGCAGGGGCCGCCGTGCTGACTGACAACACGCACCTGGTCGACCTTACCCTTGGAGATACTGCTCGAAACTAGGAAATTGCCGACTGCCAGAAGATTGCCGAACGACGCATCCTGGTCGACCGGCCAGTTGGCGAAGACGTGAATACTTTTCTGGTAGCTCTGCAACATCATGGCTGCAATGGTGGTGGGAACGGTAGCTTCGTTTTCTATCCCGCCGGCGTCGAACTTGTACGCAAAGTTCTGGTAGCCGAGGTGTGTCACCATCAAGTCAAGATGCTGAAGGATTGAGCTTGCGTCATATCCCGCATTTGCAGCGGCGGGATAGACGTTAGAGGTATTGTTGGAGTCATACCATAGGCGCGTGTAGTCGACCGTATTGATGGCAGCCTGTCGCAACTCCGGGGCGCTCTCCAAGCCCACATTCCATGCTGGAAAAATGACCTGCAGCGAGTTCATGCCTGCCGACGATCCCTCAATCGAGACCGGCGGGTTAGCCGAAAAACGATCGCCTTTTTGGATATCGACCCATTGCATACCTTTCTCCGATTCGAGGATCACCTTCTTGTCACCGGGAATTGGAGTTTTCACAGCGTCGGTGATAGCTTTTACGCCGTTTGCCGGGGCAATTGGCAGTGGGCTAAGGTGCGCCAGGATGTTCTTCCAGGCAGCACGCTGGTTTTGCCCTTCGTTGAGTTGCTCGCTCATGTCGATCATGGCCGGGTAGAGCATGTTCAAAAAACCGATTACGGTTGCAGGATTGACATCATTCGCAGATCCCCAGAGGTGCTCATCCTCGGCATCATCGAGATCTGTGTACCGCCCGTTCACCAGCTTCAGGTCGTGGTCCCAAAACTCGGCGACCCCGGTCAGGAATGGCCACATCTTTCGGGCGTAACTGACATCGCGCGTGTAGCGCCACCGCTGTACGCAATTCACCGCAGCGAACAAGGCATCACTCTTTTGATCCAAAGCCCGAAAATTGTCCGAACTCCAGCCAGGGGAAGGCGCGAGATGGGTGTAGTAGACCAGACCTTCTGAATGCAGCTGTCTGGCCAGCCCACGTCCGCGGTCCATCCAGGCCAGCAGGGGCGCGTCGTAGGGGTCGGCCAGGTCGACATGATTGGTTGGGAAGGCGGCCCAGAACGGCGCCTGGTAGTTATAGTCCAGCGTGTAATCGCCTTGCCAGCCTGAATCTGGCGTGGTGATCCAATTGCCCCACAGGCCCGGCGCAACGTTTCCAGACTTGCTCGAAGATGCCAGCACATAGAGTGATCCGTACCACCACGCCTGCACTGTCTTGTTGGGTATCTCAACATAAGACTTAGACCAGAAGTTTCGCCACGAGTCCACATGGCGCTTCCATGTGGCAGCGACCGTGGCCTCGCTGGCGTGCTCCAGGTCGGAAAGGGACGATTGAAAGTATCCCGGTGAATCGCGGTCATCTGTCGCTGCGACTGCGACGATTACCTTGCGCCCGGCTGCAACAACGAAGTGCAGCGTTCCACTGTCTTCGACCGGGTTGGCCCCGATGAGGCGCATCGCCAAGACGCCCTCCGGAGCTATGCCCGCGAAAGGCACCTGCTGAAGCCCGGGGTGGGAGGCTGCCCACTTCCACTCCGGGCCCATGACTTGCGCCGAGGTCGGGAAGTCTGTGCTCTCGCCCACTGATTTCCCGTCTACTAAAAGCGTGATGGTCGTGGCGTCGTACACCACAGAGACATCCGTCCACTTCTGTGCAGAAAGCGATTGATTCGCCGTCACAACGGTCCCATTCAGGTTGGCGGCAAGACGCCCGGCTGAGAGATAGATCCTCAGGCCCGCCTGTGCTCCTTGCGGTCTGCCACTGTCATGTCCACGAACGTTACCAAGCGGATCTGTCGAGTCTTGTTCCTGCATGTTCCACTGCTGACTGACTGCGGAGAAGATCACGCCCTCTTCGCCCGCATGGTCCATCTTGACGGACGCACGCACGGCAAATCGCCGCTCCGGCATCAGCAGGTCTCCGCAGGTGAAGGTCTTCGACGGCGCCGCACCGGTGTTCCCGTTTAAGCTCGTTTGCGACTGCCATGTATAGATTGGCTTCGAGCCTGCTCGCGGCTGCGCGTCGGCAAAGATCTGGAGCGACCGCACGCTTGTTGTCGAGGCTGACGGCTTTCCGTCATTCTCACCGCCGATTGCGCCAGCCACCACCTCAGGTGAGACTTTTCGCCAATACACCTTGCCGGTAACCCCGCCCAGCGTCCCCCGGTCCTGCTGTCCAAAACCGTCGAGCATGGTCGCGCCGACGTTCAGGTCAACTGAGCCTGAATTCTCCAGCTCAACAAAAAAGTAGTTCTTGTCGGAGTCCACCCAGGCGTGTGACTTGAGTTGCGAAGCTCCAGACGCAAAAGTTCCCGTGACATCGGCGGGCCCGATGTTCTGCTGCAATTGCGCCGTTCCTCCAGCCAGTGCAGGGAGGCTGAACTCCACTCGCCCTACAGGCATGACCTTGCCACGCTGGATGCTCCAGAAGTCGTCCCGCCCGACATAGTATTGCTGCTTGTCCGCAGTTCCGCCGATTGCAACGCCCACGCTTCCGTTGCCGATCAGCGCGCCAGCCGTCATGCGCCGTGTAGCAATGTTGCCAGGCATCTGTGTCCACGAACCATGAATGTCTGCCACGATCCTTAGGGCTTTCTCTGCAACCTCCCGGTCTCCTGTCTGCCTCTCAGTCTTGGCCGAGCCCGACTGGGCTACCGCTGGAGTACCAAGCATCATGGAGAGTGTGATCAGACTTGTGGCAATGCTGTGAGACATAGAAGTTCCTCGGTTGTATCCTGAGTTTTGTAGTTAATGTACTAGGCTCATCGAACGTGATGCATTCGCCCGCTCATTTTGCCGTGTCTCGTGTACTGCACAGGTAAGGCTGCTGTAAAAAGAGTGGCTCGATTAGCAGCGGTTCGCCGAAAGCACGACACCACACAGCGATCGAATACAGTAAACCCCCATCAGGGCGTCACTATCTTATTCAAACTTCCAGGAGTCGAAGTTCAACTGCGCTTCGGCACCGCTTCCGTCAAAAACAAGGTAGAGATCGTGGACGCCTTCGGTTGGCACGATGCTGGTTGTCATTGATTTCCAATCGAGTGGCCCGCCCGTGGCTACCACGGGAAGGACGGCGATCTCTCGGCCACCCATGCTGTCCAGACGGAGATGAATAGAGCCACCGCCCCCTAAAGCGGCAAGTCGGGCAGTAAAGTGCTGACTGGGCTTCTTGCCAAGCTTCTTCGTCCCAAAATTCGCGCCCCTCACCTTGATGTAGCTGCCGTTGTTAATCTGAGTGACGTAGACGTTTCCATGACTGTCTTGTGCGGTCTTTACACCAGACTCCCAAGCGATGGTCTCTGCCTCATTCATGAGGTACGGGTCGAGCGTTCCCACCTGCGTTACGCCACTCTCGTCCCACCACGGCAGTGTAGTGATCGTGCCATCTGAGTTGTAGGTGAACTTCCGCACGCAGACCGATCGGCGCTCGCGATGTTCGCTCGTCAGCGCGAAATTGAGCTGGTAGTTGAATCCAAAGACGTAAGAGCTTCCCTTGAAATCAATAATTCCAGGGTGATTTCCTGAGGAGCGCTTGTCAGGCTCCATCAGCATCCCCTTGTACTCCCACGGCCCTGTTGCGTTGGCGCTCATCGCATAGCCGACTCCTTCCGGGCAGCAGTGCGACGCGTAGGCCATGTAATACCTTCCCTGTCCCTTGTAAAACCAGGGGCCCTCCTGGTAGTTGTCGGGTTTCGAATCGACCTTCGTTATCGCTCCTGCATACGAGATCATGTCCTGGTTCAACTTTACGTACCAGAGGTGCGGATTACCCCAGTAGAGATAAGCCTGACCGTCATCATCGACGAACACGGTGGGATCGATATTGTCCGAAGCCGGGCTGATGAGCGCATGTCCAAGCGCATCTTTGAATGGACCCAGGGGGCTGTCCGCTACCGCAACAGCGATGACGTTCTTTGGGGATCCCGCCACACTGATCGGAGCGTAAAGGTAGAACTTCCCACCACGCTCCACGACCTGGGGAGCCCACGCGTCGTTCGTTTGAACAGCCCAGGCAAAGGTTGCGAGGGAAGCCACCGTGCCATGATCAGTCCAGTTGGCCATGTCCGTCGACGTGTATAGCTTCCAATCGACCATCTTGAACTGACTTGCGTCATCTTGATCATGGCTCGTATAGAGGTACACCGTTCCGTTGTAGACCATCGGTGCTGGATCAGCGGTGAAATTTGTCTGGATGATCGGGTTCTGTGCTCTACACACCGCCATGATCGCGGCAAGAACAACGAAAGCCGCAGTTACGGGAAGCCATCGATTAAAAAAACGCATGTTGTTCCTCTTCAGAGCCACTCCATCCTGCTGACTCAATTCCATGGAGCGTCATCTACGCGTAAGCACAGGTTTGAACGTTGAGGCACCATCGCAAATACTGGCAGTCGCAGCGTTCGTCTGGTGGAGCTATTCAGTGAGATATGACCGTAACCACAGACGCATCTGGTCCGCTCCAAGCCGGTGTACCCTCGTGTTTTAAGGTGTGAGTAGCGTCATCCCAGGTCAGCTTCGTTATCGAGCCGCCAGTCTTCTCGTACGTGTATGTCTTGCCGTCATCCTCGAAGAGTTTGAAGGTTCCATTCGCTCCCGGATACACGCGCACTGAGGCGATCGCTTGCGGTTCTTGCGCACTCTGCACCTCTGACCCAAGCGGCACAATGCTTCCAGCCTTTACAAAGAGGGGAAGCGTGTCGATTGGTGCGTCGACCTCGATGGTCTGCCCGCCGTGTATACGTTGATTGGTCCAGTAGTTGTACCAGTCTGTTCCAGCTGGCAAATATACTGACCTACGCGTCGCACCCTGCTCGGTCACCGGAGCAACCAGGAAAGCCGGCCCATACATATACTCGTCCGGAATGTCAGCAGCTTTCAGGTCCCCGGGAAAATCCATAAACAGCGCCCGCATGTAGGGCGCACCCGTCTGATAGCTGCTAAATGCCGCCGAGTAGGTGTACGGCAGAAGTTGATAGCGCAGCTTCAGGTACTTGGCCAGAATCGGCTCTGCCTGCTTGCCGTAAGACCACACCTCATTGTGATTCCGCTCTCCATGGGCGCGCATAACAGGCTGGAAAGTGCCCCACTCAAACCACCGCGTGAAAAGCTCCGGATAGTCTTCATAGTTTCCGATTGTGCCGCGGACATCGGACCCGTCGATGAGCGGCTTGTGGGCTGCGTGGTAGTCCGCCGGAACCGTGGGCGAGAAGAAGCCTGCAATGTCCGTGTCCCAGTAGGGCATACCGCTGGCGGCGAAGTTCAGGCCGGCGGGTATGGAGCGCTCAAGCATGTCCCAAGAGGAAACAATGTCGCTGGACCAGAATACGGTTCCATTCCGCTGCGCTCCCAGGTAAGCCGCCCGCGCCAGGATCATTACCCTCCTGCTATCTCCAAAATCTGCTTTGAACCCCTCGTACACAGAACTTGTATGGAAGAGCGGATACAAGTTGTAGAAGCGCGTTCCGGATCCAATGGAGAACAGGTCATTTGCCGGGTCGACATCCGGCTCAGTTTCATCGAGCCAGATGTAATCGAAACCATACGGTTTGACGTACCGATCGCGGATCTTCTCCCACCACCACCGTGCCGCTTCCGGATTTGTAGTATCAATGTTCGGTCCGATCGTGACCTTGTTGTAGCCACCGGCATCAGGCGTTCCATCAGGCGTGTGGATCAGCCATCCCTTGTCCAGCAGCATCTTGTAGTACTGGGTGTCGGGCGCGAAGTGCGGCCACACGCTCAGCAGCGTTTTTACATCCATGGCATGAAGCTCACGATTCATGCCTTCGGGGTCTGGCCATCGCTTCGGGTCGAGATCCATCTCACCCTGCTTGGTCATGTTTAGAAAATCGACGACCACCACATCGAGCGGCAGCTTGCGCGCGCGATAGCCCTTCGCAACATCCAGGATCTGCTCCTGCGTTGGATAGATCGCCTTACTCTGGATGTAACCGTAGGTCGCCCTGGGTAGCATGTGCGTTACGCCCGTCAGCAGCCGATAACCCGCGTAGATCTCGTCGCTGGTTTGGCCCGCAATGATGAAGTAAGACACACGGTTCCCAACCTCCGACGACCATACATTCTGGTTATTGAATCCCAGGTCCACAGTCGTCTTCGACGGATTGTCCCAGATCAACCCGTAACCGCTGCTTGAGATCAGGAATGGCACGCAGACATCCTGGCCGCCGATCGCGTTGTAATCATGCCAGCAGTGAACTTCGTGGTCGCGCAGGTCCATCCAGCCTTTCTGCTGCTGCCCCAAGCCATAATAGTGCTCGTCGGCTGGCGAATCGAAGGTAGCAGCGACGCGATAGCCTTTTGCCCCAGCATCTTGCTTTTCCACCTCTGCGGCTTCCGGCGACATTGTCCAGTTGCGCATCTGCAGGAGCTTTTTGCCCTCTGCTGTCACTACCTCAATCGCATCATTACGGAAGGCGCCGCCACCGCCGCCTCCAAAATACGGCTCGCGTAGTTGAAGATTGAGCGTGTCCAGGGGCATAGACTTTGGTCGCTTCGCGTCCGGCAAAGTCTCTGGGCCCACTCGTAGCGTCATGCGTGCAGAGTGAAAGATATCTCCGTCGGCATTGTGTTCGTGTGTCCACCCCTCCGCCGCCGGACTGGCGGTAAAGCCATAGCCCGGCGCGCTTGTAGCTGTGGCTGGATCCGTACTGATCGTCACTCGCAGAATATTTGGGGCATACGGCTCAATTGAGATCACACGCTGGTCCCGTCGCAGCACAAACGAGCTATCCTGGCACGCTGCCACGCCCACCCAACCCAAAGCGACAATCAGGGCACCCGAAGCAAGTGGTGAAGACACTTTCTTAGGGGGCAGCATTGCTGAATGCAGGCAACTCGTACCCTGTCCTGCCAACGACGAAAACAAAGATCCCATCACTCACCCCACACTGGATTCTGTCGATACGGAGAAACGTTTACTCGCACAGCCGCTAATCTTAGAAGGTTCACAACGCGACTAGGAAACAAAAAACAGTGTTCTTGTCGCATGCTGCGGCAACGCTTGCTGACTAATCATGAGTCTGGTCGCAAACACTAGATTGCCGACAGGCCTGCACGGCTTGTAAGCAATCAAGCAGGTAAATCGTTTCATCAAGCTTCATTGCGCTTGCTAAACTTTAGTTGGCCTGACTATATTGGTGGTTCTAATGATGCGCCCAATACTGACAGCCGTTCCTCAGAAGCTGACTCCTCTCTCTCAGAAGCTGCTCCTTCTCTGCTTCTGTATGCTGCCCGCCGCAGCCCTGTCCCAAAGCCCCGTCATCACTGCCACTGTCGATGTTGCAAAGACAGGCGCACCGATTTCCAAGAACATCTATGGGCAGTTTCTTGAGCACGGCGGTGACATTGTCAATGCTGGGATCTGGTCAGAGATGCTCGTCGATCGCAAGTTCTATTATCCCGTAGCATTGAGCGCGCCCATCCCGCAGGCTGCAATGGGCAATGCTGCGGGAAACCCGAGGTCTGCAAACATTCCTACGCGGTGGTGGACTCCGGTTGGGGGCGATAACGTCGTCACCATGGATACCAAGGACGCCTACACGGGAGACCAGTCACCATCGGTAGTCCTTAGTCCCCAAGAACCACATGGACTGCGCCAGTCGGGCGTAACTGTCCACAAAGGGAAAACGTATACTGGCCGAATTGTTCTCGCGGGTACACCGGGCACCATCCTAAAGGTCGCCTTGATCTGGGGCGGCGGCGTGAGTGATCGCCAAACCATCACGCTACCCGCGCTAGGCCGGCAGTATCGTAAGTTCCCGCTGCATTTCAGCGCCACTGCAGAAAGCGAGAACGCCACGCTCGAGATCACGGGGAGCGGCAAGGGAGAGTTCCACGTGGGAGCGGTATCCTTGATGCCCGCCGACAACATCGACGGGTTTCGCCCTGAGATTGTCGCCGTGCTCAAGCAGCTGCGTTTCGGTGTTCTTCGCTTTCCCGGCGGCAACTTTGTCTCCTCTTACGAGTGGCGCTACGGAGTAGGCGATATTGACAAGCGTCCGCCTATCTTTGACCCCGTTTGGCATGCCCTACAGCCGAATGACGTTGGCACCGATGAGTTCCTGACCTTGTGCAAACTTCTGGGCGTAGACCCGTACATCACGGTGAATGCCGGTTTTGGCGATGCCTGGTCAGCTCGCGAGCTTGTTGAGTACACCAACGGTGTTGCTACGACACCCATGGGCAAATGGCGCGCAGAGAACGGCCACCCGGCACCGTACAACGTAAAATTCTGGGGTATCGGGAACGAGCCTTGGGGTGACTACCAGATGGGTTCCATGGCGCTGCCCCAGTACGAACTGAAGCACAACATCTTCGCCAAAGAGATGAAGAAGATCGATCCGACCATCACCCTGATTGCCGGGGGCGCTATGCCGGATGTGATGGAAGGTGCCGACCAGTCACGCCGTATCAACGGCCAATACGTGCCCGACTACCTGTCATCCGCCGATTGGACTGGCCAGCTCCTGCTGCATTGCCTGCCAAACATCGATATGGTGAGCGAGCACTACTACGCTTCCGGTACGGAGCACACCGACATGAAGCTGGGCAAGAAGGTACCCATCGAGCCTCCACTCTCCTTTATCGAATCGCAGCGCGCCGCAGCTGTGCAGGTGCGCGCTAAATACGAGCACTACGAAAAGTATCTTGAGCTCATCCCTGCGCTACGTGCCAAGCCCGTACCCATCGCGATCGACGAGTGGGCATATTTCCTTCCCGGCAAACGAGATTCTTATCACACAGTTCCGGCCTATGCCTGGGCCTTTCACGAGATGTTTCGCCACTCCGATATCTTCCAGATGGCGAACCTTACGTTTGCTACGGCCACGTTTAACTCCAAAGGCACCGAAGCCGTACTTAATCCAACTGGATTGCTGTTCAAGATGTATCGCGACCACTTCGGTGTCATACCGGTGGTTGTGGGCGGTAACTCGCCGCAACCCAAGCCCGTCTTCCCGGCCGGAGGCGATCAACCTGCAGTCAACCCCGGCAGCCCCACGTATCCGTTGGATGTGAGCGCTGCCTTGAGCGAAGACCGCAAGACCCTTACCATCGCTGTGCTCAATCCGTCGGACACCGAGCATAGCATCCACCTCGATATTCATGGCACAACGCTGACTTCGAGCGGCAAGTTGTGGCGTATGGCGCCCAACTCGATCGATGCCACTGTAAAAGTCGGCTCACCCGCCGAGGTGCAGGTGGAGGAACAATCGCTCGGTGCGCTGCCTGCTACGATCACACTCCGCCCGTTCAGCGTCAACATCTACTCTTACCCCGTTCAGTAGAGGTCAGCTTCAGCTATGTTCCAAGTCACCAAGCTTTCTAGTCACCTCACCCTACTCGCGACCGTGGCATTTGGCGCATCACTTGCCGCGCAGGTACAGACCATCGTGCCGCCTCCAGTTCCCGGCGCAAAGCCTGCCACGGTGGAGCACATCAAGGTCCACAGCGCAGCCATCGAGGGCAACCTTGAGGGCGAACCAGCTGACCGCGACGTGATCGTTTATCTGCCGCCCAGCTACAAGCACGACGAGGGCCGCCGCTACCCAGTGGTGTACGCACTGCACGGCTACTTCATTGGTGCCGAGCAGTGGTCGGGCGAGATCCACGTTCCTCAGACCATCGAGGGCGCCATAGCGCAGGGTGCAGGGGAGATGATCGTCGTACTGCCTGACTCCAAGACCGTCTACCTCGGGTCGTTCTATTCGAGTTCCGCCACCACCGGTGATTTTGAGCGTTTTATCTCTCACGACCTTGTGGCTTACGTCGATGCGCACTATCGCACCCTGCCAACGCGCGAGAGCCGCGGACTTGTAGGCCATTCCATGGGCGGTTATGGCGCCTCGCGAATTGGCATGAGGCACTCCGATGTCTTCGGCGCCTTGTACATCATGAGTCCTTGCTGCCTGTCGCCCATGACGAGCGGGGGGCCAGGACCGGCTGACGATATGAAACAGCGCACACTCGAGAGCGAAAAGAACGCAGCCACGGCAAAGTCACCAACCGAACTTGCTGCCGTATCTCCCGGCTTTGCGGCGGCGCCGTATGCCACAGCAGCGGCATGGGCGCCCGACCCGAAGAACCCTCCGCTCTACTTTGACCTGCCAACAAAAGATGGGATTCCGCAGCCGGAGATCATGGCCAAACTTACAGCCAATGCGCCGCTTGCCTTGGTGGATCAGTACATAGGCAATTAGAAGCAGTACCGAGCCATCTCGATGGATGTGGGCGATCAGGATGGGCTGCGTGTCGATGCAGCCAAACTGCATGATGTGCTTGACCGATATGGCATCGTAAACAGCTTTACGATCTACTCCGGCACGCACACCAGCGCCGTTGCGGATCGCTTCCAGAATTTCGTCATGCCGTTCTTCAGCAAAAACCTTTGCTTCCCGGCGACCTGCCACTAAAGTTCAGCAACCTGGAGAATGCCATGAAGCTTCATCTGACACTGCCTCTCTCATTCGCCATCTTAGGCGCGATTACGCTCCTTTCAGGCGCGCAGCAGACCACGGCGCATATGCCGTTCATGAATCCTCAGCTTGCCCCAGAGGAGCGTGCCACCGACCTGGTGCACCGTATGACGCTGGCCGAGAAAGCATCGGAGATGCAGAACAACTCGGCGGCCGTTCCGCGCCTCGATATCCCGGCGTACCAGTGGTGGAGCGAGGCTCTCCACGGTGTCATCAACGAAGGTGTAACCGAGTACCCGGAGCCAGTTGGACTTGCCGCCACGTTTGACCCCGCAGGCATCCACACCATGGCCGCCCAGATCGGCGTGGAGGGCCGCATCAAGCATGTACAGAACCTGCGCGAGGGTCACGTTGGGATCATGGGCGGTCTCGACTTCTGGTCGCCCAATCTAAATATCTTTCGCGATCCACGCTGGGGCCGTGGGCAGGAGACCTATGGCGAGGATCCGTTCCTCACCGGGCGCATGGGCGTCTCATATGTAACCGGGCTGCAGGGCGACAATCCAAAGTACTACCTGGCCATCGCCACCCCTAAGCACTTCGACGTGCACAGCGGTCCGGAGCCAACCCGCCACTTTGCCGACGTCGACGTGAGCAAGCACGATGAGGTAGACACGTACGAACCTGCCTTTCGCGCGGCCATAATTGAAGGCAAGGCTGGCTCCATCATGTGCGCCTACAACGCCATCAATGGCGAACCGGCGTGCGCAAACCAATACCTGCTGCAGGACCAGCTGCGGGGTAAGTGGGGTTTTCAGGGATATGTCGTTTCTGACTGCGATGCCGTGCGCGATGTCGCGGCCAATCACCGCTACCGGCCCACGCAGGCCCAGGGAGCGGCAATCTCGGTGATCCGAGGCATGGACAACGAATGCGTGACCTTCACCACGCGCTACGGCGAGCCTGTCGAGAAGGCGTACATCGATGCCGTGCAGCAGGGATATCTGCCTGAAAGCACGCTTGACACCGCGCTGATCCGCCTCTTCACGGCACGCATGAAGCTCGGCATGTTTGACCCGCCCGCTATGGTTCCGTACAGCAACATTGATGAAAAGGAGTTAGACAGTGCTGAGCATCGCGCCCATGCGCGCAAGCTGGCCGAAGAGTCCATGGTGCTCCTGAAGAACGATGGCCTGCTGCCATTCAAGCCGGAGATCCGCAAAATTACGGTCGTAGGCCCTCTTGCGGAGCAGACCCGGCCACTGATCGGAAACTACGCCGGTCATCCCACGCATATTGTCTCCGTTCTTGACGGGCTGCATGCAGAGTTTCCTAACGCCACCATCACCTTTGTGGCGGGCACACAGTTTCTACATCCCGATGGAACGCCTGTCCCCAACGACCTGCTAACCACGCCAGACGGCAAACCAGGGCTGCACGCGGAGTACAACGAAGGTCGCCGTGGCTTCGATGATGTTCCCAAGAAGCTCCTGGAGCGCACCGAACCAAACATCAACTTGTCCAAAGCGAGCATGCCGAAACAGGTTGCAGACAGGAAGCGCTTCGGCGTGCAGTGGACTGGTTTTCTGACGCCCCCGGAAACAGGTGAGTACCTGCTCGGTGTACGGAGCCAGGGCTACGCTCGCGTCAGCGTTGATGGCAAGCAGGTGGCATCGGCAGGCGGCGGCGGTCACGATCTTGAGCCCGCAATGGGACGAGTGAAGTTGGAGAAAGGCCGCAAGGTATCCCTCGAAATCTCCGGCGGCACGCAGGATGGCAATGCGCACACTGAACTGATCTGGAGCAAGTACGATCCCACCGTTGCACCGGGAGCCGTCGCCGCAGCGCGCGATGCTGACGCAATCATTGCTGTGGTCGGCATTACCAGCCAGCTTGAAGGCGAAGAGATGCCGGTAACCGAGCCGGGCTTCCTTGGCGGCGATCGTACCAGCATTGATCTGCCGCAGCCTGAAGAGGATCTGGTGGAAGCAGTGGCAGCAACAGGCAAGCCGCTTGCGGTCGTGCTGATGAACGGCAGCGCACTCGCGGTGAACTGGATCAACGATCACGCCAGTGCTGTACTGGAGGCGTGGTACCCAGGTGAGGAGGGCGGCGCGGCCATAGCGGAAACACTTAGCGGTAAGAACAACCCCGCGGGCAGGCTGCCGGTCACCTTCTATAAGGGTCTGGAAGGTCTACCCAACTTTGAAGACTACGCAATGGCAAACCGGACGTACCGCTACTTCACCGGAAAGCCGCTTTATCCCTTTGGCTATGGCCTCAGCTACACCACGTTTGGCTACAGCAACCTCGTGCTTTCTAATTCGAACGTTGCTGCCGGTGAGCCCGTTCAGGCCGATGTCCTTGTGACCAACTCTGGCAAGCTTGCAGGTGACGAGGTGGTACAGCTTTACCTGAAGTTCCCTGATGTCAAGGGAGCGCCGACGGTCGCGCTTCGCAGCTTCGAGCGTATCCACCTCGGACCAGGTGCAAGCCAAAAGGTTCACTTCACTCTTAGCCCGCGCGACCTAGGCATGGTCACTGAGCTTGGCTCGCCCATCATCGCTGAGGGCGACTACAACGTCAGCCTGGGCGGTGGACAGCCGGGCACCGGAAGCCCAGGGGTCAGCGGCAAATTCCATGTGACCGGTACGTATTCACTGCCCGAGTAATTCAGCAGCTTAGAGAGGGAAATCCTGTGATCCAAACGCCCGTTCTTACACGTCGAGAAGCGCTCCTGCTGGGCACTACAGCCGGCATCGCTGCTGTCACACCATCAACGCTTCTGGCCTCGGACAGCATAAAGACCGGTGTGCACCAGGAGCCAGGCACCGTCTCCACACCCCGCTCGGCCATCGCCAAGACCCAGTACGGGCCTATTCGCGGCTTCCTCGCTGGCGGAGTTTTTACCTTTAAAGGTGTGCCCTACGGCCAGAACGCGGGTGGTGCAAATCGATGGCTGCCTCTTAAGCCGCCCACCCCTTGGACCGATGAATACCCCGCCTTCACCTACGGCGCCAACTGCCCTCAATCGCTTCATCCCTGGACCGCAATCGAGCAGACTTTCATCCAGGATTGGGATGACGGCTGGTTGAGTGAGGACATGCTGAAGTTGAACATCTGGACGCCGTCGCTCTCAGGTTCGCGACCTGTGATGGTGTACTTCCATGGCGGCGGTTTCTCATTCGGCTCATCGTACGAACTCCCATCGCATGAAGGCGCGCAGATGGCACGCAATCACGATGTGGTGCAGGTCTCGGTCAATCATCGCCTCAACGTCCTGGGCTTCTTCGATGCCTCAGATATCGGCGGTTCGGCATATGAGGACTCCGTCAATGTCGGCATGACAGACCTGGTCGACTCGCTCAAGTGGGTCCGCGAGAACATTGCCAACTTCGGCGGCGATCCCGATCGCGTTATGATTTACGGCCAGTCTGGCGGCGGCTCCAAGGTCACAACGCTGCTCGGTATGCCGTCTGCCTCGGGCCTCATCCATCGTGCTGCGGCGCAGTCTGGTGGTGGTGGTAACATTCCCACGCGCGAGCAGCAGCGCGAGGTCGCACGCGTCATGATGAAGGATCTTGGCCTCGCGGCAAATGATATTGGCGCACTGCAGAAGATGGATTGGCCCAGCTTGATGGCGGCCGGCAATGCGGCCATCACAAAAGTAAATCCGCCGGGCCCGGCTTTCTTCGGCCCAGGCCTTCCAGGTCATCCACGCGCTGGCTGGGCTCCCTCAGTCGACGGCAAGATCGTCACCATGCGGTCGTTTTTTGAAGGCGCGCCGGAAGTGAGCAAGAACGTTCCCATACTCATCGGGTCGGTCTCCGAAGAAGGCAACAGCATGACCTCCATTCCGACGGAGACGGAGTGGCATGCCGGACTGGCGAAGACTTACGGCGAGGAGAAAGCTACCGCCATCGTGACGACTCTGAAAGCCAGTTACCCCAAGAAGCAGACTGCCACGCTGTCCTATATGTGCAGTGGCCGCCCAGGGCTGAACGGCCTGTACATGCGCAACAACGTCGTGAAGATGTGCGGTCTGAAACACGACCTCCACGCCGCCCCGGCATACGCCTACTACTTCACGTGGCAGACTCCGCTGTTCGATGGCCGGCCAGGTGCATGGCACACAGCAGACCTGCAATTCTGCTTTGACAACACCAAGCGCTGCGAGCAGGGAACTGGAAACACACCCGAGGCACAGGCCTTGGCGCACAAGATGGCCGCGTCCTGGGCCACCTTTGCCGCCACCGGCAAGCCGAGCGTCGCGGGCGTTGCGTGGCAGCCAACCGATCCTGACACGAATCGCACCATGATCTTCGATAACGAGTGCCGCATGACGAACGATCCTGATGGAAATGCGCGCAAGATCATCTTGGGTTAGAACTCCTGGTGCGAAGACTGGCGCAACCTGCAGTATTCATGAGTCCTGGTTCCCTGCATGTCCTAGAAGCACGCCCTAATAACGCTTTGAACCCGCGAGGTCCAACTGCTTCCATGCCATTCTTCCGTTTACTTCTTGCGCTCACCTTGGCCGTTCGGGTCGCAGCCCAGTCACCTGCACCGGCAGCACCGCCGCCGCAACATCAGCCGCCTGCACCGTCTCCCCAACTCCTTTCAGACGGCAAAGTGACCTTTCGCCTCCTCGCGCCCCACGCCACTTCTGTCGAACTTTCAGGCGACATTTACCAGGGACTGCCTCGAACGGGCAATACGCTCGCGGCAGCCGCATCCATCCCTATGACCAAAGACGCTGATGGCCTGTGGACCGGCACGTCCACAGCTGCCTTCATCCCCGGGGCGTGGCGCTACCACTTCCGCGTCGATGGCATGGATGTTCCCGATCCGCGCAACGTCCTTTCCTCTCCTTTTCAACATGGCATCGAAAGCCTTCTCGTCACCCCGGGCGACATCTCCGAAACTCGCCCTGTTCGTCACGGCGCGGTTGCGCGCATCGACTACAACGCCGCTGCGTTCGCGGGTGCCACGCGCGAGATGTATATCTACACCCCTCCTGGCTATGAGAAGGGAATGAGTGCCTACCCTGTTTTTTACCTTCTCCACGGCGGCGGGGAGACCGACTCTTCCTGGTCAACCGTTGGCCGCACCGGCGACATCCTCGATAACCTTATAGCTGCAGGCAAAGCTCAACCCATGATTATCGTGATGCCTGCTGGTTGGACCCCGTCCGGTCCCCAGGTCATGACCGGTGACGCCACCAAGGACCCCTTTAACAATGAATTGATCCAGGACATCATTCCCTTTGTTGATTCGCACTACCGCACCCACGCCGACCCGGAACATCGTGCCCTCGGCGGTCTCTCTATGGGCGGGATACAGACTCTCAACATCGGTCTGCATAACCTCGGCACCTTCCGCTCACTCATCGTCATGAGCTCAGGGTGGTTCCCGGCCGACCGCGACATCTTTTTCAATGGCCCCGACGCTGCTCGCATCCCGCAGTACAACACGCAACTAAAACTATTCTGGTGGGGCTGGGGGCAGAGCGATATTGCACGTGACAATGCCCTTGCTTGCATCGCTCGCTTCAAACAGGCAGGCGTTCATCTCGAAACCGAAGAAACCCCTGATGGCCATGAATGGAAGAACTGGCGCCTGTATCTCTCTCAGGTAGCTCCCATTCTCTTTCGTTAGACACCATCCAGAACCTTAAGAGTCTGCGCATTAGCCATGGCCTGATTTATGCAGAGACGAGCATCATATAAGTTGCAACTTGCCTGGTCCTGGCATGAGGCCTTTGAATGTACTTATAAATCTTTGTCATTCACCAACTACTTTGTCTGATTGCGGCAGCCGACTGCGAACGCGCTTGACCCTGCAGCAAGGTCAAGCCCTACGGAAAACATGCGCGGTACTCCCTACGATATACAGCGCAGGTTCAATCTAACTAAAGGCCCATGTTGCCGTGGTGGCCGACCCCAAAGATCCCTGAGGCAGTATGCATCCTTATTCAATGACTCACGTCAAAAGTGGCAAGCTTGCGGCATTTCTAAGTCTTGCAGTGCTGACCTTCTCGCCCTTCGGAAGCCGCGCTGCCGAGGGGCAGACCATCAAGCAGGCGTACAGCGGCTTGTTTCGAGTTGGCGTCGCAATGAACTCCGAGCAAATAGACGAAAGCGACCTTCGCGGCGATACGATCATCAAGGCGCAGTTCAACACGATCAGTCCAGAGAACGCGCTGAAGTGGCAAATTATCCATCCAGAGTCTGGTCGTTTCGACTTTGCCCTGGCGGATCGTTACGTTGCCTTTGGCAAGCGCAACGGGATGTTTGTGGTCGGCCATTGTTTGGTGTGGCATAGCCAGGTGCCCAAGTGGGTGTTTGAGGATGCATCGGGCCGCCCACTGACGCGCGACGCTCTGCTGGCTAGAATGCGCGAACACATCTTCACCGTAGCGGGGCGCTATAAAGGCCGCATAGGCGGTTGGGATGTAGTCAATGAAGCGCTCAATGATGATGGCACCATGCGCAACTCACCATGGTTCAAGATCATTGGCGACGATTACATCGCCAAAGCATTCCAGTTCGCCCATGAGGCTGACCCGCAAGCGGAACTTTATTACAACGACTACTCACTAGAGAATGACGCGAAGCGCAGGGGGGCGGTCGCACTTATTCGCAAGTTGCAGGCAGAAGGTGTTCCGATCACCGGCATTGGACTGCAAGGGCATGTGCGGATAGACGGACCAACTCCGCAGAAGGAGGCCCAGACTATCGAAGACTTTGCGGCACTTGGCATCAAAGTCAATATAAGTGAGCTCGACGTAGATGTGCTTCCACGTACGACCAAGTCAGATTCCGCGGACGTGTCCACCGTAGCTGCAGCGACGGCCAATTCAAACCCCTACACTGAAGGGCTTCCGGAAGGGATGCAGGAGGCTCTGGCGCAACGGTACTCGGATCTGTTCGAGGTCTTCGTAAAGCACCATCAGTCAATGGGCCGCGTCACTCTATGGGGTCTGAGCGACAAGGAGTCGTGGCTGAATAACTTCCCGACCCGTGGCCGCACAAACTATCCGCTCTTGTTCGATCGCGAAGACAACCCCAAGCCTGCATTTGATGCCGTGCTGCGTGTGGGCGAATCCCACCAGAACATGTCGCCAAAGAAGTCTGAACTTCTTCTGCCGCATTCACAACCTGACGCAAAGGGCGCGGCAAACAAGAGTCTTCGATGAAGCGCTGCTACTGGCTGACGAATTGGGTACTCTACTGCCTCTGTGGAATGCAAGGAGCGATCGCCCAGGAGACGCCGGCCGCAGCGCCGCCGGCAGCGACATTTCACAATCCTGTCTTGTGGGAAGACCTCGCAGATATCGATATCCTCCGCGTCGGGCAGGTGTACTACTACTCCGCGTCGAACATGCACTACTCGCCAGGTGCACCAATTCTTAGATCATATGATCTCGTGCACTGGGAGTTCATCGGCCATTCCATACCAGAGCTGGACTTTTCTCCCGCTTACAACATGCAGGGTGGTCACGCGTACGTCAAGGGGTCGTGGGCTTCGTTTCTAGGTTATCGCAGAAGCAACCAGACCTTCTATTGGGGCGGATGTATTGAGTTTTCTAAGACCCACATCTATACGGCAAAACATCCCGAGGGCCCATGGACCAAGCACGCTGTCCTTGATCAGTGCTACTACGATGCGGGGCTTCTGATCGATGACGACGATACGATGTACGTGGCCTACGGGAACACCACATTGCACGTTGCGCAGCTTTCCGCAGATGGCGCGCGCCAGGTAAAGTCCGAGGTGGTCTTCAAGACTCCGCCTGATGTTGGAGTGCTGGAAGGCTCGCGTTTTTACAAAGTCAACGGCAACTATTACATCTTCGCTACACGGCCGGCGGATGGTGAGTACGTTTTACGCTCAACCACGGGCCCATTCGGTCCATACGAAATGCATAAACTGCTGCGCGGGACCACAGGTCCGGTGCCTGGGGGAGGGGTACCGCATCAGGGAGGTATTGTGCAGACGCCGAGTGGAGATTGGTATTACATGGCTTTCCAGGATGCGTTTCCTGGCGGACGGATTCCGGTGCTTGCACCAATCACTTGGGGCGCAGATGGCTGGCCAAGTCTGCAACTGAAGGACAACCACTGGGCTGCGGAATACCCGGCCCCGAAGACAACCGAACCGCAGCCTGCCGTGCGTTCGCCTCTCGGAATTGATAGGTTTGAAGGCGCGAAGCTAGGCCCCGAATGGGAGTGGAACCACAATCCCGACAACACCCGCTGGTCGCTTCACGATGGCTTGAGACTCGAGACGGCGACTATTACCGAAGATCTCTATGCCGCGCGCAACACACTTACCCATCGCATCCTGGGTCCTGAATCCAGCGCAACTATAGAGATGAAGGTGGACGGAATGAAGGATGGCGATCGGGCCGGGCTGGCCATGCTGCGGGATGACTCGGCATGGGTGGGCGTCAGCAGGGACAGTGGCGCGATGCGGTTGGTGGTAAAAACGGGAATGACCATGGATCGCCATTGGGACACGACGAATACAGGGAAGGAGACAGCAAGCCTGCCGCTTCTCCAAAAGACTATATGGCTGCGCGCGGAGGCAGATATACGTCCGGGTCCTGGCCACGCAGCAGTCTTCTCGTACAGTTTGGATGGGAAGACGTTCTTGCCAATCGGTCAGCCGTTTGTGATGGGCACGGCCTGGCAATTCTTTATGGGTTATCGCTTCGGAATCTTCGACTACGGGACGCGAGCGTTTGGCGGCAACGTGAATGTGCGTTCCTTCGAGATGAGTCACTGATCTTTGCGACGAGTTTGCACCCAACATCGAGGTATCTGTCCCGCCTGACATCGTTAGCACGCGCTTACAGGTGTCTGGCCGGTACGCCAAGTCAGGCCGATCTTCTTCATTGTGGTGCTCGGATATGTATGAAGCAATCGTCCTTACGATCGAGAGCACGACACGGCCCTGTTGCGACAAGTCGGAAATGAGCCGCTGCAGTGAAGGGTGCGCCTCATCTTCCGCAATGTTTGCGTGCACCTGCCTATGCATTAGGTGCCAGAAGCTCCAACCATCGATTGGAAGTAATTCTTGGCAGCCGGGACGGTGTTGTTCTAGGCGCTATTCAACGCTGTTGTTTATCCTTGCCGAGCGTTCAAGGCTCGTCAGCGCCACCAGACGTTCAGAGTCAGTCCATAGCTTCGCTGCAAGCTGCTGGTCGTATGAGACACGAGAGGATCGCGTCTCGCTGAGTGCGCCGTTCTTGCAATGAAAGTATTTGCCTGAGCTATTGACGTAAACCGGGTCAGCTTCCAGAAGGGCCAGCGCCTCGCCAGACAGTGGCATCTGTCCCATGGTCATACCAAACTTACCAAGAAGAAACTTGACCAGGGACGTGCGGAAGATCGCAGGTGCACCTTGACCCATGCCCGTATCCGGCAGAAATCCAGGGTCGTAGGCAATCGATTCGATGGGCGTTCCTGTTTGTCGCAGCCGCCGATCCAGCTCGTAAGCGTACAGGATGGTACAAAGCTTTGAAGTCGCGTACCGCCGTCCTCCTGAGATAGGCTTACCGTCTCGCCCCTGGTTGGCCAACACATCTGCGTCGGGCGCGATTGCCTTGCCGACCGATTTGCCGTCCAGCAAGACCGGATCGTGCGTGCCGCTCGCCGTCCACACGATGCGGCCTCCTGGCTCGATCGAATCAAGCAACAAGTTCACCAGCAGAAAATGGCCCAGGCAGTTACCCGCAAACGTGGTTTCGTAACCATCCACGCTATAGTGCACTGGTCCGTTCGACTGAGTTCCCGCGTTGCAAAGGATGCCGTGCAGTTTGGATCCGTCCGTCTGTAATAGGGCCTTCAGCCGTTCCGCTCCGTCGCGCACAGACTGAAGCGAGTTCAAGTCAAGGCTAAGCACCTTCACCCGCGCCTTTGTCTCCTGACGCAACTGCCGAGCACCTTCCTCAGTGCGTTCAGCACTCCGGCCTGCCAGGATGAGGTCGCACCCGTAACGTTCGGCAAGTGTTCTCGCGCCTACTAATCCAATCCCGGAATGACCACCTGTCACCAATACAGTCGACATCGTCTTCTCCTGTGTCCTGATTTTGCTAACTCGCATGCTGAAGTACGGTGCGCACACCCGTCCACTGAAGGTTTGGATACCTTGCATTATCCAGCGGTGTGAGCAGGCCACTCCCCTCGAACATGCAGTAGAGATACTGCATGCCCTGCCAGACGGGAAACGGTGCATTTGATCCAGGTGTCAAGGCCTTGACGACCTTCGTAAGAACTTGCAGTCTGCCAAGTCCGCCGCCTCGAAGCAATCGAAACTGTTCTCCCGTCACCTCTGAAACGACTCTGGCCAAACCGGCCGCACTGATCTGTTCGCCAGCAATACGCAGGATGGAAGGTGCAGCCGGGTCGAGAGCAACCTCAGCTGTGTAAGCCGCCGTATTATCCATCGTCGTGAAATCAATCGTTTGCTCCGGCGTCTGTCCCCAGTAAAGAACACGCTTGATCTTGAACAACACCAGCGGAGCCTCACCAGTAAGCAGGTTCATGAAAGCTCCGTTCAGCACAGCGGTAGAGCGGATTGGCGCTGCTTCCAGACGGCTCCGGAACTCCCTGTGCAAGTCGAAGTTTCGATTCAGGCCTGGCGCAATCTTCGTGAAATCCATCGCATAATCTGACGGAATGAATCGGGGCACGCCGGCTTCTATTGCCGCATTGAGCAGTGCGGACTGGGCGTCGACCAAAGTAGGCGCTAGTCCAAGGAGTGTTGAAACAACGCATGAGGCTCCCACACAGGCGCGCACCACATCTGCCTTGCTGTTCAAATCCGCCTCGACGATCTCTACGCCTTCTTGCAGAAGGTGCTTCGTCCTGACAGCGAATGTGCCGGGCCGGACGATTGCTCGAACAACCGCTCCTCGACGCCGTAACTCCCGTGCGATCCGGCCTCCAAGGTTTCCGGTCGCTCCGACCAGAACTATCAGCTGCTGATCCATTTGATCTTCTCCCTGCATATCAATGACGATAGTTTTAGTGAACATTGGTCACTTTGCAATTGACGTTTACGGTAGACCGGAGGTTGCATTATCCTAAGTCCATGCGGCAGAAATCCTTTAGTCGCGCCGCTGAACGGCGTGCGGAGCGAAAACAGCAGATTGTCGAGACGGCAAGCCAGCTGTTTTCAGAGCGCGGGTACGAAAATGTGACCCTGCGGGCCATCGCTGAAAAGCTTGGGTATGCCCACGCCGCGCTGTATCGCTACTTTCCTGACAAAGGTGCTCTGTTGGGCGAAATCTGCAAAGTGACATTTGCTCAATTGACGGCAGAGCTTGACATACAGCAAAGCGAGGCCAAGAGTCCGGAAGCACAACTTCTCGCCGTCTCGCTCGGCTTCGTCCGCTTCGGCCTCGCGCACCCTCATCATTATCAGGTAGTTTTTTCAGGTTCTCTCAGCCGTGGCGGCGGGATCAATGAGCACATCGAAACGATAGGAAAGCCTCTTTTTCAACGCCTGATGCAGCCGTTCCTTGCCTGTTCGGAGGCCCTGGGGATGAACGCCGACACCAGAACTCTCGACGCAACTACCTGGTGGGTGTCCCTGTTCGGAACCACGCACGTACTCATCAGTTCTTGCGGAGTGCTCGGCGGTGCATCGAGCAACGATGTGCTTCAACGGCATGTAGAAATTATGTGGCGAGGATTTCGCGCTCGTGAAAGCTGAGCCCTGGGTGACCGTTTCAGCGAATACTCTCGTCCCCACCCCAACAACGCCATCACAACAGGACGTCGTCGCAGTCCCGCGTGAAGATCCACAAGCAAAGCACCAGCTCTTCACGCGCCGGTCTCAACCAGAGACCTCCATTAGACTGCCATTTTCACGACGGGATTGGAGGAACGCCGACGGCGCGGTGGCAGCTGTGCACGGCCGGCCGCAGGTACTCGGTGAA